>CAZAOK010000026.1:0-39029 GCA_964486725.1 uncultured Leptospiraceae bacterium
AAACATCGACCGCCACCTGGTGATGGGCGGCATCCAGACCGCATCAAGCGCGGCGATGTACCGGGCTACCTGCAAAACTCTGAGGGCGAATACGGTATGAATTCACGTGTTTTTTGCGTTACGCCTGAAAATCCTGTTATTTTACTGAATTTTAACATTGAATTGTGTTATACTGAATTTAATATTTGACAACATTCTAACCATCAGTATTCCCAATAATTATGGCAACAAAATGTGCTGATTTTAAGACATTGATGATGAAAACAATCCAAAGAGGATATATATGGCAGAAAAAGCCTACCTGATACTGGAAGATGGAGAGATATTCTCCGGCCTGGGATTTGGTCACCCCGGTGATTCGATTGGCGAGGTGGTGTTTAATACCTCCATGAGTGGATACCAGGAAGTGTTGACCGATCCATCCTATAGTGGACAGATCATAACAATGACCTACCCCATGATCGGTAATTACGGGGTAAACGCCGAAGACATGGAATCTGAGAAAGTTCAGGTTGCCGGATTCGTGGTAAAAGAATACAGTAAGCATTTTTCTAATTTCAGGGCTGAGTATTCGCTGGATGACTATCTTGCCAGGGCCGGGGTGCCCGGTATAGAAGGGGTGGACACCAGGAGACTGACCAGGTATATACGGGACAAGGGGGCCATGCGAGCGGGAATTTTCAGGGATCCCGATGGGGCACTCGCAAAGGTGAAGGCGCATCCGAAGATGGAAGGACTTGACCTGGCATCCCGGGTGGCATGCACAAAATGCTATACCTTCGGGGAAGAGAAACCGGGGGCATATACGGTTGGGGTGTTTGATTTCGGGGTGAAGACTAATATACTGAGACTTCTGAAGGATGAGGGTTTCAACATCAGGGTGTATCCCGGCAATTCTTCGCTGAAAGATGCCTTAAAAGACGGGGTCCATGGAATATTTCTCTCCAATGGTCCCGGTGATCCTGATGCCATAGAATACGCACCGGGCCTGGTACAGGATATAGCTAAAGAGGGAATCCCCTGTTTCGGCATATGCCTGGGGCATCAGCTTCTGGGTCTTGGGCTGGGAGGAACTACCTACAAGCTTAAATTCGGCCACAGGGGTGCCAACCAGCCGGTTAAAAACATGGATACCGACAGGGTGGAAATCACATCACAGAACCACGGGTTTGCCGTCGACTATGAATCCCTCAGGGGTAACAGTGATATTGAGATAACTCATCTGAACCTGAACGATAATACCGTTGAAGGACTGCGGCATCGGAAACTTCCCATTTTTTCGGTACAGTATCATCCAGAAGCCAGCCCGGGGCCCCATGATTCGAGATACCTCTTCTCGAAATTTTTTAAGCTCGTTCACGATAATCAATAGCCAGAAACAGCGTAATTCGTATATATTAACAGTACGCACCCAATATTACCTGCACCAGGGAGGAAGACGTGGCACATACCAATACAGAGAATACTACAGGATGGGAATCCATAAAGATACAGTCAAAGGCAGATCCCGCATTGTCGGAGAACGCGTTGTTAGTTCTGGAGAAACGGTATCTTTCGAAAGACGAGTCCGGTGAATTGATAGAAACACCCAGGGAGATGTTTGAGCGCATAGGTAAATTTATCGCTTCGGCGGATCTCAATTATGGGAAAACCGCTGAACAGGTGAACAGCGTGGCTACCCGCTTTTACGAGATGATGGTGAACATGGAGTTTATTCCCAACAGTCCTACCCTGATGAACGCTGGAAAGCCCCTGGGCCAGCTGTCGGCCTGTTTCGTGCTGCCGGTAGAAGATTCGATGGAAGGTATATTTGATACCATAAAATCCATGGCGCTCATTCACAAAAGTGGTGGCGGTACGGGGTTCTCATTCTCACGGATGCGTCCGAAAAATGACGTGGTTCGTTCCACCACCGGGGTATCAAGCGGCCCGGTTTCGTTCATGAACATATTCAACAGTGCCACCGAAACAGTGAAACAGGGGGGGACAAGGCGTGGTGCCAACATGGCAATTTTGCATGTCACCCATCCTGATATACTTGATTTCATCACCGCAAAAGAGGATACCGACAAGTTGACCAATTTTAACTGCTCGGTTGCCATTACCGATGAGTTTATGAAGGCGGTAGAAACTGACGGTGAGTACGATCTTATCAGCCCACGAACGGGAGAGCCGGTTAGAAAGTTAAATGCCCGGGATGTTTTTTCGCTGATCGTAGATATGGCGTGGAAAAACGGTGAGCCGGGAGTAGTGTTTATTGACAAAATAAATGAAAAAAACGTATTAAAAAAGGTTGGTCTTATTGAAAGCACCAACCCCTGCGGTGAGCAGCCCCTCTTACCCTTCGAATCATGTAACCTGGGGTCTATCAACCTGAATACAGTTGTAAAGGATGATAGTGGCACATGCACGGTAGATTACGAGAAGCTGAAAGAGATCACGAAGGATGCCGTTCATTTTCTTGACAATGTTATTGACTGCAACCGTTATCCATTGAAGGAAATTGAAGAGAATACCAGGGCCAACCGAAAAATTGGCCTTGGCATCATGGGGTTCGCGGATCTGCTTATCAGGATGGGAATACCTTACAATTCAGAGAAGGCCCTCGAGGTGGCAGAGCAGGTTATGGCTACCATACAGGACGCCTCAAAAGACGCCTCACGAGCACTGGCTGATGAACGCGGCGCCTTCCCGAATTTCGATAAATCTGAATATGCCGAGATGGAAGAACCTCCCCTTCGTAATGCCACAACCACAACCATCGCGCCAACGGGGACCATCAGTATAATAGCGGGTACCTCAAGCGGTGTTGAGCCAGTGTTTGCCCTTGCGTATGTGCGTAACGTGATGGACAACAATACCCTGGTAGAGACAAACCCCCGGTTCAGGGAAGTCATGGAAGAGCGGGGTCTTTATTCAGAAGAGATCATGCAGCGGGTGGCCAAAACGGGTTCAGTGAAAAACATGGAAGATATTCCGGAGGACATCCAGAACATCTTTGTGACCGCACATGATATAACTCCCGAATGGCATGTTATGGTGCAGGCGGCCTTTCAGAAATACGTGGATAACGCGGTTTCAAAGACCGTGAACTTCTCCCATACCGCAACCCGTGAACACATTGAAACAGTGTACATGATGGCCTTCAACCAGGGATGCAAGGGTGTTACAGTGTACAGGGACGGCTCCCGGGACGCACAGGTGTTGCAGGTAGCGCGGGATGAAGAGGTTACTCACCGTATAACCGAAGAAGGCAAGGTGGAGGTGTACGCGGCCCATGCCCACATAAAGCCGCGTCCCCGCAAAGATATTACCTGGGGGGCCACCCGGAAGATGGATACCGGTTGCGGTTCACTGTATGTTACCATCAACGAGGACGAGGAAGGACTGTTCGAGGTGTTTGCCACCATGGGTAAGGCGGGCGGCTGCGCGGCAAGCCAGACAGAGGCGGTGAGCCGGCTTATATCACTTTCCCTGCGATCCGGGGTCGAACCTGAGCAGATAATCAAGCAGTTGAAAGGGGTGCGCTGTCCCAACCAGGCATGGGTAAAAGGGGGCCGTATATATTCATGTGCTGATGCCATTGCCAAGGCGATGGAGATGTACGCGGGACAGGAACAGGGAAAAGGCGATCCGGGTAAAGAAGATGCCCGTAATAACGCTGAAACCAACGGGAAGGGCAGTGACGCGGTAATGGTCGGGGTATGCCCCGATTGCCACGGGCCCCTGGAATTCGAGTCAGGATGCTCAGTATGCCGCATGTGCGGTTTTTCACGCTGCGGTTAGGGGGCCGGTGTTCTGTACCTGGTAAAATCGATGCCCAGAGCTTTTACGCGGTAATTGAGAATCCGGGTGGTAGTGCCAAGCAGGGTGGCGGCCCTGGTGATGTTGCCGCGGGTTATCTTCAGATGATCAATGATGATCTCCCTGGCGTACTGGTTGATCATTTCTTCCAGGTTGCGTATGCCTTCCGTCGTATCATCTGCCATCTGCAATGACGGGGGAAGGTGGTAACTTCTGATTACCATCTCGTTGCTGAGTATGGCTGCCCTCTGGATTGCGTTTTCAAGCTCCCGAACGTTTCCCGGCCAGTGATAACTTACCAGCATGTCAATAGCTTCGCTGCTGATGCGGCTGATATTCTTGTTGAATTCTTTGTTGTACTTTTCAAGAAAGTGGTCAGCAAGAAGCATGATGTCGGCTTTTCTTTCCCGAAGCGGGGGAACAAAGAGGGGAAACACGTTCAGCCTGTAGTACAGGTCTTCCCTGAATTCCTTGCGGGCAATTTTTTCTTCAAGGTTCTGATGTGTGGCCGCTATTACCCTCACGTCAAGGGGCAGCGGCCTTGTCCCCCCTATCCGTTCAAAATTTCTCTCCTGGATTACGCGAAGAAGCTTTACCTGTAGTGAAACATGAAGATCGCCGATTTCATCAAGGAATATGGTTCCCCCGTCGGCCATCTCGAAACGACCTTTCTTCATGGATGAAGCCCCTGTGAATGCGCCTTTTTCATAGCCAAAGAGCTCACTCTCGATGAGATTCTCAGGAAGTGCTGCTATGTTCACCTTTACGAAGGGCTTGTTTCTCCTGGGACTGTTTTCGAATATGGCATTTGCGATTAGTTCTTTTCCTGTACCGCTTTCCCCGGTAATAAGTACTGTTGACGTTGTGGGAGCCACAAGCATTATCTTTTCATAGAGCTCCTGCATTATATGTGAATTTCCCAGGATATTGCCGGGACGTAATTTGGAAAGCTTGATCTTCAAAAGCCTGTTTTCTTCTTCAAGTAGAGTTTCCTTCTGCACCATCTCTCTTCGGGTGTTTACCGCGTGTGCGATCATAACCGATACGGCACTCAGGGTTCGAAGCTCTTCAAGAAAGGAGTGGTGGGCCTTCTTGTATTTATCGATGGAGATGGTTCCGATAACCCTGTTTTCAAGGATGATGGGTACGCACATGAAAGCCATGTTTTGCCCGGTGTTTCGAAGCTTCGCGCCGGTTTTGTTCAGAAACAATGGTTCGCTGTCGATGGAAGGGACAACCAGTGGTTTTCCGGAACTGATCACTGATCCAGTAATACCTTCACCGGCCCTGTAGCGCCCCCTTGTAACCTCGTCATCGGTATAGCCGTAAGAAGCATCCACGAAAAAATCATCGGTACTTTCATGATGAATAGAGATGGCCCCCCGCTCGATTCCAAGATGTGAGGCAAGCAGCGTCAGTACATTGTGCATCAATTCTTCCATGTCTGAGGTGGAAGTAAAAATCTTACCAATAGCGTACAGCAGTTCTGATTCCCTGCTTTCCAGATCTATCTGTTGTGGATCGGGTTGCACGGGCATGTGGGTTTTGTTTTCTGTATCCATATAAAAGGCTTCCATGATATAATATACACTAATATATAACAAAAGACCGGCAGGGAAAGAATAAATGACTTCAAGTTCCCAAACCGGCCTTTTTTTTACATAAATGTAATTATGCACCCATTACGGGCCATAGATACGTATTAAAATGTTGTGGCCACTCCAAATTCAGCCCACAGGTGGTTTCGCAGGGCAGAAGGTCGTGAATCACCGTCAAGGTCATAGTCTGCCATGAAATCAGAATCAAGGGTCCTGGCATAATATACTGCCGATGTAAATTCAATTCCTTCATACATGCTGCTGGTGCCAAGAGATACGCCGGCGTCACTGAAGCCCTTCGCGTCAAAATAGGCGTTGTTGTAATACGCTCCCCATGCACCCATGCTGAAGGTAAAGCTGTCTGTGCTGATCAGGTCATGCCCGATGGAAAGCTTTACATAATAGTCTTCGTTTTGGGGTGTGCCTTCATCGCTCTCTTTGACGTAATAATCATAGTATACTTCAAGAGCAGGTGAAAGGGGAATATCCAGCCCCAGCCCCAGGGAGCCTTCAACGAATGATGGATCGGTTGCCGTATCATCAACCTCGTCGTAGAATGGATAGTGAATATACATCACCCCCAGGTCAACCGAGAGAATGCCGGTTGAAACACTGTAGGCAAGACCGTAATCGAATTCATGGTATACCTCGGCTTCATTGGGTTCGCCTGTTTCGTTGACCACCAGGTAATCCTCGTTAATACCTGCTGCCACCGATAGTGAAAGTCCGGTATCACCGAATTCAAGTCCTGCCGATGGCCAGATGACGCCAACACCCTTACCGTTTAATTCAACCCCTCTCCACCAGTAGGTGCTGCTGTAACTTATCCCAACAGGTATTTTAAGAAATGAATCTTCGGCATGCGCTTTGTTCATGGACGGCATCATGGCCAGTGAAAAAACAAGTGTCAGTGATAGTGCGACTAATGTCTTCTTCATAATGATCTCCTTAATAGTTATATAGTTTACAAATAATTGTTTACCCTATTGCGTCTGTTCCTTCTTCCCCGGTGCGAATGCGAATGCAATTCCGCAAGTCCTGCACAAATATTTTGCCGTCACCGATGTTGCCGCTGCGTGATCCGCGTATGATGGCATCAATGGTAATTGTTTCGAAATCATCATTTACCGCGATCTCGAGGCGAATTTTTTTCAACAGGTTTACCTCGATGGGGACACCCCGGTAGGTTTCCATGTAACCCCCCTGTTGCCCGCAACCAAGGGAGTTGGTTACCGACATCTTCATGACATTAGCCTTGAAGAGTTCCTGTTTTACATCGTTAAGACGTTCTGGTTGTATATACGCTATTATCAGTTTCATGGACTGCCTCCTTTACTGGCTGATAAAGATCTGGAAACCCGAATAGGATTCCATGCCGTGTTCTTCGATGTCGAGGCCCCGAATCTCCTCGTCTTTTGACACACGCAGGCCAGCGGTTTTCTTTATAGTAAAGAAAAGAAGTCCTGATGTGACAGTTACCCAGCCGAATACCGCAAGCACTCCAAGGGCCTGAACGCCAAGCAGGCTAAAGCCGCCGCCGTAAAAAAGGCCGTTTACGCCTTCTCCGGCATATGATGCCTGGGCAAAAAGCCCAACAAGCAGGGTACCAAGGGCACCACACACACCGTGTACGGATATGGCACCAACCGGGTCATCTATTCGCAGCTTGAAGTCGATGAATTCCACCGAGAGCACAACTACAATACCCGCAATTGCCCCGATGATTATGGCACTTGCAGGTGAGACAGCCGCACATCCAGCGGTAATCGCCACAAGACCGGCCAGCGCGCCGTTGAGACTCATGCTGACATCCGGCTTTCCCGATTTCAGCCATATGGTGAACATGGCGGTGATTGCCCCGGCTGCCGCGGCAAGATTGGTGTTTACTGCAATAAAAGCAATGGAGAGATCGTCACCGGCGGTAGTGCTGCCGGGGTTAAATCCGAACCATCCAAACCAGAGTATGAAAACCCCGAGGGCCGCAAGTGGAAGACTGTGACCCGGTATGGCGCGGGGTGTGCCGTCAGGATTGTACTTGCCGATCCTTGGGCCAAGCAGCATGGCGCCCATCAGTGCCGCCCATCCTCCCACTGAGTGTACCACGGTTGAACCCGCGAAGTCAACAAAACCCAGGCCACCCAGCCATCCGTCTCCCCATATCCAGTGTCCGGATATCGGGTAGATTACTGCCGTAATAAAGATACTGTACATCATGTACGAGGTGAACTTTGTTCGTTCGGCCATGGCCCCCGAGACGATGGTGGCAGCGGTCGCGGCAAACACGGCCTGGAAAAGCCAGAAGGCGAACATCCAGAGACCATCGGGGTTTCCGGGGGTTGCATCTGACAGGAAAAAATTTGAAGACCCCATGAACCCGGCAATTGAATTGCCGAACATGAGGCCGAAACCTATCATGAAAAAGGCGATGGAGCCTACTGAAAAGTCCATCAGGTTTTTCATGATTATATTCCCGGCACTTTTTGCCCTTGTGAAGCCGATCTCCACCATGGCAAATCCCGCCTGCATGAAGAATACCAGGAAGGCGGCAACAAGTGTCCAGACAACATTGATTGCCTTGATACTTGAAACCGGTTCAGGCACGGTTTCCCCGGCAAAAGCTGTGACAGCTGATCCGAAGACAAAGAGTATTAATAAGCCTGCGTTTCGTAAAGTTCTCATTGTCATTCTCCTTTTAATGATTTACACTTGATATATGACATATATACGCACGGTTCGTGCCAGATGAGATAGAAATGACGGTAATACAGGTTTACATTCATAAAAAATGCTGAAAGGTGATTTTTTTATAAGAAAAAAGTAGAAGTCAGTTGCAAAAATAAGGTGAATGAATATACAAAAAGACTTCTGGTGAACAAAAGACCATGAATATTAGCTCCCGGGTGTATCACATGCCTGATGATTACTACAATAATGTATGAAATTCAGGTGTGAAATACAAAAATGTACTTTTTGGAGACCGTGATATGGGGATGACCCTACTGTTGATTGGTGCCGGGCATGGACATCTATATACAGTGTCAAGAATCAAACAAATGGTGGAGACCGGGTATCGGGTGGTGGTGATTAATTCCTCGCGGTATCACTATTACTCGGGAATGGTACCGGGAATGCTTGGAGGCATGTACGCGCCGGAGGATACACGGTTTGACATCGAGAAAATGGTACACCGGGGGGGTGGTGAATTTATAGAAGACTCGGTAATGAAAATTGACCCCGAACGGCGGGTTATTTACACCTCGGGGGGCAAGATCATGGAGTTTGACGTGCTCTCATGCAATACCGGAAGCGTGATACAGGATACAATACCGGTTGACAGCAATGGAACAGTATATCCCGTCAAACCGCTGGCAAACCTGTACCTGGCCCGTGTGCAGCTTGAACAGGCAGAAAAAGAATCTTCTATGCGTGTGGTTGTGGCAGGAGGTGGAGCCGCGGGTGTGGAGATTGCCGCGAATGTATATGGCAGGGCCAGGGAACTTTCACTTGATGCCCGGGTGATCATCGTCACCTCTGGTGCCCTCCTGGAGGGATTTCCCGAAAGGGCATCACGAAAGGCACGCAAATGGCTCAGCAATCATGACATTGAGGTGCATGAGCATACCAGGGTAACAGGAATAAACAACAAAAATGTATCATTAGAAGGGGGTCAGGATATTCCCATGGACATGTGCATCATGGCAACCGGGATTGTCCCCCCCGAAATATTTTCACGCTCAGGGATGAAAACGGGGCCTGATGGAGGACTTGATGTCAATGAATATCTCCAGGCGCGGAATTATCCTTATATTTTCGGCACCGGTGACGGAATCTATTTTTCTCCCCATCCACTGCCGAAGGCAGGGGTCTACGCGGTACGGCAGGGGCCCCTCTTGTATCGTAACATAATGGCATACAGCCGTGGTGAAAATCTTGAGACCTTTGTTCCCCAGAAAAAATACCTGCTTATTATGAACCTGGCCGGCTATGGTATCGCTATCAGGGGAAAACTGGTACTTGGCGGCAGAACCTGGTTCAGAATCAAGGATATTATTGACAGAAGATACATCAGAAAGTTTACTATTGATAATTCAAATCCTGAATGATGTAAGTAGATGCGGGTTTACATAGTTCATACGCTTATGGAATATCGTGATTATTATGTACATGGTTCAATTTACAGTTAAACCAGATGAAGAAGAATTAATGACAGACCGTCTTTTTAATGCCGGGGCACAGAGTGTTTCTGTTGATGATGTTGATGAGCCTGAATTAAAAATGACAGGGATCTTTGATAGAAAGGACATGCTGGCACAACAGTTTCCGGGCTTCGATCTCATGATAACCGAGATGGAGGAGATGTCATGGAAATACCGCTGGATGGAATACTTTCACGGCACAGAGGTAACTGAGCACATATACATCGAACCGGCGGGATATTCATCACCCGGCAGCCGCTTGTATGATCACGTTATCCAACTTGATCCAAGGGACGCCTTTGGTGATGGTGGGCATCCCACCACCCGGATGTGTGCTCTCATGATGGAAAAGCACCTTCAAGACATGGGGGAGGACGAAAAAGGCCAGGTGGGAATGCTTGACGTGGGCACCGGAACCGGGATTCTCGCCATTATTGCCCGCAAGCTGGGGCTTTCCACCATTCATGCCTTTGACGTAGATAAGCCTTCAGTTGTCAGGGCGCATGAAAATGCTGTTCGAAACGGCTGCGAAGACATATCCTTTTTCACCAGTGACCTGGCGGATTTCACTCCGGAGAAGAAGTATTCCCTGGTAGTGGTTAACCTGCTTACCTTCATTATAGAAAAAAACATGAAACATCTCATCAGCCTGCTGGCAACCGATGGGGTGATGATACTCAGCGGCATCGGGGAAAAATGGGAAGATGATATTAAGAAATTGTTTGCCTTGCACAAACTGGTTATAATTGAAGAGATGGAAGAGGGTAGTTGGAAAGGATTTATGCTTAAACATATAAGTTGATATTCACTTCATTATTAGAGGATGCGACATGACGGATTTACATGAAGTGGCGGATAATATTTTTCTTGTCAGGCAGAAGGCGGGAATGGGGGGAATAAAACCTCCCATGAATATATACGTACTTGCGGGTCATAACGGACTTATCTTCGACGCGGGATATGGAACCAGGCATGATATACAGCATGCCCGTAAAAGTGTTGAGGCCATACAACAGCGATTTGAAGAACAGGGGAAGGTGTGCCGCATCGGGCGTATCCTGCCCAGTCACACCCATCCTGATCATTTCTCGGGATTAAAGGGGATGCGCAAAGAACTGGGATTGTCTGTGCTCCTTACAAAAAAAATGGCAGAGAGGATCACATCAGCCGCGATATATCGCCAGTCGTATGCTGAACCCCAGTATGAGCAGGGTGTATTTTCACACCGCCAGAGCGGGTTTCAAAAATTTATGCATCAGCAGTTGTCACGGCTTTATTATAACAAAATATTCGGTGTTACCTTTCTGCCCAACCCCGATGAATTAATTGAAGAAGAATCAAAAATCGATATCAACGGTGAAACCTGGGATATTCTGTCGGGACATGGTCATTGCGATGATCATGTAATGTTATACCGGCAGGAGACGGGTATACTGCTTGCCGGTGATAACGTGCTCAGAAGCATTACCACCTGGCTTGGCCCGCCCCGTTCAAATCTCGCAGATTATATCAACACCCTGGAGCGTATAAAGAAGCTTCCGGGAATTACGCGTATACTCAGTGCCCACGGTAGCCCGGTAGAGAACCCCGTAGAGCGTGTGGAAGAGATCATACAGTATCGTCACTCCCGTACCGAAGAAATTATGAATATTGTCAGGGCTGCGGGACAGAAAGGCATATCCTTTCACCGGCTGCTTGAAACAGTATATCCGGGCGAAGGATCAATGCGTCGGGCTCTTGTGGAAGGATGGGTAATCGTTACCATACAACATCTGGAGGAAAAGGGGCGTATTCGTCGTGAGGATGGTGGAAAGACTGTGCGGTTTGTGAGTGATGATGGGTGAAGGTTATAATGGAATAATCTAGATAATAAGAAAAAAACTTGAAATTTATGCGTTAATTAATGATACTGACACAGGGGTTTATTTCTGCCCCTGTCTCTTTAGTGAAGCGCCTGAGGAGAGAGTGGTGATCCACTCTCTTTTTTGTAACAGAAGACTTTCACGGGGTGCCGGCTGATGGATATTCAGGACGAAATCAAGTTGATGATCAGCGATGTGGCTGACAAGCTGGGGTACATCGTGTATGAATCGTCGGTGCTTTTAAAGGGAGAAAATTCGCAGGTAGTGGTGAAGATTGACCACGAAAAGGGGATTTCCCTGGACGATTGCGAGACATTCAGCAGGGACTTGACAGAACGGCTGGATTCAGAAGAACTGATGATCAATTATAAACTCGAGGTATCCTCACCCGGGCTGAAAAGAAAACTTCGTACAGGTGAAGAGTTTGCGAGATTTACAGATGCCCCGGTTAAGGTGGTATATGATGACCAGGGAACGCGCAAAACGGTGAAGGGAACCCTTGAAGCTGTTTCTGATGATATGATTACGGTTAGCGATGACGGTAAAGAAGTAAACATCGCGTTACACACTATTGCAAAAGCAAATCTTGAGTATTGAAGGGAAAAGAAGATGAGTATCAATTTTTTCGAAGCACTGCACCAGATTGCCGCTGAGAAGGGTATTTCAAAGGATGAAATAGAAGAGATTGTGCAGTCAGCCATGCTATCGGCCTATAAGAAGCAGTATGGACCCTCGCGTGATGTTGATGTGGAGTTTGACCGGGATACAAACACAATAAAACTCATATCAAAAAAGATGGTGGTTAATAACCCCATGAACCGGGCTGAAGAGATAGCATTCGCAGAAGCAAAGAAGATTAATCCTGACGTGCAACTTGGAGACGATATATATGTAGAAGAGAACCCGCTGCAGTCATTTGGAAGAATTGCCGCGCAGACTGCAAAGCAGGTTATCATGCAGAAGATAAAAGAAGCTGAAAAGAATATAATATATGAAGAGTTCAAGGACAGGGAAGGCGACCTCATCAATGGATACCTTCAGCGAAGAACAAGGGAAGCCATGTACGTCGATCTTGGCAGAACCGAGGGAATACTTCCCTACAGGGAGCAGTCACAGCTGGAGCATTTCAAGATAGGAGAACGCATCAAGGCACTGGTACTCAGTGTGCAGAAGAATACGAAAGGACCAAGTGTTATACTGTCAAGAGCGCACACCCGCTTCGTCGAAAGACTATTTGAGATGGAAATACCGGAAGTATATGATGGTATCGTTGAGATCGAGGCCATAGTACGTGAAGCCGGCATGCGAACAAAGGTGGCGGTATCAAGCGACAGGGACGATATCGACAGTGTGGGTGCCTGTGTCGGCATGAAGGGGATCCGAATTCAGTCAATCGTACGAGAGCTTGAAGGTGAAAAAATCGACGTAGTTGAATATTCGTCAGAAAAGAAGGCAATGGCGGCTAATGCCCTCACACCGGCCCGGGTAAAAGAAATTGTGGAGACAGTAGGCGGTGGTGTTATCGCGGTTGTTGAAAATGATCAGTACCGGCTTGCAATTGGTAAAAACGGGCACAATGCCAGGCTCGCAAGCAGGCTGTGCGGATTTGACATAGATATCAAGACAGAAGAGCAGTACAGGGAATTCCTCAGCTCAAGCGAATCAAGGGCAATGGTTGAACAGTTGTTCTCGTCGGCTCCTGATGATGAAACGTCACTTGAAGAACTACCGGGCTTTGACGCGCGGGTAATAAAACTTCTTGAAGCAGGGGGAATATTCTCTGTAGAAGACCTGGTTGAAACCTCACTTGAAGACCTCAAGAAACTTGACGGTATTGGCGAGAAGACAGCTGAGAAAATCATGGGTATTCTGGAAGAATATGTTGACTTCGACGAAGATGAGGAATATGAAGATGAGGAAGACGAACCTGAAGAAACAGATTCAGAAGAAGTTGTAGAAGAAGCAGGATCTGAAGAAGCTGAAGAAAGTGAAGAGGAAGAAGAAACCCCTGATGTTTCTGAAGAAACTGAAGCAGATACTGCTGAAGTTGAAAAAAGCGAAGATGATGAGATAAAAGAATAATAGTGTATAAAAATATATTGCTATATATATTGATTAAAACTTAACTAAGACCAAGGGTATTCATGAAAGCAGTTGATATTGCAACAAAAAACCACGTTTCACTTGAAGATGTTCTGAAGATATGCAAAGAACTGGATATCAAGTGCACAAATGAAGAGTCAGAAATAAAAGATGATGATGTGTTCCTGGTGGAAAAGAAAATTGAAACCATAAAAGAACACCGGGCACAGGAAACGCGACAGCTTCTTGAGAAACAGAAATCAGATCGCAAGGGCAAGAAGATTAAACTGAAACGAAAAGTCCATGTTTCTAAGGAACTGAAAGAAGGAATTCAGAAAGACGAAGAACAGAAAGAAGAAGCAAAGAAAGCAGATAAGCCCAGAGAGACAAGAAAACCTGAAAGGGCAGAAAAGCCTGCTGCTGAAACAAAAAAAGCAGCAACTTCCAGAAAACCGGTTGAGAAAAAGAAAACGGAAGAAGGCGCAAAACGTGGTGCTCCCACAGAAGAGAAAAGGGGCAAGCCGCGTGAAGAAGGTGATAAACGGGAAGGTAAGAAGCCTGTTGTTGAAGGTGAAAAAATAGAAATTGGTTCCATGAAGGAAGATTCAAAAAAACGCCAGAAAGGAAAAGAAAAATCCAAGGAAAAGGCGAAAAAGAAAGGAACCAAGCGGGAAAGAGAAGAACTCAGGGAAAAGAGTATCGGGTTCAAAAAGAAGAAACCCCAGGCCGTACAGAAAAAACCAAGAGAAGTGGTTACCCCGAAAAATATTGAAATTACGGAAACCATACAGGTAGGCGATCTGGCAAAGAAGCTCAATGTAAAGGCCAACGAAGTCATTGCAAAGCTTATGCAGATAGGGGTTATGGCCACTATCAACCAGGTCATTGATGCCGAAACCGCAGAGATACTTGCCGCTGAGTATGGCACCGAAGTAAAAGTGGTGTCTCTTTTCGATGAAACGGTGATCAAGCTTAAAGAAGAAGATAAAGATGAAGACTGGCAGAACCGGCCACCCATTGTTACAGTCATGGGGCATGTCGACCATGGTAAAACCAAGCTTCTTGATGCCATACGCAAGGCCAACGTTACCAGCGTTGAACATGGGGGCATAACACAGCATATCGGTGCGTACCGGGTAAAGGTGCATGATAAGTACGTCACATTTCTGGATACACCGGGTCATGAGGCTTTTACCACGATGAGGGCAAGGGGAGCACGGGTTACCGATATTGTTGTGCTGGTAGTTGCTGCCAATGATGGTGTCATGCCGCAAACTGTAGAAGCAATAAACCACGCCAAGGATGCCGGGGTGCCCATCATTGTTGCCATCAACAAAGTGGATCTTCCCGAGGCCAATGTTCAGAATGTGAAACAGGGATTGTCCAATTATGAACTGATTCCTGAAGAGTGGGGTGGTTCAACCCTGATGGCGGAAATCAGCGCGAAGGAAATTCTCCATATTGATGACTTGCTTGAATTGATTCTCATACAGTCAGAGATGCTTGAATTGCGGGCAAACCCCAGGCTGCACGCCCAGGGTACGGTGGTAGAATCCAAGCTTGATCCGGGCCGAGGGCCTGTCGCCACTGTTCTTGTGCAGAACGGAACCCTGCAGGTTGGTGAACCATTCGTGGTGGGCATATATTCAGGAAAGGTTCGGGCCATGTTTAACGATCAGGGGGGCACCGTTGAAAAAGCAGGACCATCCACCCCTGTCGAGGTGGTGGGGCTTTCCGGTGTACCTGCCGCGGGTGATCCATTCCAGGTTGTACAGTCAGATAAATACAGCAAGCAGGTGTCACAGAAGCGACAGGAAATGAAGCGTATAGAAAGCGCACAGAAGATAAAGAAGGTTACCCTCGAAGATCTCAACGATATGATTCGCGAGGGAGCGATGCAGGAACTGCGCATTGTTATAAAGGGTGATGTTGACGGTTCAGTGCAGGCCCTTAAGGATTCACTTGAAAAGCTTTCTACCAGTGAGATCAAGGTAAAGGTTATTCATGCCGCAACGGGGGGCATAAACGAATCCGATGTTATGCTGGCCTCGGCATCAAATGCCCTGATTATCGGTTACCATGTACGGCCCACTTCCCGTGTAGCTGATATTGCTGAAAGGGAGAAAGTTTCTATCAAGTTCTACAATATCATTTACGATGTTACCAATGATATACGGGCTGCCATGGAAGGAATGCTTTCACCCGAGGTTAAAGAAGAAGTAACCGGAACAGGTGAGATACGACAGACCTTCAAGGTAAGCCGGGTGGGAACAGTTGCCGGTGCTATCTGTCTAAGCGGGAAGGTGAACAGAAGTGATAAGATGCGTATTATTCGGGATGGTGTTGTGGTCTATGATGGCGAGTTGAAATCGCTGAAGAGGTTCAAGGACGATGTATCGCTGGTAGAAGGCGGCCAGGAGTTCGGTTTTGGATTAAAGGATTATAACGACATTAAAGAGGGCGATGCCTTTGAAACCTATAGAACTTTTGAAGTAGCGAAAAAACTGGAAGACGCGGACAAGCGAAGTACAGACAAGCGAAACGCAGAGAAAAATACACCCGGACAGCAGGGATAATGGCCGGATACAGAAAGCAGAAACTTGAGGCTCAGATTCAAAGAATTGTGGGTGACGTACTTTTGACCGAAATAAAGGATCCGCGAATCGGTTTTGTAACGGTGACCGGTGTAAACCTGAGCAAAGACTATTCATATGCAGATGTTATGGTATCAATGATTGGTGACGAGAGAGATGTAAGGAAATCCCTGATGGGCCTTGAGTCGGCCCGGAAGTATATACAATACAGGGTTGGAAAGAGTATTCAGTTAAGGATCTTGCCTCAGATCAGGTTTCATATTGATACTTCCATTAAGGAAGGAGTCGAGATGGTGGCCAGGCTGGAACAGATTCAAAAAGACCAGATCGCATCACATGAAAATGATGATCCAACGGGTGATAACACTGACCCGGAGGATAACGCATCTGAATAGCAGGATGACCGGTTGTGGACTTGAATTATCTTCATAACGCAGTACTACTTATGGACAAACCCGCAGGTATAACCTCCTTTGATGTTATTCGCCGGCTGAGGAAACAGTTGCATATAAAAAAAGCGGGCCATTGTGGAACCCTGGATAAATGGGCATCCGGGCTACTGGTTATCTGTACCGGGAGAACCACCAAACTGGCCACGTTTCTCATTGAAGGAAAAAAGGAATATACGGGTACAGTTGTACTGGGAACGATAACAGATACCTGTGATGCTGATGGAGAGGTGCTGGAGACCAGGGATGTGCCGGATGAGGTGTTTGACGAGGTGTCAAAAATACCCGTGGCTTTTAGCGGGAAGATCCAACAGGTTCCACCCAGGTATTCGGCATTGAAAATAGAAGGGAAGAGAGCGTCTGACAGGGTCCGCGGGGGTGAAGAATTGGAAATGAAGCCCCGACCTGTTGAAATACATTCACTGGTAATTGAAAAAGTTGATATTGAGAATAGAACCCTGCAGATAAGGGTTATATGTTCAAAGGGAACCTATATTCGTTCACTTGCAAGGGATATAGGTGAAATGCTTGGCACGGGTGCCTACCTTGCGGAATTACGCCGCACCAGGTCGGGGAAGTTCAAGGTTGAACAGGCAGTTACGCCGGATCAACTGGACCTTATGCTGGAAAATGGGGAGCTGAATGGCGAATTCGTGATACCCGCGGATCGGGCCATTGATGATTTCGGCTCGGTTGTTGTGTCAGATAACAGGGCCGAAAAAGTACCCCATGGTGCACCCATTTATGAAGAAGACGTAGAAGAAGTTACCGGTGGAGATGGTAAATATTACCGTGTAGTAAGCCGGGACGGGGAATTGCTGGCCGTAGCAGAATTGCATGCTCACCCATTCAGGGTGAAATATCGACATGTATTTTCTGTATAACGGGAATGCGTAATTCTGTTGTAGTGTGCAGCTTCAGGTGCTATAATTTTAGTGCGTTTTCAGGATATTTATTTCTTGACGTACAATAATGATTTCGTACCTGTTACGGTAGACGAAGAGAATTGAAATTTGTTGCTGTTGTAATATATGAAAAGTAATTATTTTCACCAAATCAGGAGGATAAAGAAGGAGTATGATTCAGAAAAACGAGATTATCGACAAGTACCGAAAGCATGAAACTGATACCGGATCAGCTGAAGTACAAATTGCTCTTCTTTCAGAAAGGATCAGTCACCTTACCGATCATTTTAAGGTACACAAAAAAGATCATCATTCCCGAAGGGGATTGCTGAAACTGGTTGGCCAGAGGCGCCGGCTTCTAAATTACCTTAGAAATAAGAATATCGATCGATACAGGGACCTCATACAATCTCTTGGATTGCGACGATAATAGTCTGCTTTCCTAAAAAAGATTGTACTACGCTGGACAGGTAACCGTGCCAGTGAAGTTTTAATTATGTAAGGATAAAATAACATGAGTGTTGATTATAAAGTTGATATTGGAGATAATTCAATACAATTCAGTTCAGGATACCTGGCAAAACAGGCAGATGGCGCGGTGACGGTGTCATGTGGAGAAACAGTGGTATTTGCGTCTGTTGTAGCTTCAAAATCGGTTCAACAGGGGCAGGATTTCTTTCCATTGATGGTTGATTACAGGGAGAAAACCTACTCTGCCGGAAAAATTCCGGGTGGATTCATTAAGCGTGAAGGCAGGCAGAGTGACCGGGAAATATTGACATGCAGACTTACTGACAGGCCTCTTCGTCCCCTTTTCCCGAAGGATTTTGTTAACGAAGTGCAGATAATTATTTATGTATTGTCGGCTGACAGGATAAATCAACCGGATGTGCTTGCCATTAATGCCGCGTCAGCGGCGGTGTGTATATCAGGAATTCCTTTCAAGGGGCCGGTGGGTGCCGTTCGTGTAGGACGGGTTGACGGCAACTGGTTAATTAACCCACCACTTGAAGTGATGGATAAAAGCGATATTGACCTGATTGTAGCCGGTACCGAGAATGCGGTAACCATGATAGAGGGCTCTGCGAAAAATATTGGTGAAGATGAAATTCTTACGGCTGTGGAAATGGCCCACGAAAGCATTAAGAAAATCTGTAACGCTCAAAAAGAAATGCGGGACAGCATTGGTAAGCCCTTAATGGAGTATACCCCGAAAACTTCTGATGAAACTCTTGAAAAGGTGATTCGGGAAAGATATTATGCCGACGTTGAAAAGCTTGTGGAGATCAAGGAAAAGAAGGCCAGGGAAGCAGCGGAGAATGACATTGTTGCGAAAGTTACTGAAGACCTGGCAGAAGAATTTCCTGAGACCATAAACCTGGTTTATTCAATCGTTTCTGATATTGATGCTGAAATTGTTCGAAAACGAATTCTTGAGAATGGCAGCAGGGCCGACGGACGTGGAGTGAAAGACATTCGACCTATTGACAGTATTGTAGGCCTTTTGCCAAGGGCACACGGGTCAGCCGTATTTACCCGGGGGCAGACTCAGAGTCTTGGAATCGTGACGCTGGGAACAGTATCAGATTCACAGCGAATCGACAGCATCGATTTCATCGAATCTGAATATAAGCGATTTATGCTGCATTACAATTTTCCTCCATTTTGTGTTGGTGAAACCGGAAGAGTGGGTGGTACCGGTCGACGTGAGATCGGACATGGTATGCTGGCAGAACGGGCCCTTGAATACGCGTTGCCTGAAGACAAGGATTTCCCATATACTATTCGAATAGTATCAGAGGTGCTTGAGTCAAACGGTTCATCGTCAATGGCAACGGTATGTTCAGGATCACTTGCCATGTATGACGCAGGTGTTCCTTTGAAGGGAGCGGTGGCAGGTATTGCCATGGGTCTGGTTCTTGAAGGTGAGAAATACGCCATTTTAAGTGATATCCAGGGTCTTGAAGACCATCTTGGTGATATGGATTTCAAGGTAGCCGGTACAACTGATGGAATTACAGCTTTTCAGCTGGATATAAAAATTGAAGGCATCACCATGGATATCATGCGCAATGCCCTTGAGCAGGCAAAAGAAGGCCGCCTGCATATTCTGAATGAAATGAACAAGGCTAAATCCAGCCCATCAGAGAATCTTTCACCACATGCACCGAGAATTGCCGTTCTCATCGTAGACGTGGAAAAGATAGGCGAAATCATCGGCCCCGGCGGACGTGTTATCAAAAAGATACAGGAAGATACGGGTGCGGATATATCAATCGAAAACAACGGTGAAGTTACCATTTCGGCGAATTCCCAGGAAGCAATTGAAAGGGCGCTTAACATGGTAAATGGTATAATCGAAGATGTTCAGGTTGGCACAATTTACAAGGGTGTCGCCAAGCGTATTACCGATTATGGCGCATTCGTTGAAATACTACCTGGTAAGATGGGTCTTGTGCATATCTCAAAGCTTGATAACAAGAGGGTGGCCAGCGTCCGTGACATAGTGAATGAAGGGGATGAGCTGGACGTAAAAGTTGTCAGCATAGATGATATGGGACGTATTAACCTGAGCAGAAAAGACGCGCTCGAGTCATAGAAATTGAATATGCCTGCAAAGTATCGTCTTAACAACAACATGACCGTGTTGCTGGCACCCCTGCCGGGTGTGGTATCTGTATCGGTAGGGTTATGGGTGCACGCCGGCTCACGCCACGAGAATGAGAATCAGATGGGTTATGCCCATCTGATTGAGCATATGCTGTTTAAGGGTACCGAAAAGTACTCAGCACGTGATATAGCCCGCCTGGTTGACAGGGTGGGTGGACATCACAATGCCGCTACAAGCAGGGAGTATACCACCTACTATATCAACGTGATGTCAAACTACCTTGATCTTGCCCTGTCCATACTTTCAGAAACGTATTCACGTTCAGTATTTGACAAGGTGGAACTTGAAAAAGAAAAAAACGTGGTGCTTGAAGAGATCAGGATGTATGAAGATTCACCTGATGAGCTGATCCACGACGTATTCATGGAATGCATGCTGGCAGAGCATCCTCTTGGTCATCCCATACTGGGAACAGTGGACACAATTAAAAATACGGACAGAAGCAGCCTGATCGATTTTTATAATGAAACCTACAGGGACGAAAAGAGCCTGCTGGTGGTTGTGGGTAACATCGATGTTGAACAAACGAAAAACATGATTGCCGGGCATTTTTTCCGACCGGCTGTAACCCCGGTGGATATTATTCCAAACGGTACACCCAGGCCAAACAGGATTAAAAGGAAACATATTCAGAAAGATCTTGAGCAGGTACATTTCTGTATTGGGGCAGACGGCCTGAAGAAGGGCGAGCCTGAAAGATGGAGTTACTATATTATGAGTACGGTGCTGGGTGGAAGCATGTCCTCAAGACTTTTTCAGCATGTTCGTGAAGATGAAGGCCTGTGTTACAACATATATTGTTTTCATTCTTCCTATTCCGATGAAGGTGTCTTCGGAATTTATTGCGGTACTTCGCCGGAAAATTATTCCAAGACCATTGAACTTATTGAGCACGAGTGCACAGATTTTCTTGTCAACAGCATAACTGAAGAGGAACTGGAAGACGCGAAGACGTTCATGAAGGGAAATATTGCCTTAAGTCTTGAAAGTACAGAAGTGCAGATGGGACAGCTTGCCCGTCACGAAATGGTATATGGCAGAACCTTTACCTTCCAGGAAATATCAGAGCAGATAGACGCGGTTACCCTGAAAGATGTTCAGGATATTACCAGCAGGGTTTTCAGTCCCAATGACTTCGCGCTGGTAACCACCGGAAACCTTCCCCGGGGGTCAAGGGATAACTTTTCTCTTAAGATATAAACAACTGACCTGGTAAAATAGTGTACCGCGCATGCTCCGCATGTTAATGGGCATCTACAACCTGGTCTTGTGTAACTTTTTGAAATAATCCACGGTATTTGGCCGGTTCATCACCGCTGTTGATCATTATGGCATTTGCTTTCCCGGCGGGAAGAGATTGCGCGGCTATCCATTTCAAAAAGTCACCGTCTGTATGATAACTGTTGCCAAATCCCGCAATTGTATATACGTGAGATGTATTATGCCTTGTTTCCAAACTCTTAATGATGTGCTGCACCGTCCTGGTTTTCCCGTCAGCGTAGGTAACCGGCTCCTGTATTTCAGCAGTGATCTTCCCGTTGGCAATTTTTGTTTTTACACCATAAAAATGTTCCATCTGCACTTTTAAAGATTTGGCTGATCCCTTAACAAAAAAATCAGGGCTGGCTGATATTACGTAAATCAAAATTCCTTCATGCTGGAGGTAGCGGATTATGTCCATGGAGGAGGTAAAGTAATACCTGCTCAACTGGTTGCTCAAATGGTTCTCTGAAAGTTGCAGCATTTCATGGATATCCGTACCGGCAAATATTCGCGGAATAAACTTTATGGATTGAAGGTGTCCCTCCTGCGTGTCGATGCGCATGTATTCTTTCCAGAATGATTGAAACTGACCCGGCCGGTACTCCCTGGAGTATCCGCGGTCGATGGCAATCTCTATAAGTCCCTTGTACACAACCTTGTCTTCAACACGATATCCTTCAGAACAATCCCCCTTGAGAATAGTGCCGTCAAAATCCCAGAAAGAGACAAAATAAAGGGAATCACGTGATTCTCCGGTTATCTTTGCTTTGATAGTATCCCGCGTCAGCAGAATGGAATCGATTACATTCTTGGTGTGGGGTTCCTTTGAAGTTATAGAAGGACCGCACTGGCATAAGAGTAAGGCTATAATACTACACACAAAAAAAACAAACACAATTCTTTTCTGTATGGTTAATTTCATATCAGGCTCCTGTATGTTTCAGGTTTGTTGTATAATAACATCACTATAAAATCAATTGGGACTTCATGTAAACAATAATATTTATTACATGTGATGAAACAGCAATAATGTACCTGACGGCAGGTGTTGCCATCGGAACACCTGAAAATTAAGGCTGTATTAAAGACTATTCCATGCTTTTTCAAGTCTTGATACAAGTTCGTCGAAATAGTTGAGGGCTTTAATTACCGGTTCGGGCTGACGCATATCAACCCCGGCTGCCTGCAATTCTTCAAGGGGCCACTTGCTGCCACCCATTTTCAGAAAATCAAGATACCTCCGGCGTTCCTCGTCTCCCCCGCTGAGTACCATTTCCGCAAGGGCAACAGCTGCCGAAATTCCGGTGGCATATTTATAGACGTAGAATGCTGAATAAAAATGAGGGATGCGCAGGCATTCCAGCGGCAGAACATCATCAATTATTACGGCGTCACCAAAATACTGTTTCAGAAGGTCATCATATATATTGGTTAAGTTGTCAAGTGTGAGGGGGGTGTTCTTCTCCGCGTAATTATGACTTATCTTCTCAAACTCGGCGAACATGGTCTGCCGGTAAAGGGTTCCGCGAATATTGTCAATTTCACGGTTTAATATATATGCCTGCATGCGGGGGTTATCGTTGTAGTGCTCAATAAGATAGCGGCTTAGAAGTGCCTCGTTGAATGTGGATGCAACCTCTGCTACAAATATGGTGTAATCATGATAGACGTATGGCTGGTTCTCTATCGAGTACAGTGAATGCATTGAATGTCCTGCTTCGTGAATTAGTGTATACAGGCTGTTTATGTTGTCTTCATGATAATTCATGAGTATATACGGGGGCGAATCGTAACAGCCCGATGAATAGGCCCCGCTGCGTTTGCCGCGGTTTTCATATCGGTCAACCCAGCCTCCCAGAAGCCCTTTCTCTAAACGGGTAACATATTCTTCACCCAGTGGGGACAGCGCGTTGCAGCATGTGGCAACTGCTTCTTCGTATATCATGTGAAAGGGTACATCACTGATTATAGGTACATAGGTGTCATAAAAGTGAAGAGCGTCAAGGCCCAGTGCTTTTTTTCTGAAAGCAAAGTAATTAAAAAGAGGCTGCAGGTTCTCTTTCACGGTAGACAAAAGATTATCATATACTTCTGCCGGCATGTTGTCAGAGAACAGGGCTGCACTGCGGCAGTCATCGAATTTCCGAATTCGTGAATATATGAAATCCTTCTTAATGGAATAGGCGAGGGAGGACGAGATGCTGTACCGATGCCCCTGGTATGCCCTGTAATACTGGAAAAAAGCATTTTCCCGCACCTTTCTGTCCGGTGACATTAAAAAGTTGATAAAATTGCCATGGCTCAGTTCAATCTCTTCGCCTTTCTCGTTCTGAAGTGATCCAAACCGCATATCCGCGTTGTCAAGCTGGCTGAAAAATTCAGAAGGTGCCTGTGCCATTTCAGAAACAGTGGCAAGGAGTTCTTCTTTTTCAGGATCAAGTGTATGGGGTCTCATGCGAAGTATTCTGTCGAGATAAATGGTGTATTGTTGCAACAACGGGTTTTTCGTGAACTGGTTCATCGTGTGCGGGGGTATTGATTGAATTTCCGGGGTCATGAAGCTTGAAAGCTCGCCGGCCCGGTGTGCCAGGGTTACCACTCGCTGATACATGCCCTGATGATGCTGGTTTGTTTTGTCCTCATCGCTTTTTAGGTGGGCGTAGGTGTACAGTCGCTCAATATCACGTGAGATCTGCAGGTCGAACTCGATAGCCTGCGTGAATACGGAAACAGAGTGGCCAAGTCTGCCCATGTATGTCTGGTATTGGGGCAATTGCTTTTCAACGGTATGAAATAATTCTTCCCATTCTTTACCGCTGCTGAAAAGGGGGGACAGGTCCCAGGTGCTGGCACTATCAATTTCTTCCCGTGTGGGGATTTTCTTTGCGTTTTCACTCATGATGTGATCCTCTGGTCAGGTAGTGTATAATGTTTTTTAGATATTTACTGGAATCACCATATAATTGAACAGTAAGCGATGCAATGAATTTTTTTATTGATATATAAAGGAGTCGGGATGGCAAAAAAAACGATAGCTATCATTGCCCATGATGGCAAAAAAGCTGATATGGTGAGCTTCGTAAGGGATCACATCGACATCATAGAACAGTACAACATAATTGCCACGGGAACTACCGGAGGGCATATAGAAAATGCCGGGCTGCCTGTACAGAAAAAACTTTCAGGCCCCATGGGGGGTGACGCGCAGATTGCTGCGGATATTGTTGTGGGAAGCATCGACGCGTTGATATTTCTGCGTGATCCCCTGGGAAAGCATCCACATGATCCTGACATCAATATGTTAATGCGCATCTGCGATGTGCACAATATCCCTATAGCAACCAACATGGCAACGGCTGAACTGATCATAAAAAGTCTTATACGGGATGACCTGAAAATAGGCTGAAAAATTATAACTGGATTTGTAAATGAAAAAAAAGAAGCTTAAGCAGATACTGGATATCACTGAAAAATACCAGGACAGCAGGATAGACCCCCCGTGCCCTCATTTCGGTCAGTGCGGGGGGTGCATGTTTCAGGATTTCCCCTATGATATCCAGTTGATGATAAAAAGGGATTACCTGAATAAAAAAACAGGGGATCTCTGGAAATTTAAGAACGTGGAAGGCTCTGAACCTTTTGGCTACAGGAACAGGATGGACTTCGTTACCGCCTTTGGGAAGATGGGTATGCGGCAGCGGGGAAATTACCGCAGGGTGGTCGACCTGTCAACCTGCCTGCTGGTACAGGAAAAAACAAGGAAGGCGTTTGAAACCCTTCGTCCCCTGGTGCTGGAGAACGAGGGATATGATTACCTGCAGCACAGCGGCTACCTTCGCTACCTGGTTTTTCGCCAGGGGTATTATACCAGTGAGCTTATGATTAATCCCGTGGTGGCTGTTAACGAGAACAAGATCGGGCCGCTGGTTCACCGCATTGCAGAAAGTGCCGAATCAGTTTCAATTCTTCTCAGTGATGGACTTGCTGATCTCAGTTTTGGACCCGTGATGGAAGAGGTAAAGCGGGGCTATATTCATGAGAGCCTTGAGGACATTCGTTTCAGGATCGGGCCGAATTCATTCTTCCAGTCAAACTCGCAGGTGGCCCTGCGTATGTATCAAAGCATCAGGGATAATGTGAAAGGCAGAACACTTGACCTGTATTCGGGGGTAGGCAGTATCAGCCTGTTTATCGCATCCGCGGTAGAGAATGTAACCGGCATCGAAATGGTAAAAGACGCGGTTGAGGACGCGAAGGTAAACATGGCAGAGAATACTATTGGGAATGTACAGTTCGTATGCGCAGACGTGCTTGACTATCTTGCCGAGCATGGAGAGGCGTGTGATACGATTGTGATGGATCCACCAAGGGCTGGTCTGCATCCAAAGGTGGTGAAACGCATCATGCAGTCAGCACCGGAGCGTATCGTGTACATGTCGTGTAATCCACTTACCTTCGCGGAGGATGCCCGTCATTTCGTCGAGCATTACACCCTTGATCACGCAGAAGCATATGACATGTTCCCGCAGACTCCGCATATTGAACTTATCGGGGTGTTTAACAGGAAATGAATATGCAACACCAGCCGGAGAAATCCCTCCAGCGAAGGGTGCGGCGTCATGTAAAGGCTGCCCGGCATACCTTCTTCGCTATTGTACAGCCCGGATTTGAAGAAACGGCCCTTGATGAATTACAGAACCTGAAGGTTAACGATATAGTGCATACCCACCAGGGAGGAATTACTTTCAGGGGGAAGGTGGAGGACTGTTACCGGGTCAACCTTTGTTCCCGGATCATTACCCGGGTTCTTTTGAGAATTGACCGGTTCAAGGCATTTCATTTTAACCAGGTATACAAGAGGATGAAAAGTATTCCCTGGGAACTGTACCTTCCCGCGAACGCAGTTCCCGAGTTTAAGGTCAGCAGCTCTCATTCAAAACTTTTTCACACCGGTCGGGTAGAAGAAGAGGCCGCAACGGCGGTTATTGAAAGGCTGTCTGAAGTGCGCGGGATTGCCCGCGGGGTAAAACCTGCACTCAATCATACACAGTCTGTATATATACGGCTGGAAAAAAATACCTGTACAATAAGCCTGGATACTACGGGTGACCCCCTGTATAAAAGAGGATACAAAAAATATATTACAGGAGCCCCGTTGCGGGAGACTACCGCTGCCGCACTTCTCATGGAGGGGGGGCTGGCTGAGGCTGAGGTGCTGGTTGATCCCATGTGCGGCTCTGGTACTTTCAGTATGGAAGGGGCCATGATGCTTTGCGGCAGACTTCCAGGTGAAAAGCGGGAATTCCCATTCTTCTACTGGCCTGTATTCAGCAGTGCAGCCTACAATTATCTTTTGCGTGATTCAAAGAAAAGTTCTGGCAAGATTGCCACACGGATCATATGTTCTGATATTGACCAGGAGTCAGTGGATGTTGCCCGTAAAAACATTTTACTGGCTGAAATGGATGAGATGATATCAACAAGCACGAGGGATTTTCTGAGTGAACCAATGGTCGACTTGCCCGGTCACAAGGTTCTGTGTGTACTGAATCCTCCATACGGGAAAAGGCTTCTTGAGGATAGCGTCATAGAAAGATTGTATGAAAAGATTGGAGTCGCATTTAGGGAATGGTATCCCGACTGGGGATTTGTTCTGCTGTTTCCCGATGAAAAATACCTGAAGGCTGCAGGGTTGGATTTTCAGAAGATGATACATTTTTCACACGGGGGGTTAAAGGTGACAGCGGTTGTCAGGTCTTAGCGGCCCCGTCCTGCATGAAATTCTGGTACCTGGCAGTATTGATTATGGATATCATCAGCAGTACAAGGAGCACACCGAACAATATTTTGTAATTAAAATGATCAAGCATAAAACCTGAGAAAAATCCACCCAGGCTTCCCCCTATGAACTGTGATGAATTGAATACGCCCATAACACTTCCCCTGCTGGAATCGCTTGGATAGCGGGAAACCGCGGCGGGCAGAACAGGTGACAATATGCAATGGCCGGCATAAAAGAGGATAAACGACAAAATCAATACATATATGCCGCTTCCCGCCAGAACGAGGGTAACTGCCCCAAGCTCGTAGACGAGAGCGGTTACGGCGATCCTGACCGTGCCCGCTACGTCTGCCTTTCTTCCGTAATAAAACATGAAGCCTGTGCCAATAAAAGCAACCGGCAGAAAGACCTTCCACAGTTCTCCAACTCCAAGGTCTTCGCGAATGAGCAGGGGCATACTGAAAAAGATTCCATTAAGGGTGAAGAAAGCGATAAACCCGGTTAGACTGAGCCTTCTCAGGTCACGGTTCTTGATGATGGTGGCGAAGTTGTGTATGGATATTTCAGGTTCTTCTTCATCAATCAGGCGATTATCCATGCTTGTTAATATATACACTATCGAGATGAATATGAAGCCGCCGCATATGTAAAACAGTGCTGGTATGCTTATAAGCTCGGCGATGAGTGAACTGAGGGTGAAACCGATAATTACTGATAGGCCGATTGACATGCCAACGTATGAAAGGGCGGTGTTTCTTCTGCCGGGGTGAATTCCGTCGGTCAGCCATGCCATGGTGACCCCCGATACAGCACCCGCGCCGGCAAATATTCTTGCCCCGATTAGATAGTAGATGCTGGTGGCCATGCCTGACAAAACAGTGCCAGCCAGGTAAATCCACAGGCCGAGCATGGTTGTTTGCTTGCGTCCCCACTTGTCGCTTAACCTGCCCATGGGCACCTGCATGACTGTCTGTGCTATACCGAAAATCCCTACTGCCACACCGGCAAGGGTCTTTGATGTGCCGGGTATTGACGTGGCGAAGATGGAAAACATCGGAATGATGAGAGAAACACCAAGCATGCGGGTTGCCAGTACCAGGCTGATGCCCCCTATCAGTTTTTTCTCGTCAGGTTCAAATGAAATAGTATTATTCATTGGAGGTCATCTTTTTTTATTAAGCCGGTTATTGATAAATTTGGCACGATAACTATACGGTGCGGCACATGGAGTATAGTCAATTATATTTTTGAAGATGCCAGCCTGGATAGCAATGCGTTAATGCCATGTGCCGTACTTGCCATGTAATCGCTGCAGCTTATACGCTTGTCGGCATATGATACAAGTATGGATTCAGTGTAGCGTGGGGGGACAGGGGTAAGGGGCCACATGTGCCGCATAATGCTGTCCTTTTCAATGTGATTGAGTTGAAAATACTGCATGGCATTTTCAAGGGCGATACGGGGATGTCTGAAACCATGCAGACGGGGGCCCTGGTATCTCCAGTCATACAGGAAAAGATCATGCAGCAATGCACCGCGGGTAGCTGATATGACGTCAATGTTCATTCGCCTGGCCAGTGAATAGGTAAGTACGGCAACATCCATGGTATGACTCAGGCATGTCTTTATTCCATGATGACGATACTTATCCATTTGCTGAAAAACATCATGTGTCATTATTTCTCTGAGGGGTTGATGCCCCATCATTTCATTGATTATAGTTTTACTCATTATTAAACCTGTCGTATATTTTTTTAAATAGTACATGTAACTGGGTATCTGTCAGGTAACTTGTTACTTCTTCCGGTATACCTGGAAGCCGGCTTTGTACTGATAACAAAACTTTTTGAAAATCTGGAAAATCAAGATTAAAATGTCTTGATATGTGCACTGCTGCCTGGCGAAACATCTTTTGCGGGTATCCCGTAAGCATTGATAAATCAATAAATAATATTGATACCAGCAGGGTGTTTACCAGTAAGATGTGGGCATAACTGATCTGCTGTACCAGGTGAACGGAAAGCGGGTAAAATGTTTTTTCAAAAACCAGGGCAAGAATAACCCAGTAGATTGAAAATGGCAGGCAGACATGACCGCGGATATTTAACACGTCATCCGTATAATCCCAGTATCGACGTTTAAAGACCAGGAGAAGTATCTCTCCGGTTATGTATTCCATAACCGATATAGCCAGAAAATATATTCCCGCCCGATAGAATATGTCCATGTGAGCAATCTGAGAGTAGAGTATTATCAGCATGAGGGCGCCTGATCCGTAAATGGGGACATATGGACCCAACAGCACGCCCGGGTTTACAAGGTTCCTGTTTGCAAGAGCCCGGTAGGTAAACTCAAGTATCCATCCCAGAAAAGAGAAGATAATAAACAAAAAAATTGCATGATGTAATGGTATATACATAAAACAACTCCATTTAAAAAGCGTGGTTAAGCACCCTTTGATCTATCCTGAAATATTAGTTTTACAAGGTATTCAATGTCCTTCTCAATACGGTCTGGTGATATTGCACCAAGCCCGTTTTTTATGGATTGTTCTATTCCCTTGATGGCGAATAGAATGGTGTTGATTACCTGCATTTCGTCTCCGGAAAAATTATTTTTCTGGCGCACTTCGCTGATAATTCTGCGGAGATACTTATCTTCCTTTTTGTCAAGATCCTGTTCAAGTTGACGAGAGTTGTTCTCGTCCAGTTGTAGTGAGTTGTCAGCGATAAATGGATTCTGCAGAAAAAGGTTCAGCCTTTCCATTATAACAACTTTCATTTGCTCAATGGGATCAGATATGGTTGCAAATGATCCCTGAATTGTTTCTTCGAAATTATGAATCTTTGACTGTATCAGTTCTCGCAGAATCCCCTCCTTGTTGCCAAAATAGTTATAAATAGTACCTTTGGCAACCCGGGCGGTACTGGCAATCTCATCAACGCCGGTTTTTCTTATGCCAAACCTGTTAAATAGTGATTCTGCGGCAGCAAGTATATGTGCTTTTTTTATCTTCATTATAGTTTTGTACTTTTATACCAATTTAGTTCAAATGTACTAAAATAATTTAGATTTGTCAAGTACCTGGCAGTCGTACTTGAAAAAAATAATATTTTTGGGTCTTTCTGGATTATCGGGAATGTTCAGTTCACTTCTCACTATTCACTAATCATCCGTATGATATTATAAACTTTTTTGTATTGTTAATAATGATTTATAGAAATAAAACAAATTATGATGGTTTTCCCCGAAAATCCGGAATGAGCCATATTTTTTTGAATTATTCCGCAAAAGAATCTTCGAGAAATGGTACAGTGTTGGCTGTTAATTGCCAGAATATGGATTTCGGCACTTACCCGCCAGAAGAACTTACTGTAGCAGGCAATAGAGTGTATACACCAGGAATGAGTGACCTGCTTAATATGTATATATAGCTGTATCCAGTATGACTTCAAAACAATAGTTTATTGAAGTGTGATTGTATTAATACCAGTTGTATTGAAGGAGCAGCCGGGATTCATCACTAAAAAATGCTTGTATTTTTTTGCTCTACTATTCAAATGGTCACGTATGTCGTTATATAACTAATAAAGATTTTTAAATACATTTAAACAAGTTAAATACAGTTAAACGTAATTATGGCAAAAATATCCAGGGTTTTAATAAGTGTTTCAGACAAGACTGGCGTGGTTGAATTTGCTAAGGCGCTGAGTGAGTACGGGGTGACCTTTCTTTCAACCGGGGGAACCGCGAGAATATTGCGTGAAGCCGGGTTAAATGTAACAGATGTGTCAGAGTATACAGGGTTCCCTGAAATGATGGACGGACGGGTAAAAACACTGCACCCAAAGGTACACGGCGCGCTGCTGGGTCTGCGGGAAAATACCGAGCATGTTGAAAAGATGAATGAACACGGGATAACGCCTATTGACATGGTTGTAGTAAATCTTTATCCTTTCAAACAGGCTATCGCGAAACCCGGTTGCACATTGCAGGAGGCTATTGAGAATATTGATATCGGTGGTCCTTCAATGCTTCGGTCAGCTGCGAAGAACTTCAGTCATGTATCTGTTGTATCTGATCCTGATGATTATAAGCATGTACTTGAAGATATGAAAAACAGTAATGGTGAAGTATCCTATAAAACAAATTTTAAACTGGCAGTTAAAGTATACAAAACTACATCTGAATATGACGCGATGATTGCGGCATATCTGGATGATCAGATCTCAAATTTCTGAGCGCGACAACAATGGGGATGTTCTGTGAGTAGTGCGTTGGACACATGATCCCCATGATAATTATATCTATACAAAAATCGGAGGTAATAGATGGCAGAAGTTACACTTAAGGAAATTTATCCAGTTCCAGACAAGTTTCGCGAAAAAGCGTACATCAAGAGTCGTGAAGAGTATGAGAAGATTTGGAAAGAATCAATTAGCGATCCTGAAGGATTCTGGGCAAAAATTGCAGAAGAGTACATAACCTGGTTTAAGAAATGGGACAAGGTTATGGACGTCAACTATGGCGAATCACCTGACAAGCTCTGGGTAAAATGGTTCGTTAATGGTAAGGTTAACGTTTCTTACAACTGTCTTGACCGTCATCTTGACACAAGGGGTGACCAGACAGCCATTCTTTTTGAAGGTAATGAGCCTTCTGATGACAAGAAATACACCTACAAGCAGCTTCATGAAGAAGTTTGTAAGTTTGCAAACATCCTGAAAAAGAACGGTGTTAAAAAGGGAGACAGGGTAACATTTTATCTTCCAATGATACCCGAGCTTGCAATTGGTATCCTGGCATGTACAAGAATTGGTGCTGTTCATTCAGTTGTATTCGGTGGTTTTTCCGCTGAAGCACTCAGAGACCGTGTTCTTGACTGTGACAGCCAGGTTGTTGTTTCCTGTGATGGTACTTTCCGTGGCGCAAAAGCTGTTCCACAGAAATCCAACGCAGACAAGGCTATCGCGGAATGTCCTAACGTTACCCTTCACCTGGTAGTAAAAAGAGTTGGTGACAAGATCCAGGTTGACTGGAATGACAAGATTGACAAGTGGTACGAAGAAGAACTCAAGACTGTTGACGCTGACTGTCCTGCAGAAGAAATGGATGCTGAAGATCCACTCTTTATTCTTTACACATCCGGATCAACAGGCAAACCGAAAGGTGTATTGCACACAACCGGTGGTTATCTTACCTATGTTGCCTACACACACAAGATGGTCTTCGACTATCATGATGGTGATGTGTACTGGTGTACAGCTGATATCGGCTGGGTAACAGGTCATTCGTATATTGTATACGGACCTCTTGCCAATGGTGCAACAACCATTATGTACGAAGGTGTTCCCAGTTATCCCGATTTCGGTCGATTCTGGGCAATAGTTGAAAAATACAAAGTAGATATTTTCTATACAGCTCCTACAGCCATTCGTGCGATCGCGAAAGAAGGTGACAAGTGGGTGGACAATCATGACATTTCTTCACTCAAGCTCCTTGGTTCAGTTGGCGAGCCACTGAACCCCGAAGCATGGAACTGGTATTACCAGAAAATCGGCAGGGGTGAGTGTCCAATCGTTGATACATGGTGGCAGACAGAAACCGGTGGTATTCTTATTACCCCGCTTCCTGGTGCTATCGACATTAAGCCGGCAATGGCAACAGTACCTTTCTTTGGTGTTGAACCTGCTATCGTTGATGATAGCGGAAAGGAACTGGAAGGCGTATGCCAGGGTAACCTGATCCTCAAGAGATCATGGCCTGGTCAGATGAGAGGTGTTTACGGAGATGTTGAAAGATTCTTCAACACCTATTTCACACAGTTCCCCGGCAATTACTTTACCGGTGACGGATGTAAGCGAGACAAGGACGGCTATTACCAGATAACCGGTCGTGTTGATGATGTTATCAACGTGTCAGGTCATAGAATGGGAACCGCCGAGGTGGAATCAGCACTGGTAGGGCATCCTAACGTTGCTGAAGCTGCTGTTGTTGGATATCCGCATGAAGTGAAAGGTCAGTCAATTTATGCTTTTGTTACACTTAACTCTGGTGTGGAAAAAACAGATGAGCTTAAGAAAGAGCTTGTGAAAACTGTTCGAAGTGAAATTGGACCTATCGCAACTCCTGATGTTATTCAGTGGGCCGATGCGCTTCCAAAGACACGTTCAGGAAAGATTATGCGTCGAATCCTTAAGAAAATCGCTGCAAGCGAATTCGATAAGAAAGAAATGGGTGACACTTCAACTCTTGCCGATCCATCGGTTGTTGACGTGCTCATCACTGGCGCAAAAGAAGCATTGAAATAAAGAAACATGCATATAGATGTTGCAATGGGCGGCCATGTGGCCGTCCATTTTTTTTCTAATATTCAAACCCCTTTCTTGCCGCCACACCATTTTCATAATAATGTCGAACCTCTTTCATCTCGGTAACAAGGTGACATCGCCGAATCAATGCATCCGGTGCGCCCCGGCCTGTAAGTACTAGCTCAATTGAGGAATTTCTGTTCTTTATCAGTGATACGATCTCGTTAAGGGTGACAAGCTTGAACAGCATGGCGGTAACAATTTCATCAAGTACTACAAGAGAAAAGTCAGACGATTGGCAGGCTTCAGTTGCTCTTTGCAGTCCCTTTCTCGCGAAAAGATAGTGTTGCTGAATATTTTCGTCATCAGGCATGCAAAATTCAGATGAACCATATTGTTCAATGGTAATCAAGTTATTGAATCGTTTAAGTGATTCCAGTTCTCCGTAATTTTGCCCCTTCATGAATTGTATTATTATGGAAGGCATGTTCCACCCCGCGGCACGGACAGCCATGCCAATGGCAGCAGTAGTTTTACCTTTACCGTTTCCCGTGTAAAGATGAACGTACCCGGTATTCATGTTGAACTCCTCTTCGCTCATGCGGAATAATAAATACTGTAAAAAATTGTACTATACTTATCATGTGACATCACAGTACGATTGACTATATCCTGACTATAGTAAAGGTTTCCGGGTGACAATTACAACAAAATTTATACTATTCCAGGTTCTGATCTGGGTTCCGTTGATTATGGGTTCAATTATTTCCCATAAAAAACCATCAATAGAACAATCAATTGAGAAAATTGTGTCATTTAACCTGATGACATTTGAGCCTATTGTGGTATTCTGGAGTATATGGGGGCTTTCACTGGCACCGGATATGATTGCCCTTCCGTTAACAGGTATATTGACAGTTTTAGTCGGCCTTATAGCAGGATACATGCTTGTCAGGATGCTTAAATATTATGGTGTTCAAAAGCACACATTTATAATCAGCTCATCACTTGCCAACCACGGGTTTACCATGGGTGGGTTTCTTTGTTATCTTTTTCTAGGTATTGAAGGGCTTGGCCTTGCCATGCTGTTTATCGTATATTTTATGCCGTACCTGGTTCTTGTAGTATTTTCATACGCAAGGTTTGTGTCAGAGGAGCCATTGCAGCAGTTCAATTTGAGAAACTATATTATCAGCAAAAAAAACTTTCCTTTTTATGCTGTACTGCTGGCATTATTACTTCAAACACTTGGAATTAAAAGAATTTCGGCACCGGTACCTGTTGATTTATTTATAGCAATATCTGTTATGATTTATTATTTTTCCCTTGGGACCAGTTTTTCTCCGGGAAATGCTAAAAAGCTTTTGCCTGCACATGCTGTTCTTGCGATTATTAAATTCATGGTTGTCCCCCTTGTTGCTGTCGCAGTTGCGTTTTTAATACCTGTTGGAGAAAAAGTGCGGGCGGTAATTATTATTCAATCATTTATGCCGGCTGCCATTTATTCTGTGGTTACGTCAATTCTGTTCAGGCTGGATTCCAGAATGGCTTCAAGTCTTTTTGTATTCAATACTGTTTTGTTCCTTTTTGTGGTGTTACCACTTCTATTTGCCTTCAGGACACTGTTTATCCCGTGAATATATTAATATTATTTATTCACTTTTCTATGTAACCCTTATTCCGTGTGATTTATTTGTGTATATGGGATAACATAACCAAATAAAAATGGTCAAAAAAAATGTTGAATTATAATTGACTTTTTATCACAATAACGGAAAAAGAAACGAGGTTTTATGGATAATATACTGGTATATTCGGAAGAGCTCGCAAATATTGAGTATTCTCCTACTCATCCCTTTAAACCTGTACGTGCCCGGCAGATGTATGACCTGTTGCACCGGTACTCACTGCTGGATGAAAACAACCAGGCTGTAATAAAACCTGAACCACTTCCCGAAGACTTGTTGCACCTTTTCCACACAAAAGAATACATAGATGCATTAAAAACATGTGATACGGGTGAGTTTGACCTGGGTCTACTGGAATTTGGACTTGGAACCCATGACAATCCAATATTTAAGAATTTATATTCTTTTTCATTAAATGCATCAGGGGGAACATATCTTGCTGCACAGAAGCTTGTGTTAGAAGATGCCCGGTTTGCCTTCAATCCCATAGGCGGTTTTCATCATGCCATGAGTGACCATGCCGAGGGTTTCTGCTATATTAATGATATAGCCGTTACACTGCACGACCTTGCCAACAAGGGCTATAAAATTGCGTATGTTGATATAGATGTTCATCATGGAGACGGTGTGCAAAATGCTTTTTATAATGATGACAGGGTATTTACTTTTTCCATACATGAGACAGGGCATTCACTTTTTCCCGGCACAGGATATGAGAATGAGATTGGCAAAGGTGTTGGTGAGGGATTTAATGTGAATATTCCTCTTCTGAAAGATACTGATGATGAAGTTTATGTGTACGCGTTTGAGGAAATAGTACCTCCCCTTCTTAAGCGATTTGATGCTGACCTTGTTTGCATCCAGGTTGGAGGAGACGGACATCGTGATGATCCGCTGGCACATCTTAATCTGACCAGCAATGGATACGCTAAAGTTTTACGCATCATAAATGAGAACTCTAAAAAAATACTGGCTACAGGTGGCGGCGGGTATAACCTGTTTAAAACTTCTGCCCTGTGGGCACTGGCATGGTCAATATTCTGTGGGGTTGAACCCCGCGATGACTTTGCGGGAGCTGTTGGCGGAATGATGTATGGGCCAGAGTCGGAATCCGGTTCACTGTATGATGAACCATATGCTATCGGCGGATACGAAAAGGATAATTGCTTTCAGCACGCAAGGGACGTGATCAATTATATCAAAAAAATTGTGTACCCCCTGCATGGCATTGGCGGGCCAGGTACATGAGTGAATTTACCAGAACTTGATACCATGTTTTCTTATGGTTTCATGTTCAACAGTGATATTTGACCCGATATAAATAGTGGAATATCGTCCGTTTTTCAAGGCGCCGGTATTTACTACCCTGGTGTGATGATATTGCTCGGTACCGTGTGCTTCATGTATATGCCCGCATATACACAGGTCAATCATATGTGATTCCAGGAAATTGCTGATGGCCCTGCTGCCAGCATGCATTCCAAAAAATGTCCTGTCACGGATACCCCGCGGGGGACTGTGTGTAACCAGAATTTTTCTGGAAGCCGTTTGTACTTTGCTAAACCCTTTTATTAGCCATGAAGTGATTTGTTTTTCCGAGTATTCAGAAGGTGTATTCATGGGGGTGGGACTTGATCCACCCACACCGAAAAAACCGATATCATTGATTATTTTCCCATCAGCGTGTATGCATATACCTCTGTTCTGAAGTTGTTCAAGCACAGAAGGGTTATCCCAGTTGCCATGAACTGCAACAATTTTCGGGTTGTAAGAAACGATTATATCAAGTTGCTGCATCGCTTCTTCTGCGGTATGGTGTTTAGTGAGGTCACCTGCTACAACAACAAGGTCTGCTGAAGAAATCCTGTTTTCGACCATCTCAAGCTTTTCAGCTGCACCATGGAGGTCGCTTATGGCAAAAATAATCATAGGTGATCCCCGTATTTAATGTTGAAATTTTGAACCGATGCTAAGAGTGTTATACATTTGTAATATCGCATATAATAAGCAATGAGTCAAGCAGATACAAATAGTCGAGGGTTGAATATATGAAAATGCAGCTGATCCGGGGTGTTGCTGTTGCTGCATGTACAGCACTTTTGCTGGCTGGAATAACCGGTATTGATGAACATGAGAATGAACGGGAACACGTTATATTGTTGCATGGCCTGGCAATGAGTTCATTGATAATGACCCCTCTTAAATTATACCTTGAAGAACAGGGGTACGTGGTCCATAACATTAATTACCCCTCAACCAGTAAAACTATTGAAAGTATTGCATCTGAATATATTCGACCCGTTGTAGATTCCATTCGCCATCAGGGTGACGGTAACATTCACATTGTTACTCATTCGATGGGGGGTGTCGCCGCAAGGTATTATTTACACATGTATCCGGCATCGCCTGTTACATCAATGGTAATGATCGCACCACCCAACAGGGGCAGCACCATGGCAGAGGTGCTGAAGAAATACAAAATTGCCAGGTGGTTTTTCGGTCCCGCCCTTACCCAGCTGAGTACCGGATCTGGAAGTATATTGCACAGGCTTGATCCATTAAAAGTACCCACAGGGGTCATAGCCGGCTGTGCTTCAATGAATCCGGTGAACTCGCTGATACTACCTGGTGATGATGATGGCACCGTGGCAGTATCGCATACACCCGTGGAAGGAATGCATGATTTCGTGGTTATACCCCGCAGCCATTCAGGGATACTTTTCGACAAAAAGGTATATAAACTGGTGGTGAGATTTTTACGTGAAGGTAGTTTCTAAACTATTTTGATTGCTTTTTCTTTATATAAATTGTTTTGTCGACTGTAGCCACGATGTTGTCATGGGCATCAATAATATCAACTGTGAAAACAGGATAAATTTTATCCCTTACTTCCAGTTGAGACTTTATGCTTTGATACTGTGATTCGGGTATATGAAAAGTAGCCCTCAGTCTGGTCTTTCCCGGTTTTTTAAATGTTATTTTGGCGCTTTGATCCCACACTATATAGTCTTTTCCCAGGTTTTCCATCAGTAATATCATGTAAAAGGGATCACACATGGAATACATGGAGCCACCATATTGTGTACCTACATAATTTCGATTGAAAAAAGACAATTTGAGGGTTACGTCAATGGTTTTCATATCCCTTGATACTTTCACCCGAATTCCCGCGCCAAGAAAAGGAGGATAAAGGTTTACCAGTTTAAAGAGAATGTATTTTTTTGTCATGTGATATCCCGCAGGTGAAACATGAATTCATCTATCAGGTGGTGAGGATAATTGATGGTATGCCATCGTCAAGTCATTTCAGATTATTACATATGAAGCTTATTAAATGCCCCTGTCTTCATCAAATATTTCGGCGGGTATTGAAAGTCCGAAATACTTGATAGCTGCAACCAGGCGGTCGCATTCATCAACATACTGCAGAATAACAGGACCGCTTGGTTCCTCGTATTCCCTGTATATGTAAGGTGCTGTCTTATTCATAACGATACCCCTTATTATTCATATATGAAAAATATCAAACTCTAACAAAAATATAACGCTTTATGGTGAAATTTCAATGAAAACAATGTGAATATACAAATTTAAACGATGTGGCGGGTTCATTTTATATTGTAATGAAAAAAATCTTGAATTATAATGATAAATACATTACCAGATGAGTTAAATATGAGAGTGACTACTCAGCTATGACTAAAATATTAATCATTTACTTCATAATGAAAAGGAATTTGAGCATCTCCCCCCGCCGCCGAAGGCGGGGGGAGATGCTGGATTATTATTCATTTTAGAATAATTTTTAATATTCAGCATGACAG
>CAZAOK010000027.1:0-38928 GCA_964486725.1 uncultured Leptospiraceae bacterium
ACGTTCGCATGACAAAGAGGAATGTGCCCTTCTTCATTCAAAATTGACATTGAAAATTCATATTATTACCCGATATTTAATTCACCCCCTAACTTTGCTGAAAGGATAGTGAATTATAATCTTGACATATACAAACCTTGTATATATTTTAAATTAACATTATAATGGATAATGGAGTACTATTATGAATTCAAGTACAGTAAATATATCTTTTAAAAAAGACCTGCTGAAGAAAATTGACAGGATCGCGAAAGAAGAATCACGCAGCAGGTCAGAGCTTATTCGGGAAGCAGCCCGTATGTACATTGAGAGAAAAGCGAAGTGGAATGATATATTTGACTATGGCAAGAAACAGCGTTCCCGAAAAGATATTCAAGAGAAAGATGTCGTCGATGAAATAAAGAAATATAGAAAAGGCAATAACTAAAAATCCCGATGAAGGTTGTTCTCGACTCTAATATCTTCATATCCGGGATCATCTTTGGCGGTAATTCCAGGAAAATTATTGAGCTGGTAATAGAAGGGAAAATCCAGCTTTTTATATCACCGGATATTCTGCGTGAAATAAAAGAAGTTCTCAAAAGAGATAAATTCGGATTTTCTACCGCAATTACCCGCCAGGTGGTTCATGAAATAGAATTGATGTCTTACGTAGTTGATCCCGGTATATCCCATTCAGTGGTTGAAAGGGACCATGATGATAATATCATAATTGATTGTGCTGTTGAAGCAGGTGCAGAGTATATTGTCACCGGTGATAATGATTTATTGTCGTTGAGGCAGTATAATAGTATACAGATTGTAACCCCTGCCGATTTTTTAAAGGTTGTTACAGGAGATGCGTAAATAATCCCGGTAACCAGCCCAAGCATCTGAACCTTACTTCACCGTTCAGCCTGCTGCTTCGTGAACGCCAGGCAGCATGATGACGGGTTCCCCCTTCAGTGAAGGGGGACAGGGGGATTTCGTTAAGGCTGATCTAGAGGATAAAGTGCAAACCATGTCTCACCAGTCCATGATTGAATATCCTCTTCCACCTTTTCAAGGGGGAGACCGAGAGGTGGGTTGTTAAGTTGCATCTGACCATGTCTGCGCAATGAGTAACACTGAGTTCATTATACCGAACGAAATCCCCGGCGCGCTGCGCAGCCCCCTTTGATAAAGGGGGCTTCTTAGCAAGCATACCCGGTGAAAAGAAATTTTATTTCTTGCTTTTCTCACCTGTAATTTCTATAATCAGCCATTATTCACGAAATGAACACGGGGTAGGTGCATGAAAAAACAATTCACCGGCATTATGATGATGCTTATATTCCTTGCATCGGCAGGTACACTATGGGCCGATCTTGGTTTGTCCTTTCAGGCCATGGGAGGGTACGTGTTGGACAGGAGGGAGATAGAAGATGGACTTAAAAAAAGTGCACAGGAAAGTTTGAATGGATTTATAACCAGTATGGATAATGAAGATCAGTTTGATAATTTGCTACTTGCCGATGTCGCTTTGTTCGTTGAATATAATTTTTGGTATAGATTCTTTATAAGAACCGGGGTGGAGTTTTCTACCAGTTTCGATGATGTGAAGAGCGAAGGTGAAGAAACAGGTATGGCATATTATACAATACATCATTCATATGAGTACATAGGAGTTCCATTAATACTGGGTATCAATATACCGATTAATCGTGGCATGCATAATGTATATATTGGAGCCGGTCCATGCTATAATATGATATCAATAAAAAGAGAAGGTGAGGGTCATGTTGCTGCTGTTTCTGCAAACGATGAGTACGAAATGGATGAGGCTGGGATAGGTGTTGTTTCTGTTTTAGGTATTAATACAAGAGTTTTTAGATCTTTATCTGTATCAATTGAATTGACATATCATGATTTCAGGAAAGAAAAAGAATATACGATAGAAGCAAAAGATTCAGGTGGATTTACTGTTGCAACAGTGAACCAGAAATATGTGTTCGCCGCCCCCAAAACTTCAATACGCCTGGGTGTGCGATACTCAATATAAAACAACCCATCTCTCCGTGCCCCTTGTGTCTCAGTGTCTCTGAGTGAGACACTGTTAAGCCACCATGAAACCAGGGAGCTAATCCATGAACAAGTACCTCCTCGTCGCACTTATAATATTAGCCGCCATCATCATATTCCTGGTAGCTGCATACGCCTACATCTACAACGACGCCCAGCGGCTGCCGTTGAACAACCCCACCTACTATGTGGATCACCGAAACCCGGATGATACCCGTAAGGTGGTGGTATGCGCCGGTGACAGCATCACTCACGGTAGCGTCAGTGTCAACTACGTGGACATGCTGCAAAAGCGGTTGGGAGATAAGTACATCTTTGTGAATGCAGGTATAAACGGAGAACTTGCCTGGAACCTTGACCAGAGGGTGAACCAGGTAATAGCATGCAATCCTGATTATGTGACCATTCTTATCGGCACCAACGATGCCAATGCCTCAATGAATGAGAAATCTTCAAAACGATATATGAAGGATATGGGACTGCCCCGGAAACCGGATAAACAATGGTACCGTGATAACCTTGAAAAGCTTGTTGATAAGTTAAAGAAAGAAACAGATGCACGAATCGCCCTGTTGTCACTGCCCCCCATCGGGGAGGAGCCCGGAAATGATGCGTATGAACGGGCCACCGAGTACAGCAGGGAAGTAAAAACTGTTGCCCGTGCCATAGGTGTCACATACCTTCCGCTGCATGAAAAGATGACAGCCAGAATTGTCACAACAGCCCCCAGAGTCAGCTACAATGGGACTACCGAGCCGGCCATGTACAAGGCCCTTGCCCGGCATTACCTGCTGGGTAAATCATTCGACGAGATAGCTGAGATCAACGGATTAATATATCTCACCGACCTGCTGCATTTGAACAGCCGGGGGGCAGGAGAGGTCGCTGATTTGATAGAGGGTTTTCTTGGTCAGTAAGCTGGTTGGGATGGTTTGGGGACTTTTTGCTGGGACGTAGCATGCTACGTCCCAACAATGTTCCAACTACTTGTTAGTAGAAGAAGCCTTCGAATATTTCATAACATAAACAAACCGCATGAGGGCAGTTTCAATTTTATTTATGGTATAACCCCCGCCAAGGAAGGCAGTCTCGATGAAACTCTTGCAGCCTTTTTCAAGCACCTGGCACACGGCATACGCGTCATCAATGTCGCTGCCGCAACAGAGTGCACCCTGGCCTGACAGCAGCACACCGCTTCGCCAGTGCAATGCCTTCAGAATATTTTTTATCTGGGTGTCGCTGGGATAGTACGAGTAATCTGCCACCTTTGCCGAAGTGCCCACAATCTGGGCCATGTCATCCAGCATGGGGTACACCGTATTCCCAGCCCGTGAAGCGGTGGTAATGTTAGGAAGATTGGTGTGAATAACCGCGTTGCACTTTTTCTTTCTGTACAGGGCGGCATGTAACCGGTAGTCGGCTGCCGGTTTCACCTGTCCTATAACTTCCCCTGAATCGATTCGAACAACCGCAAGGTCTTCGGGTTTGCATTTCTTGAAGCTGCATCCGTCGGGTGTAATTACCATCACTTCGTCTGAACGTGCGCTGATACTGCCGACATCTTCCTTTATAATACCCTTCTCGTACATGAGGGGTGACCATTCGGATACATATTTTCTTACCTTATCAGTATTCATTACACACCTCTTCCGAATTGTGCCAGGTAATACCTGTGCATACGTGTTATATCAAAGGGACCGCTGTCGTGTGCCATCATCATGTACATGGATTGTATGTACTGCTCGCACATCCTTTCGAGTATGGTTGAAATAGTGAAAGCGGTATCCATGTCCGGGCCAACGCATACGGCCCCGTGATTCGCCATTAGGGCAGCATTACGGTCCGTAAGACATTCAGCAGTTTTCTTTGCCAGTTTTGATGTACCGGGCAGGGCGTAATCTGCCACACGCACTGACGGTCCTATTAATGCCTCTGTCTCTTTATCAACGGTAGGAACGTCTTCACGTGCCGAGGCCACGGTTGACGCGTTCATCTGGTGTGTGTGTACCACCGCGTTCACGTCCGGCCTCAGCTTGTATATTTCGGCATGCAGTCCCTTCTCAGACGATGGTTTAATATGGCTGTTATAGGACAGGTCTTCAATGGTTACCGTTACAATGTCATCCGTGGTCAGTTCCTCGTAGGTGCGGCCGCTTGGGGTTATCACGAAGGTATTTCCGTCCACCCTCGCGCTTATATTGCCCCATGTGCGGGCGACCAGGCCCTCCTTGAGAAGCCTTCGGCCCGCGTCACAGACAACCTGTTTTGCTTCAATTTCGTTCATTAGTTTCTCCATGAGTATAATGTTTTATACTCCCTCGATATTCTTGAATACCTTTTCGAACCGTTTCAGTGCCTCGTCGATGATTTCATCGGTATCGGCAGCCGAACAGTAGATCCGGCTTCCTGCCAGGGTGACGATTCCCTCTGCCATGTAGGCGGCACCCATCTCTTCCATCACGTGCTTTCGCGCCTTGATCTCTTTCATGAGGCCGGGAATGCGCCAGGGCCGTGACCATGGAACTTCAAATAGCACTGTCCCAACAGTTTCAAGATGGCAGATTGACCCCTGGTTGAACGCCACGAAGGGCAGGTCATATTTCTTTATAAGCTGTTGCAGTCCTTTTGTCAAGCGGTCACCGGCACGGCCGGCTTTTTCGGGCGCGTTGGTTTTCTCCATCTCGAGTATTGTGTAATACCCCCCTGCCGAGCTTAAGGGGTTGGCCGCCATGGTGCCGCCTACAAGTGCTTTCTTTGTTCCGCTCTGTATGCCGGCAGCCATGAATTTCATGTACTTGTCCTTACCGCCAAGGCCCCCTGCCGAGGGGTATCCGCCTGCAACTACCTTCCCGAACACGGTGAGGTCGGGGGTCACACCGAAATATCCCTGTGCGCCGCCAAGGCCCAGCCTGAAGGCGGTAACCACCTCGTCGAATATGAGAAGGGCACCGTACTTGTCGCACAGATTGCGAACCTTCATGTTGAAGTCCTTGTCAAGGGGACGGGTGCCGCTTTCTGGCCCAATGGGCTCGATGATAACAGCGGCGGTGCCGCCTCGCAGCCTGTTGAACTTCAGCTTGCGCTCAAGTGACTTGATATCATTTGGAAAGAATGCCTGGGTGTACTTGAAACTGTTTCGGGGAATACCGTGGGATTCGAGAAACTTTGTGCCTGGTATGCGTATATCATAGGCCAGTTGATCGCTCCAGCCGTGATAGGCGCCACCCATCTTTATTACATACTTCTTCTTTGTCGCAAGCCTGGCAACCCTGATGGAAGCCATGCAGGCCTCGGTGCCGCTGCCAAGCATGCGAAACTTGTCGACGCCGGGGAAATGCTCCGCGATCTTTTCGGCAAGTTTCAGCTCGTATTCATGGAAAAGGCCGGTTACCGGCCCGGTGGTGTTCAGCAGTTCTATTACCTTATCACGCACAACCTTCGGGTTGCTTCCCAGAACAGTTGGGCCGCCGGCCTGCAGAAAGTCGATGTACTTGTTGCCGTCAAGATCGTAAAGATAGGCACCGCTTGCTTTCGTAAAAACCAGCGGAAATGGATAGTTGAAGGCCAGGTTGTGCTGCACCCCGCCTGGTATGAAATCCATGGCCTCGTTGATCATGGCCTTGGATTTTTTGCAATTTTTTTCATAATGGGCAAGGTATTTTTCCATTGCATCACGTTTGACGGCCCTGATGGGCTGGTTGATAAGTTTTTTAAGCTGACGCATCAGTTCTTTTGCATCCGGGTATTCACTTATGGCATATCCGGTCCGGTTAGTTTCATTCTTTTTGCTTGTTTTCGCAGTCATTTTGTCCTCCAGTTCAGTTCTGATAACAGGGACTAATATAGAGTAATTTGATCTGCATGTCTATTCATGTGCTGATTAATCATGATTTGGGGAGGGAATGGGGTTACCGCAGAGGCACAAAGGACACGGAGTTAATAAAGTAAAAGAGTATAGGGGAAGGTGGATGGTAGGTGGTTGATAATAGTTGGGGCTTATTATAGGCATGACATGAATCAGCAAGCCTAATCCCGGCAAGCCCCCTTTAGCGAAGGGGGCGACGCAGCGCGTCGGGGATTTCGTTCAGTATGGCACATACATTCAGGTATTTTCATGAAAAACATGGTTGCATAGAACTTAATGAAATCCCCCTGTCCCCCTTTACTAAAGGGGGAAACCGGCATTAGAACACAAGGTAGTTCATCGTTACACTGGGGACAGGATACTAAGCAGGATATTTGGATGTTGACATTGGAACTGAACAAACCCCCACCCGGCCTCCCCCTTAAAAAGGGGGAGGAGGTAGAGCAGTGTAGTTTATTCCTGCGGGTACATGGCGTTGATTACGTCTTCGTACTTGTTGTGAATTATTTTTCGCCTGAGTTTTCCCGTTGGGGTGAGTTCGCCCCCTTCCTGTGTCATTTCTTCAGGGAGCAGTGTGAATGTCTTAACCTTCTCAACCCGTCCAAGGTCTGCGGTTGCTTCTTCGATTCGCTGACGGTAAAACTCCACAACCGCGGGGCTTCTCACCAGGTCTTCATAGGATTTGTACACGATACCATTCTCGTCGGCATATTTTGCCAGCATCTCGAAAGAGGGGACCAGCAGTGCGGAAATGTACTTTCTTCCGTCGCCAATGGCCACGGCCTGGTCGACGAATATGTCTTCTTTCAGCATGGTTTCTATCAGGAGCGGTGAGATGTTCTTTCCTCCGGCGGTAATGATGAGTTCCTTGATCCGGTCGGTTATTTTTACATACCCCTCCGGAGTTATTTCGCCAACATCCCCTGTCCTTATCCAGTTATCGCTGGTGAGTATGGCCTCTGATTCATCAGGTTTTTTCCAGTATCCAATCATCTGCGCCGGGCTGTTTGCCTGGATTTCACCTTCATCAGAGATGCGAACCTGCATAAGCGGTACCGGTTTGCCGCTGGTGCCGAAACCGATGTCTTTCGGTGTGCAGACACAGATGGGAAAAATCTCTGTCATTCCGTAGCCAAGGCCCATCTTGAGGCCGGCATTGTAGAAGAACTTGTTTATCTCCGGGTTAAAGGGTGCTCCGCCAACGTGAAAGAACTTACAGCGTCCCCCAACCACGTCCTGTATCTTGCTGAGAACCAGTTTTTTCGCGAAGGCGTGCTTCATTTTCAGTGAGAAGGGAATGGGTTTGTCATGATTGTAGAGTGGATAATACTCGCTTCCAATCCGCTGCGCCCAGTCGAAGAGTTTCTGTTTCGCAGGGGGGGCGCTTTTCAGTCCCTCGGTGATAGTGCCGTATATCTTTTCCCAGACCCTTGGTACACTTACCATGTAATGAGGGCGCACTTCCCTGAGGAAGTCCACTACCTGCTTTGTGTCATGGCAATAATGGTTTTCCGCCCCACGATCAAGAATAAAATACGTCCATGACCGTTCAAACACGTGGCTGAGGGGAAGAAAACAAAAACTGACGTCGTCTTCACCGATTGGCATTGGATAACCCGTGGCATACAGCATTGTAAGAAAATTACGGTGTGTGAGCATTACACCCTTGGGGTTTCCCGTTGTACCTGAAGTGTATATAAGTGTGCAGAGATCGTCCATGCTGGCCTGTGAAAGCCTGGCCTGAAGCTCTTCATCTTTACCTGACCTTTTTCCTGTTTCGAGAAACTCGTGATAATACATACTCTGATTACCCTCGATTGAAACGGTCGGGTCAAAGACTATAAGCTTTTTAAGGTAACTGGAATTATCCATTACCTCTCTGGCGGCATCGTATTGATGCTGGTCGTTCACGAACATGATCCTGATCCCGGCATCGTCTACTATATACCGTGTCTCGCTTGCCGAGTTGGTAGCATATACCGGAACCGATGCTGCCCGCAGGCTGAGTATGGCCAGATCGGCTATGGTCCAGTATGCCCTGTTGGGTGAGAATATACCCACCATCTCTTTCTCTTTCACGTCAAGTTCGAGCAGGGCTTTCGCGGTGTTGCGTATCATCTCTCCAACCTGGTTCCAGGTGAATGATTCCCATTCTCCGGCTGCCCTGTCTCTCAGTGCCACCTTGTCACCGAATTTTTTTACCCTGTCCATGGCCATTACGGCAAGATGCGGGTTCTTTTCAAGGTATTCGGCATACCCTTTCTGATAATCTACTGACATGAGTGCCTCCCCGTTGTATACGAGTGTAATATCCACCCCTTTACGCGGGATGGAAACATCCTTTTACCAGTAATCTTAATACGGTTTGACTTGAAAATCTCTCAGGTTTATAATTTGATGATTTTCATAATTTCAGATTTATAAATCTGAAAGAGGTATAGTATTTTTTATGAATGGACCCATCTCTCATTTTTTCATTTTTTCAAGTGCCCTTGTGGCCATGCTGATAGCCCTTGGCCAGGCGGTGCAAAAGAACAAGAGCATGGTGGATTATATATTTTCTGTTTCATTTGGGGGACTTTCGGTATGGTTTCTCATGTTAAGCCTTGCCGGCACCGGTGTGTTTGACCACTCTCCCGCAGCCTGGTATATACGCATGGCCTGTATCCCCGTGGCTTTCATAGTGCCCCCGCTGATGACCCTGCGCTACAGGTGGATCATATCAAGTGAACTCAGTTTCAGAAAGAGGTACCTGCTGCCCTTTGTCCCTGCCATTGTCTCACTTTTTGTGCTTCTCTTCATGCTTGCAGAAGGGTGGATTCTCTATTCGAATGATTACAGCAGTGCTGTTCATGTTATAGGAGAAAGTTTTAGTGCCTATCCATTACCAGTCAGGTGGATGTATATACTCATGATCCTTCCCAGTGTATATCTTCTGCTCATGATGTTTCCAGTTCTTATTACCATGGCTCCCTACGCGTGGGGCAGTGATACTACCGGTAAACCCAATACATCACGGGCTGGTTTTATCTTCGCTTCACTTATTGCCATTTCCAACATGCTGGCCGTTGCCGGATTTCTGTATTCAATGACCCTGCTGCGATTTGCCATTATCGTCGCTAACTGCAGTATGTGCATGGTATACCTGGTAACACAGCGTCATCCCGATTATAACAGGCTGCTTCGAAGCCTGTCGCAAAAGAGAAGATATGAACGCTCTGTAACCCGGGGGCTTGACGTGGATACCATCTGTCAGCGCTTATATGAATTGATGAACGAGGACAAGGTGTTTGTAGACGAGGAACTGTCGCTGTCTGACCTGTCAAGGGATCTCTCCATAAGTCCCCATCAGCTTTCAGAAATATTGAATTGTAAAATAAAGAAGAACTTCAGCACCTTCATAAACGAGTTCCGTGTGAACGAGGCGAAAAAAATCATTGAGGAAGAGCCCCACCGGTCACTTATTTCGGTGGGCATGGCAGTGGGGTTTAACTCATATTCCACCTTCAACTCGGTCTTTCTGAGATACGAAGGCATCTCTCCGGGAAAATACAGGAAACAGGCCCGGGGATAGTGTTTTATTTATTTTCTTTATCCTCTGTCAATTTCTCCGTGTATTTTTGCAGCAGAATGTTGTCATCGGGTGCTTTTATGAGAAAAAGGAAGTCATCGAAAAATCCGAATTTCACATAATCCACTTTTTTGTCTATTTCATCGGTTAGCAAAATGGTTGCGTCTTTTATCGTCCATTTGAACTTGATATCCTGTGACGCGTCACCACTTGCAAGAGCTACGAGGCCTGTCCCGTCCTCCATGAATTCCCATATGGCTTTCGCATTTCCGGGAACTGTCTGGGTGCCGGCACTGTTGGTGATTTTCATGATGCTCCATTTGCCCACCAGTCTCTTGCTGTAGTCCTGTGAATAACAGATGGCCGTGAACACAAGCAGGATAATTCCAGATAATAAAATTTTTTTCATTTGTTACACTCCATTCCAGGTGATTGCTTTTATTACCACATCGTGCAGGCCGTATATGGTAGCAAAATCGTAGAGAAAATGTGCCACCATGTTGGGGATAAGTGAGCCATGCCTGATAAAGATGAAAGCCCACAGGCCGCCAAACAAGCCCGCTTCGATCCATGTCTGCGGCCCCATCGACCAGTGAATCAATATGAAGAGGAGGGTGGACAAAAGCACCAGTAAAAACCTGCTTGAAGTCACATGACGCAGCTGCCTGATAACAATACCCCGGTAGATGATCTCCTCGTAAATGCCGGCAGTAATAGAAAGATACAGTACGTACATGAATGATTTTGCAGGATGCCATCCCTCAGGCACCGGAAAATACCATGTGGAGGACATTTCAAGACCGAAATGCTGCTTGATGAACATCCCGGCAAGAAGAACGAGTATGAAGACGATAAAGACAACAAGCAAAATGATAAGACCGAAAAGGATTTCCCGGCCCAACCTCTTTGTGTGTATGCCCAGATCGTCAAGGGTAAACCAGCCAGCCTGCCATGCCATGTAAATGATGGATGTCTGCCATCCTATGTAGATGATGATGTCAATTACCAGGTCAAGCTTTACCGCGTCTTCGGGGACAAGGGGGAGATAGAAATCATTCAAAAGCAACGGAAGCGAAAGAAACAAAAGACGCAGTGAAATGGTCCAGGGGGACAGGGTGGTATTCATGTTGTATGTCCTTTAATAATAGTAACCCGGCATTCAAGCTACGATACATCATCTGCGATGAACATGTAAAATACTTTTTAAGCTAAATTAAATAATATATGTGATTGGTGAGCAGGGGTGGATATCTATTCTCACCAATCACATTTTTCTGATGGCATGACTATTCACCCAGCTTTTCAACAATAGCCTTATTAAAGGCGGGAAGGTCGTCCGGGTTGCGGCTTGATACCAGGTTGCCGTCTACAACGACTTCCTTGTCGATAAAGTGGGCACCGGCGTTTTTTATGTCCTGTATTACCGACTTGTAACATGTCAGTGTTCGGCCCTGCAATACATCCGCGGTTACAAGGATTTGCGGGGCATGGCATATTGAAAATACGGGCTTTCCCTTTTGCATAAAATCTTTTACAAATTCTACGGCATCTTCATGTGCCCGCAATTTATCGGGAGAATAGCCGCCCGGGATGAGCAATGCGTCAAAATTTTCTGGCATTGCGTCGCTGAAAGACTGGTCTATTTTCACCTTCGTCTTCTTTTTCTTCCCTTTTACTTTTTCTCCTTTCACCAGTCCCACCGTGACTACTTCATGTCCGGCATCTTTCAGGGCTTTGGCCGGTTCCCAGAACTCAACATCTTCAAACATATCGGCTACAACTGCTGCTACTCTTTTACTCATAAGAACCTCCTGAGTCTTTAAAAAATCTAAAAAGATTAACACAGAGGCGCGAAGAAATAAGGAAAGGCGCAGAGAAAAGATAAATATATTTCTTTGCGATCTTCGCGTCCTTAGCGCCTTAGCGGTGAATCCTTTTTGTTATACTTACATTATAAAGAGGATCCAGTGAAATGTAAAGGGGGTGTATTATACAGAAGTGTCAGGGGAATCCTGTAATTTTTCGGTGTCACTTTCACCGTTTTCATTTATTTGTTTTTCTGAGTCTCCCAGCACAGAATTGAGGGATACTGATTTTTCTTCCATCTGGTTGGCCATTTCGACCAGCACTTCAATGCTGCTTGAAATTTTGTTGGACATGTCTTCCATTTTTTCCATCCACTCCATGATCATCAGGTTCAGCTCTGTTTGCCTGTTGAAATGATCAAGCACCTTCTTGGAGGTCTGGTCGATCTCAGAAATGGCTTCATGCAGTTTCTCGCTTTCTTCGTGTTCTTTCCGGGTTTTCTGGTTCAGGTTTTCGATGAATGAAGAGTTTTCTTTCACGAAATCTATGATGGTATTCAGACCGGTTGACATGTTGCCAACGGTGAGAGATACTTCTTCGATGTTATTGACGGTTTTTTGGATGATGGTGGAAATATTCTTGGAGGACTCTATGCTGTTGCCAGCCAGCTTGGATATTTCGTCCGCTACGACGGCAAACCCACGTCCTGACTCTCCCGCACGTGCCGATTCAATAGAGGCGTTAAGGGACAATAGATTGGTCTGATCGGCGATATCACTTATGGTATGAGATATCTCTTCTATTTTACGGGAATTTTCGCGCATCGCGTTGATGGAACTGTTGCTGTTGCGGATATGTGTTTCATTCTCTTCGGCCAGTTTAAGGGCTTCAATGGCACGTCCCCTCTGGGTCTTGCTGTCTTCGTACACCTCTTTCATGAGCTGTGAAATTTCCTGTATCTTTGTATAGTTGGTTCCGATTGTCTCATTCTGAATCTTGATGTTATTTCTCAATTCACCGATGGAACGGGTGAAGTCCTGGGTGATCTCGCTCATGTTTCTTATCAGGGAGTTGTTTTCTTCCATTACCGACTCGATGCTGTTAGTGGACTCTGAAAGTTCACGACTTCTCTCAGAAAGACCGGACGACACATCTCTGACGGTTTCGATCATATTGTCGGCGATTGACAGGTTCTGGTCGGCGGTAGCGCGTGCGTCCTGTAGCTCTTTAATGTTTTTACTCGTGGTATCCGCCATCAGGTACATAAAGAAGGTGGTACCCCCCATGAACAGGATCTTACCGATTTCGGTTGGTAACCGAAGGGCGTGGGGAGTAAAAATTTTTGTCGGATCTTTTGTGAAAAAAAGTTCGCCGGCTGCAATCCCCATAATTATTAGTGCCAGGTAGCCAGTTATTGCCAGTATACCGTAATAGATGTTCAATTTTTTGTCGTACCGAAGACCGATGATAACCGCAAGAATGATGAATACGAGAAATGTGGCAGGTTCTTTCACCGCAAGTCCCCAGCCGTTGTGCTGGTCGAAGTGAAAGGCGTACTTGGTAAATACTGCCACAAGCAACTCGATGGTGACTGATACGTATATTAATGGTGTGCTGATGATCTCTTTCTTTATATATATATGATTAATTATTACGATGATGAAGTAAATTGCAGAGCCGGTTAGTATTGATATATAAACCGAAGGAACTGAACCCTGTGCGTATGATGAAAGTCCTGTAACCAGGAAAAAAATCGCGAAAACCAGGATGACGCGGTTTATTATTCGTTCGGTGTTGACTGGATTCATGAAGTACTCCATAGCGTTCATTAATTAGCAGGCTGAATCGGCATATCATATGATAATGCTGTGATAAATACTACACATAATGGTTTCATTGTCAATGAAGAAATATCTATGGGAAGAGGCTGGACTTACCTGGCCCAGCCTCTGGGGTTGCTGAAGAAATCTTTCTCGAATGATTCAAGTTTAGCGTGCAGCCTGTCACCAACCTTCGGATATCGCTTGATGACATTGTAACTTTCACCCCTGTCAAGCTCCATGTTATACAGCATGGGCCATGATGCCATGGTGGGAACTGACTTGTCCGACCCTTCGGGCTTGTAGTCGTGTCCTCCGGCGGCCGAGCCAATGAATGTGTCCGGCTTATCAAGGGGAATAGGCCATGCCTTTGTGTTTATGTAACGGAAATATTTCCACTTGCCCGAACGTACCCCTTCAAGTTGTTTATAATGAAAGAAATACAGGGCCTCGTGGGGGGTTTTATTTGTATTGCCGGTTAAAAGCCCCCAGAGATTTTTACCGTCTATTGTCCTGTCAGATGGCAGGGTAAGTCCTGCAAGGTGCAGCACCGTTGGGAAAAAGTCAAAATTCATGGCAGGTTCAGCGGTTACCCGTCCTGCCGGAATCCTGCCCGGCCACCAGGCGATCATGGGTACCCTGTATCCGCCCTCGTAGCTTTCCCCCTTTCGTCCGCGAAGCCCGCCGGGGCTCCCGTCGAACCAGGGGCCGTTGTCGCTGGTAAAGATGACAAGGGTGTCCCTGTCCAGTCGGTTTCGTTTGAGACAGTCCATTACCTGTTTCACGCTGAAGTCTACTTCTGCCACCGTGTCGCCGTGTGGTCCCCCCTCTGTCCTGTCTACGAAGTCTCTTGATGGTAAACAGGGTTGATGGGGATCCTTATGTGCAAGGTATAGAAAGAATGGGTTATCTTTTGAATCCTCTATGAATTTCACTGCCTCGTCGGTGAAAAGGCCGGTGTATTTTTCCTGGTCGAGGCCCACGTCGTCTACGATCTTTTTCTTGTTGCGGTAAAAAGCGATGGGCCAGTCGTCGTTGCTGGCATTGAACCCTACGAAATGATCGAAACCGTAATTGTGGGGATGATATTCGGGCATTACGTTGAAGTCACCAAGGTGCCATTTGCCGATGGCGCAGGTATTGTAGCCTGCAAGTTTCAGGGCTTCACTCATGGTTATCTCTGATCGTGGAAGTCCGTCCACAAGGTTTTCGGCGTTGTGCAGGTCAAGTGCGCCGAAAGAACCGAACATGTAGCCAAGCTTTCTGAATATCTTTCTTGTCAGGGTGTCCTCTCCTGCCTGCAGCGGAAAGGATATGCCGCAGCGCAGGGGGTACCTTCCGGTAAGCAGTCCCGCCCGTGAGGGGGAGCATAAGGGGCTGGAGCAGTAGAAATCGGTAAAACGCATACCTTCGCGGGCCATCCGGTCTATGTTGGGCGTTTGTATGGCTTTACTGCCGTAACAGCTGAGATCACCGTATCCCATATCGTCGGTAAGAATTATGATAACATTCGGGCGCTGTGCCCGTCCTGATCGCTTGCTGATGACGCTTTGGGCGGTTATTTCATTTTTCTTCGGATCTGTGAAGATATCGGCGTCAAGGTCGGTGTCAACAGGGGTAAGGTCTTTGCCGCAACCCAGCATTCCAAGGCCGGTTAGCCCCACTGCCGTGCCGGCGCTGATTTTTAACATGTGCCTGCGTGTTATTCCATTGTTTTCCAAAACGAACCCCCTGTGTTTTTTTGTGATGATTATATATACCGGTTCTGATAATGCAAATAAAATACTATCCTGCTGTTATTCCACGATGTCTCGGAGTGATAATCAGGGTAATGTACAAAGATTTTTCATAAAAAAGTAAATGTGATTTAACTTTTTGATGAAAGTTTAACTATTGTGAAGTATATTTGAACTCATGCCAAATAATAATACAACATTTTCCAGTTAATGGCGGGGGTACATATGAAAACCGGATTTACTTTTAAAAGCCTGAAAATGGTCATATCCATGATAGTAACTGTCATTATTGTGGTACTGTCCATAGTATTGATTACCAGTTCGTACAATATTGCATATAATGCCGTTCAAAAGGCATTCGTAAACCAGATGAAGAATTTCGAGTCTGAGATCAACCGGCAGATTGACAGCTTCTATGATAAGCAGAAGAATACGGCTGTATTCCTTGCAGACCTCTCAATGGTGAAAGCGGCGGTATCCAGGGGACAGTTTGACGAAACTGAATCCTTTATGAAGGATTATGCCAGGTCACAGAAGGTGTATCAGGACCTGTTTATTTCAACGGCTGAATCAAACCCGAGAATAGTATCATCCATATTATCGAATGCAGAGGAAAAACGCTGGGGTAATGAAACATTGCAGGAAACAATTGATCTTGCATTGCAGGGTGAAACGGCGGTTAGTCCCATAGTAAAATCCCAGATTACCGGGCTGCCAGTTGCCCTGGTGCTTGCTCCTGTCAAAAGTGGAAATTCAATTTCAGCCCTCATGTGCATGACCGTCAACGTGGGTGAATTTTCCCAGGATATCGTGCAGGGTGTAAAGATCGGCAAAACCGGGTATCCGTACCTGGTCAACAATAAGGGGGTTGCTGTAGCACACCCGGACAAAAGCCTTATTTTCGATACTGATATCAGTGAATTCTCCTGGGGACAGAAGGTACTTTCAGGTGAAACCCATGACTTTATCGGGTATGACTGGAAAGGGGCGAAAAAGCTTTTAACCTATAGTAAGAACGATACGTACAATATCATTGCCGTATCAAGCATTGATAACCAGGATATTAACTCCGAGGCCAGGACCATGGCATGGTTCATGATAGCCATTGGTGTTGCCGGCATAATTATCGCGGCAATAATTATTTACATTCTTGTCGCACGAAAACTGCACCCGCTTGAAGAATGCAAGGAAGTTATGACATCCTTTGCAGGTGGTGATCTTACCGCAAGGTATACCAGCAATGTTCCGGGAGACGAGATTGGAGACATCGTGACAGCACTGAATTCCACCGTTGACCAGTTCGAAGATCTCATCTCCGAGATAATGGTATCTGCCGAGAACCTCGGACAGGCGGTACAGCAGATCGCCAGCGGTAATGAGAATCTTTCACAGCGTACGTCTGAGCAGGCATCCTCACTTGAGGAGATCGCGTCAACACTTGAAGAGGCAACCGCTAACATCAAGCAGAATGCAGAGAATTCAAACGAGGCTGATTCGATCGCCAACAATTCATCGAAAATGGCTGAAGACGGGGGCAAGGTTGTTGAGGATGCCATTGTATCAATAAACGAAATAAGTACTACGGGAAACAGGATTGGTGAGATCATTACTGTAATTAACGAAATTGCTTTTCAAACCAACCTGCTGGCACTGAACGCGGCCGTTGAAGCTGCCCGTGCCGGTGACCAGGGAAGGGGGTTTGCCGTAGTGGCAGGCGAAGTGAGAAATCTTGCGCAGCGTGCCGGACAATCGGCTAAAGAGATCTCAGACCTCATTAACGATTCACAGGAAAAGATCAGTAACGGAACAGAACTTGTCAATAAAAGCGGTGAATCTCTAAGAGAGATAATCGGTTCTGTGAAACAGGTAAGCCGGTATATATCTGAAATTGCTTCGGCAAGTGATGAACAGCGCAGGGGCATCGAGCAGATCAATACCGCAGTTGTCGATATGGATACCATGACACAGCAAAACGCGGCCATGGTTGAAGAAACGGCGTCTGCCAGTGAAGAAATGGCCAACCAGGCGCAGCAGCTGCTTGATAGAATGAGTATTTTTACTATAAGCCAGGGTGAAAATCATAGGAAGACCGGGGTTAAGAAACCCGGAAACGGAGCCGCGTATAACGAAGCTGAATTAAAAGGTCATGATAAAGGCAATGGTAATGGAAAAGACAGTGAAAGCGTGTATTCAAATGCGGCGGTCAAAACTGAAAGCGGGGTGAAAAACCGGCTGACAGAAGAGGGATTCGAAGAGTTTTAATCAGTCTCCGGATTTATTGTCACGTTCAATGAATTCGGGGTAAAGCTTTTCAATGCAATCGGGACAGAAGCAGTGGCTGAAATCAGCGTTTGAATGATCACGTACATAGGCTTCAACCGCGTGCCAGTAACCTCCGTCATCCCTGATCTTTTTGCAGTTAGCGCAGATGGGGAGCAGTCCATGCAATGTCTTTACATGCCGCAGGGCTGCTCCCAGTTCACCGATCAGTTCACGGTGTTCTTCTTCCATTTCTTTTCTTTCCGAGATGTCACGAAGAACGATAATGGAACCTGAATGGACGTTCTTTTTGTCAAATAGACCGGTGATTTTTACATCAAAAAATTTGTTAGTTTGCTGATCCCACGCTGGTACTTCACTGTACTGTCCGCCATTTTCAATGCAATGAAGAAGGGCAGGCCATCCATTTAGTGCATCATTAATAGGTACTCCGGGCTTCAAGATCACACTGTCTCCTATCATCCCCCTCATGGCAGTATTTATATCTACCAGCCTGTTCAATGCATCAATAACCATTATCCCGTCACCCATGGTCTCCATGAGGGTTGTACGTGCCACCGGGACAAGGTCAAACATTTTGTAACGGTAGAGGCCAACAGCCAGCAGAAAACCGCTAAGGCCAACTCCCACAGGCGTCCAGTCGACTCCCTCGATGGGAGAAAGATGAAATATATAAATCATGTTTCCTGTTAATGGAGCCAGTGCAGCCATGACTATGAGCAGTGACTGGTGGCGGTAATAATGGGAATACTGATATAATGAATAGAATACCAGCAGAACTCCGCTGCATATCACCAGGTATACGTAGGCCACCAGCAACCAGAAAAACGGCCCGTACTGGAAAGATACAGAGTAATATACAGGGTTGATATGCATTCCGGTCCATATTAACTGGTGAAAGGAATTTGTAAAGGCCAGCACAGTGGTTACAGCAGGTATGAGAAAAAGCAGTATAACATTCCGGGTGGTAATAAAACGTTCCATGTTGCTGAAAGACAGTGCGAATAGAAAAAAAAGTGGAGGAGTTGTGGTTACCCCGAGATAAGTACATGAAACCCAGAAATACTTGGCAGCTACGGTTGTGGCGGCTGCCTTCAGTGCCCCGGTGATGGCCCATTCCACAACAGCCATCTCCAGAAGCAGGATAAAGAAGGCTCCCTTTGAAGTCCGCCGTTTCCAGAGCATGAATACAACCGTGAGGGCCATAACCATGGTAAACAGCATGGCAACGGTGTATTCAGAAAAATAGTATCCGGAATAAAACATCATTATATTACCTGGTCTATCATTCGCAAATGCCGGGTTGTGACAATAAAAACATTATTTATGCAAATTACATCTAGTGTATATTATGGTTTTCCTGCCAATAAAAAAATAGGCTTATTCCGGAATTTTGGTAAAAACCATCATAATTTATTTTATGTCTATAAATCATTATTAACAATCCAAAAAAGTTTATAATATCATACGGATGATTAGTGAATAGTAAGTAGTGAATAGTGAGCCGGGAGAAGTGAACGGAGGTTAAATAATTGTTAATTTTTATTCTCTTTCCGGCTTTTGTAAAGATCCTCATACCTTATTCCTGATAGTTCCTGGCATATCTCTTTTGCCACAGGATCAACTTCGTTCATGTTTCCCCCGGCACGCAGTCGTTCCAGTTCGGATTTCAGCACCGCGTGGGTTTTGGGTGTAACACGGAAACGGGACGCAAATATTATTCCGGTGAGGACGAAGAAAAATGGCGCGGCGAAAAAGAGAATACGCAGATACCCCAGTGTTTCGGCTGATTGGTCAGCATTGGGTACATATCCGATCACGTCCATCAGTATACCAAGTATGAAAAGGACCACCGCCTGTACCATTTTGCGAATGAGGGTCATGGATCCGGAACAGATGCCTGAACGCTGCAGACCGCTTACCAGTTCATCCACGTCGATGAGTGATGGCAGCATGGCCCATGGCATTACCGTTGCCGCGGACATGCCAACCCCGGCCAGCATGGCGCTGAGTATGAGCAGGTATGATGGGGATTCAGGGGAAAGCATTGCAAACGCGAAGATGCCCAATCCCCAGAAGATCATGCCGATAATATATGCTGCCGCCTTCCCCTTTCGATTTGCAAACATCACGTACAGGGGTATCATGACTATGCTTGTAATGATCATGGCCCCCATGGTGGTGGAGTACATCGCATCCTGTTTCAGGTAATGGGTGAGATAATAGATAAAAAGCGCCATAAGCATGTCCAGTGCTGAAAAGGCGGAAATATACAGCCCCATGTGAATGCGAAAGGTTTTACTCTGCAGCAGGGTAAGGAACTGCGTTAAAAAATTTCCGGTTCCTCTTTGCCGGTCTTCGGGCACAACGGTTTCCCAGGTGCCCATGAATACGATAAGCCATGGGATCGCGAAGAAGATACCAAATACGATGCCCATGACAAGGAACCCCAGCGACTGGTCTTCCGGGTACAGCCGGTCAACTATGAGCTTGGGTATGGTTGCCGCGATCAATCCACCTACCTGGGAGAATATCATCTTCGATCCGGTGAGGCGGGTGCGGATCACGTAATCCGGCGTCATTTCGGCGTTCAGTGCACGGTAGGGTATCATTACCATGGTAAATACGGTGGAGAAAAGTATGTAGGTGAAGGTGTAGTAGGCAAATGTAACCATCGTGTTGTCAGCGTGGAGGTCAACCCAGAGCAGGGCAAAACTTACACCTACCGGAATAAAACCTATGAGAAAAAACACACGCCTTCGGCCAAAACGGGTTTTAAGGTTGTCAGAAATATAGCCCATAAGGGGGTCTGAAAAAGCATCCCAGAACTTACCAATCAGCACAATGGCCCCTGCCATGGAGGGGGATAGGCCTACCACGTCGGTGAGGAAAAACATGAAAAGCAGGCTTATAACGACAAATGAACCGTTGCCGTACATGTCCCCGATTCCATAGGCAATAAGGTTTTTCAGTTTAACAGGGCGGTTTGTTGAGTTCATGGTTCCTCCATGGAGAGAAAATTACTTGACTATATGTCGATATCGATATTAAAGTCAAGTAATTTTGTTTTCTGTATGTTATATTACGGTTGGTCCATTGCATTTAGACTTCTTACAGGTGTTTCGAGGTTTCCTGAAAGAAATGAACTATGGTGGCACTTTTTATTTTCAGGGAGGCTGTACCATGTCAGATCATGAAAAAAATATGTTTGAGCAGGATATATTATACGATGAGATCACAGGCCGTATACAGGATCATTGTACTTCCCGGGGGTTCCCCATGGGAGGAATGGGGACAGGCGGGTTCAGCATATTCACAGACGGCGGCATGGGTATGTTCCGCACCAACCATAACTGGTTTAAGACCATTGGAAAAACCAGGTATCCACGGGGCAGCTTTTTTGCCATTCGCTGCAATGATGGACAGAACACCGTTACCAGGATACTGCGGGGAAGCTACCGGGGCGGCAGGGAATTTGCCAACATCGAAAACATCGCCCATACATCGTTTAAAGGTGAGGTTCCTTTTTTTGAACTGGGATTTGAAGACCCGGAAATGCCGGTACAGGTGTCACTTTCTGGATTCACTTCTCTTATCCCCCATAATGTGAAAGATTCCTCCCTGCCGGTCGCTTTCTTCCGGGTTTTGCTGCATAATCCATCCGAGAAAGATATGGACGTATCGCTGATGGCTTCTTTCGAAAACATACTGGGTATCGGGGGCAGCGGAAGCAGTGCCGTATTGTTTCCACTTGACGGACCGGTAACATACAATTCTACCAGGAAAAATTATGCGGAAAGGCTTTCTGACGATGATGTTGAAGGACTTGTGTTCAAAACCGGTCAAAACTACGGGGAGAAAAATCCCCGCCGACGTGTAACCGGGGAGTATCTTCTTTTTTCTGATAGTGCTTCACTTGAAGGTGGCAGTATAAGTTGCTGCACCAGGTGGAATTCAAAGAAAAGAAGTCCGCGAATAATTGATAATTTTAGTGCGACTGGTGATGTGTCGGGCAGTGAGGAATCACGGGGAAACAGTGGTGCCTTTACCATGAATATTTCACTTGCAGGCGGACAAAAGCGGGAGATAAACCTCTATCTCCTGTGGTGGACGCCCCATCACGTTATTGAGAAGAAGCAGCGTTTGCGTAAACTAACGGGCCGACACCATGGAACAGACTACGGTCATTACTATTGCAATTTCTTTTCAGCGCCGCTAGAGCTTGCCCGGTACTGCGCAATGAACCGGCAGCGACTGGAAAAAGAGACAGAAGAACTTCCGGCAATAATTGAAGACTCTTCCATTCCGGGTTGGTTAAAACGGTACGTGCTCAATTCCACGGATTCCATGCTGATAAACACGGTGTTGCCGAAAGACGGTACCCTGTATACCATGGAGGCGGTACCCTGGGGCTGGCTTTTCGGTGCCCTTACCGGCACCATTGATCAGCGTATGGCATCACATCCTTACAGCTATTCTTTTTTCACGGAAATAGATCGCAAAGAGCTGCTGTCATTTTTCAACCTTTCAATTGATGGACGGGTTCCCCATGGCAACGGGCATGCAGACATTGCCCTGGGTTCACACGATGTCCCCTACGGTAACCCTATTAAGTCATTCAACAAGACTGAAGATTGGACAGACCTGCCGCAGTCACTCATCATGCAGACTGGGAAGATGGTATTGCAGACGGGGGACATGGAGATGCTGAAGCAATGCTGGCCCTCCATGGTCCAGATGATGCAGTTTCTTGATTCATGCCTGGAGAGAAACATACCCGAAGGGATTACCACGTATGACTACATGCATTATGAACCCGCATTTGTCTATACTGCAATACTGCATTGCGCCACGTTGAAGATGATGATACAACTTGGCGAACTGCTGTCGGGTTCAGACGTCCATGCCGCAGTTGACCGGGAGCTGTCACACAGGCTGAACGAATATGCTGAGCAGCTACAGGCCACTGAGAGATCGTGCATGGATATCCTCTGGGATCAGCGTGGCTTCTTCCGTACATGTGACGGACGTGATACCGTATTTACAGCGTCCCTTGCCGGGGACTGGATCAGCAGGTATGCGGGCCTTGGCCCCGTGGTTGATCACGAGAAGGCGCTGTCCCACAGCAGGTGGCAGTCAAAGGTGCTGGTAGACGCGTACCCGGTCATGGATTCACGGGCAGGTCTTACCCGTCCCCTGGTACACCGTGAAGCAGACCCTGACGGCAACCAGATGCCTGCCGTGAACAACGGGTTCAAGATGTGGCACGTAAACAATCCCTGGCAATCAATTGGCTACCAGGCCATAGAAGCCATCTTTTTGGGCAGGGTAGAAGAGGGGTTGGGACTTATTAAGCGTATATGGGACAAGGGCTGGTACGAGGGATACCCCTGGGACATGGACCACTGGGGAATGCGTGGCCGCAAGTACATGACACACCCGGTGCTCTGGCTCTGGGACAAAGACCATCACGGCGAGCAGGGACACGTATACATGACCCACCCGGTGATGTGGTCAGTGTTTGCCGCCCTTACCGGGGTGACGTATAACGCCTTTAGCCGAAGTCTTACTTTATCACCCCGTCCCATTCCCGGCGAGGACACGTTTCGCATACCGGTATTTCTACCGGGTTTCTGGCTCATGGTGGAGTATAATGAAGAGAAAGGAATGGCAGACTTTCACGTATTGAAATCATTTGGAGAGCCCATGGTAGTTGAGTATATTCAATATCAGCAGCCTGATGGTTCTTCCCGTGATATACGGTTATCCGAACCGGTTACACTGCGAACAAACGAAAGGTTCTTGGTACAACTGTAAATAGCAACCCTTAGCGGTTGCTGCTTTCAGGATATTCTCATACTCGTTAAAAATATATAAAAAGATTAACGCATAGGTGATAAGGAGAAGGAAAGATGCAGAGAAAAGTTATACATATATTCTTCTTCGCGCCCTTGGCGTGCTTTGCGCCTTAGCGGTGAATCCTTTTAAAAAAGTAGTTCATTAAAAAGGAGTGCCATACCTGTCACGGGCATCCCCCAGTGCCTTTACGTACCATTCGAATTCATCCAGGAACCTTGAAGCTTCCGGGTCAATGTAGTCCATCAGGGGGGTTCCCTCGTCGTCGAAGGCGTCCTGTACCGCGCCGAAGGGTAAAAGTGATGATATAGTTGGCATACCCATCTCACCCAGGAAGGCACGAAGCTGCATTGCCGCCCGCACTCCGCCGAATCGTCCTGCCGAGTAACACACGATCCCTGAAGGTTTGAAATAGTATTCTTCCAGAAAATGGTCCATCAGGTTGGTAAGGGCTGGTGGTATGCTGTGATTATATTCTCCGCTTACGATGATAAAACCCTCGGCCTTTTCTATCTTTTCGGCAAGCTTTTCCATGGGTTCAGGTGCCTTGCCGGTTTCATATTCCTTGTACATCCAGTCAAGCAGCGGCAGCTTGTATTCCAGTGGGTCAATGAGTTCTGCCTGGTGACCTCTTTCTGCAAGTTTCTTCACCATGTATTTTGCCGCCTTGATTCCCTGCCTTTCTGTTCGTACAGAACCATACAGAACAAGTATATTCATACGTATCTCCTGTTATTATAAAAATTAGTTTGCCGTATTTTTTGCCGCTTTCAGCATAGAATCCAGTTTCTCGTCCTTCTCTATCCATAGTCCATTGATCCATTTCTGAAAATAGTCCCTGAATACCGGATCGTCCATGTAGTTTCCAAGGAGTTTCTCTGTCATGGGGATCTCTTCTACGTGTACAATGATCACGGGAATGCGGCCGCAAAGGTATTCCCAGAATGAATATGGCCCCCCGGGATAGGCGATGGTGGCGTTGAGTATACTGTAAATCTGCTCACCCATAATGGTGAAGACAAATCCAACGCCTCCCGCTTTTGGTCGCAGAAGGTGCGTAAAAGGAGAATCCTGCCTCTTTTGCTTTTCAGGGGTTACCCTGGTTCCCTCAACGAAATTCATTATGGTAACCGGTTTCCCCTTGAATTTCTCGCAGGCCTTCCTGGTGATCTCAATATCTTTGCCCTTGAGATGGGGTTTCTTCTCAACAAGGGATTTTGGATAGCGTTTCATAAACGGATAGTCAAGTGCCCACCACGCAACCCCAAGTATCGGGATCCAGAAAAGTTCTTTTTTCAGAAAGAATTTTAAAAATGGAATTTTGCCGAGAAATATTTTCATCAATACGATAATATCTGTCCATGTCTGATGATTAGAGATGAGCAGGTATGATTTATTCTTATCAGGGTGAAAATTGGTTTCAACTATCCATTCAGTTGTATGCATCATGTTGAGGATAAAAAGGTTTATCTGCATCCAGATATAGGCAATGCCCATGATTATCCATGATAATATATTCTGCGCCAGCCTGATTCTGAGTACAAGTTTAAGAAATGAGGCGGGTATGAGAAAAATTGAACCTGTAAGTGTATTCAGCGCGAAAAGGATTATAACGATACTGCCTTTCAGGTTGAAAAATATTGTGTTCATCATTTCTTTTCCTTTTTTAAAATCTATGAAGTATTGTCACAGTATACATCATACAAAAATGTTAATCAAGCCAGTATTTAATTTCAAAGTTAACCAGTTATTATTATTCTTTTCATGTAGGTAACTACTCAGCTGTCATGCTGAATAATTACAAATTATGCTAAAATAAATAATAATCCTGCATCTCCCCCGCCTTCGGCGGGGGGAGATGCTCAAATTCCTTTTCATTATGAAGTAAATGATTAATATTTTAGTCATAGCTGAGTAGTAACTCAGGTAGTATAACAATATCTGTTAGTAAAAAATAACGAAAACCATGTATTGATTATACGTGATTTTCGTTATACTGTAGACGGCCAGACATAATTAATACAACTCAAGGAAAAACATTTTTCAAAACAATCCTTTGAAGGGGAGGTGTGTATGTTCAGCAACAGGGTACGTGCCATTTTTCTGTTTATCCTGGTTATATGTTTTGGTGTGCTTATTTTCAGCGGCTACCTGATTAACAGGGAAAAACCACCGGTACCGCACAAGGTCATAATTGAGAATGGCGAAACGGTATTGACCGGAAAAGAAATAAAAGCCGGTCAGAAACTCTACCTGAGCAGGGGAGGGCAGCATATCGGGTCAATCTGGGGGCATGGGTCATACCTGGCGCCCGACTGGTCTGCTGATTACCTTCACAGGATGGGATTGTATGTTGCGGCAAGAAAGCTTGGTCTTTCAAAATCTGAGGCAGAAAAATTTGACCAGGATGATTTTGAAGAGCTTGATCCCGGCACACAAAGTAAAGTTACAAGCGAAGTATCAGTTGAATTAAAGAAGAACAGGTTTGATAGTGAAAGAAACGTTCTTGTATTTACAGCTTCCCAGGCTGAAGCATATGATCATCTAACGGGCTATTATACCGGGCTCTTTACCGATGGCCACCAGGGAATGGGATTAAAAAAAGATATAATCAAGGACACTGAAGAAGGACAATTGATTACCGCATTTTTCTCATGGATCGCGTGGGCCGCGGTTACAGAGCGGACAGATGGTGGATATACCTATACCAGCAACTGGCCCTATGACCCCCTGGTTGGTAATCAGCCGCGAAATGAAGATTACATATGGTCAATCGTTAGTGTTATCCTGCTGATCTTTGCCATCGGTATTGTAATCTTTATATACTATTACTATATACGGGAAGAGGATTATGAATCTGAACTGCAGGTAAACATAGATGAACCCACCCCGACGAAGAGCCAGGTTACATCGCTGGTTTTCTTTGTAACCGCCATGGGCCTTTTTATGATCCAGATACTCACCGGGGCGGTTACCGGTCATTATACCATATCAGGATCAGATTTTTATGGTATAGATATAGGGAATATACTTCCATATGCCGTGTTGCGCACCTGGCATATACAATTATCGATAATATGGATTGCAACATGTTTTATCGGTGCGGGCATATTTATTGGTCCCTTCATCAGCGGCAGGGAACCAAAAAAACAGTGGCTTCTTTCGTCGGGTCTGTTCGTAGCGTTGCTTATAGTTGTTATCGGCACCCTGGGCGGGACATGGTCATCCATACAGGGTATGCTTGGGGAATACAGCTTCCTGGTGGGACACCAGGGATACGAGTATATTGAGCTTGGCCGATTATGGCAGTTGATGCTGATTGCCGGTATGATATTCTGGCTGTTGCTGGTGACAAGGGCAATACTACCGGCATTGAAAGAGGAAGACGACAGGGGGGGGCTTACCCATATGCTGCTGTACAGTACAATAGCCATACCCCTCTTTTACATGGCCAGCCTTATGTATGGACAGGAAACTCACCTGTCTGATGCTGAGTACTGGAGATGGTGGGTGGTTCACTTATGGGTGGAAGGATTTTTTGAAGCGTTTGCTACCACTGTGCTTGCTTTTCTCCTTGCCAGGATTGGGGCGGTGAGCAAGAAGTTTTCTCTCACCATTATCTATTTAACAGTATTCTTATACCTTGGCAGCGGTGTGGTGGGTACATTGCATCACCTGTACTGGTCAGGAACACCAAATCCTGTTATTCCCCTGGGGGCACTGTTCTCCGCCCTTGAAGTTGTCCCTCTCACAATACTTGGTATTGAAACAGCCAGGAACCTGAAGGTAATTAAAACAGGGGGTGAACAATTCGCGTATAAGTGGCCCATCTACTTTTTTATCGCGGTTGCTTTCTGGAACCTTGTTGGTGCAGGTGTGTTTGGTTTCTTTATCAATCCACCTATCATTCTTTATTTTATTCAGGGAACCTATATGACACCGGTACATGCTCATGGGGCGTTATTCGGTGTGTATGGATTTTTTGGCCTGGCACTCTTGTTATTCTCGGTGCGGCACATTATCAAAAAATCCGCCTGGTCTGACAAAATGTTGAAATGGAGTTTTATTGGTATGAACGCCGGTCTTCTGGGCATGATGGTGATAAGCCTTATACCTGCCGGATTCTACCAGTTCTACCATGCCCTGGATAAAGGAATGTGGTACGCTCGGAGTCCCGAGATAACTTCAGGTGAAGTTATGAAAACGTTGAGCAATATGAGGATAGTACCGGATATAATATTTTCTCTTGGAGGTATTATACTTTTCCTGTTCATTGTACGGGGAGTGTGGTTGTCACGTGACACTCTCAAAGAGAAATTAACTTCGGGTAATGAGGATTAATGTATTATAATCCTGGTTCGGGCGGTCTTTCTTCCGGCAACCCATTCATGACCGCGTGAGTGGGTTGCCAAATGAAAAATAAACTATTATACTGATGTGTGTAATACGCTGTTGTTTGGATATGGACTTTTGTATACAACCGGGAGGATATAATGCCTGAATTACCCGATGTAGAAGTTTTTCGAAAATACATCAACGAGCATGCGCTGAAACAGAAAATATCAGATGTCACTGTAAATAACACAGACATATTGAAAAATACTTCTGTTCCAAATATGAAGAAAGCATTGAAGGGGAAGGTATTTTCCCGAACCAGCAGGCGGGGCAAATACTGTTTCTTGGAAACAAACGGTGAGGATACGGTGGTTTTGCATTTCGGCATGACGGGAAATATCAAGTATCATGAGAATGGCACCCCGCCGGATGATCATGAGAGGGTTCGTTTTCATTTTGAGAATGGAAATATACTTTCTTTTGTCAATGTCCGTTTGCTGGGAGAAGTACGGCTTATTAAAGATAAAGACAACTTTGTTACTTCAAAGCAGATAGGCTCAGATGCCCTTCAGCTCAGTTTTAATCAATTCAAACAATTGTTACAACAACGCTCATCCATGGTTAAATCCACCCTGATGAACCAGAACCTGCTATCGGGTATCGGCAATGTGTACGCGGATGAGATTTTATTCCAGAGCAGGATCCATCCAAAGAAAAATGTGAAAGATCTGACAGAAAGCCAGTTGAAAAAACTGTATACCATGATGAGAAAAGTGACAGAAACCGCTATTAAAAAGAACGTGGATACGAAAAAATTTCCTGACTCGTATATTACCCCAAGAAGGGATGAAGCCGGGAAATGTCCTTCGTGCGGCAAAAAACTTGAAAAGATCAAGGTGTCTGGAAGGCCTACATTTTTCTGCCCAGTCTGCCAGAAAGGGTGACCCGGTTTTGTAGTACTGTTTAAAGAGCCTTCCGTGCATTTCTTCCTGCTGTGAGAATTCTTTAAGGCGGGTTGCTATCTCAGGACTTTTTTTATATTGCCTTGAGAGGGCATGATATATGCCAGTGCCTATCATCTCCATGCGGAAAGATTCTTTAACCTGCTTTTTCAACTCATTCATGTTTACTCTCCTTTTAAGTGTTCTATTACTTATAGTGCAGGAGAAAGTGTTTGTGACATCAGCGTTGATCTTTTTAGGTACTTCATAACGGGTACCGTAGTGAAACGGGTACCATAATGATCTGAGAGGATAACCACCAGGGCGCAGAGATATACTTGACATGCGGGTGATCCGGATTATCTAATTATCCCCGTTATGGATAACACTTTCACCAAAACATTTGAAATTCGCCTGAACGAGGTTGATCACCGGGCACGGGTTAAGCTGCCGGTGCTGTTTGACCTGATGCAGGAGACCGCCGGGGCCCAGTCTGACAGCATTGGCTGCGGGGTGTTCACGCTGATCGAAAAAAATATTACATGGGTGGTGTCACGGTATCACATGAAGATCACGAAATTTCCACACTGGCGGGACAGGGTACTTGTGACTACCTGGAGGTCTCATGAAGAGGGCCTCTTTGCCGTCAGGGAATATCTAATTCATGATGAGGTGGACAACGAATTTGCCAGGGCAACAAGTTCATGGCGGCTGATTGACGTGAACACCGGCAAACCGGCAGATCCCCTTGCCCATCTTCCGGGTTATCCCCATCTTGAAAAACGTGTCATTGACGAGACCTTTCATGCCCTGCCGGAGTGTTCGTCGCCGGAAAATGAAAAGCGATTCGTGGTGCGAAAACACGATTGCGATCTGAACAGGCATGTCAATAATTCCATGTACGTGGCATGGGGGATCGAGACGGTTCCACCCGGCGTGATGGATGAGTATACATGTCAGGACATCGAGATAAATTTCCGGGGAGAAGCACGGTTTGGCCAGTCGGTGCTGTCCCTGTCCTCCCCCATGGAAAGTCAGGGTGTGGAATTTGTTCACAGCCTTAATAACGAAAGTAATGGAAAAGAGATAACGCGCCTTGTTTCCAGGTGGAATAAAGATTGATAAAATGTTATTGAGTTTCTCCGGGTGATTCATCGCTTTCATATTTTACTTCGTAACGAAGTCCCCTCAGAATGGCCACGCATAGAAAAAGCATGACAATGGTGAAGGGAAGGGCAGCCGCGATTACCATCTTTTTCAAAGCCTCGACACCTCCTGAAAGCAGTAATATTGACGCGGTAGCAGACTGTAAAATGCCCCAGAGAAGTTTTCGCGACATGGGTGGATTCAGGTCGCCCCGTGATGTCATCATGGCAAGCACGTAGGTTGCCGAATCTGCCGATGTGATAAAGAATACCGCCAGCAGTACTACCGCCGTTATGGTTAGCGGCATAGACAGGGGGTAGTGTTCAAAAACCCTGAACAGGGCGGTGGAGACGTTTTCTACGGCCTTACCCGCGATCTCAACACCCTGAAAGAGCTCAAGATGCAGGGCGGATCCTCCAAACACCGAGAACCAGGCGAAGGTTAGTACCGTCGGTACGAAGAGGGTTACCAGGATAAACTCCTTGATGGTGCGTCCCCGTGAGATGCTGGCTATAAAGAGTCCCACGAATGGAGACCATGCGATCCACGTGGCCCAGTAGAAGAGGGTCCATTCCTTTGTCCAGCGGTATCCCTCGAAGGGGTGGGTGTTCAGGCTCATGTCAAGCAGTGAGGAGAAGTAGTTGCCCACCGTGCTGGTGAATATGTTCAGGATGTAAGAGGTGGGCCCTATGGCAAGCATTAACATCATCAGGATAATGGCCACGATGATATTGGTTTTGCTGAGTATCTGTATTCCTTTATCCAGGCCGGAGATGCTTGATATCATGAAGAGCACGGTAACAGTTGCGATGATCACCAGTGTCATCTGCATGGTATCGGGTATCCCGAATGCCTCTGATAGTCCGCTGTTTATTTGCATTGCCCCAAGCCCCAGGGATGTGGCGATACCGAAAACCGTGGCAAATACTGCCAGTATGTCTATGAGATAACCGGTGATACCGTATATCCGGGGGCCGATAAGTGGGTAGAAGCAGCTTGAGATGAGAAAGGGCATATCCCTTCTGAAGCAAAAGTAGGCGATGGCAAGACTCATGATGATATAGATGGCCCATGGATGCAGTCCCCAGTGAAAAAAGGAATACTGCATGGAGAAACGTGCCGCTTCACCGGATGCCTGCTGAATGTATGCCGGGGGGTTCATGTAATGACTGAAGGGCTCTGCAACGCCGAAAAAAATGAGACCGATACCCATGCCGGCGGCAAAGAGCATACTGAGCCAGCCGAAATAGCTGTACTGCGGTTTCTCGTAATCTTTGCCAAGTTTGATCCTGCCGTACCTGCTGAAGGCAAGCCACAGGCTGAATACCAGGAATACGAATACCGAAACCAGGTATCCCCATCCGAAATGATCGATGATATTCTTATGCACATAAGATGAGATTACATAGAGATTATCAGGATCGTATATTCCAAATGATACCATGAATGCAACTATGAAAAGTGAAATGTAGAACACGATGTTTTTTGTCTGCATTTGCCCCAACCTGTAGTATTAGTATTACCTGGGAATGATGAGTACCGAGACCCTTGACCTGTGGGCGATACTCTCTGCTGTTGATCCCATCACCTTCTCCATGGGAGAGGTGTCGGTATATTTTCCTATTACTATCACATCAGCGCCGTTTTTTCTTGCTTCACGAAGTATAACTCTCTTGGGATTACCGATTGAAGCCACGGTTTCTATCTGGTCGAAAGAGTCTGCACACTTGTCCTTGAGGCTGAGAAGCTTGTTGTATACCCGTCGCAGTCTTGTCTGTTCGGCGTTGGGGTCGGGTGCCCGTTGTCCCACGTTGAGTATAATAAGCTGATTTGCTTTCAGGCCGTCATAATTCAGGTAGGGAAGAATGGTGTGATCATTGGCTTCAAAATCAGTGGCATACAGTACCGCGTTGAGCCTGGTATCAGATGAAGAGAACAGTGACCGTTTAAACATGAATATGGGTATATCTGATAGACGAATGACATCTTTTGTGTGACTTCCCATAAGGGTGTACCGAATGAATGGCTTTTTTTTCCATGTCATGCATATAAAGCCGGTATCCAGTTCGCTGGCTGCCCTGGTTATCTCAGTGGCGATATGGCCGCTTCTGAGGAGAATTTCGATACTAAACCCGTATTCTTCCAGTTCTGCTTTTATGGACGAGAGTTTTTTCTGGGCGTGGACTGCCTGTTTCCCGCTCAGGTCGCTGGAAAGTACAGTGAGCAGTATAAGTTGTTGTGTGTCAAAGCTTTTCAATGACCGGGCGAGTGAATGGATATTGCCCATGGATTCTTTGAGGTTCAGGGGAAAAAGCACGTTGGCAAACAAGTTCTGCCTCCATGTAGATAAATGGTCAGGGACACAAGAATGAATTCTTTATGCCGTATCCTTTATGTGCGGTCAAGAAGGTTATTGCTTAATGCTGATTGAAGTTTTAGCCACAGATAGACACAGATTAACACGGATAAGTGAAAAGTGAGAAGTGATGTATGAACAGTGATTCATGATTATTGATTAGACATCCTCTTACTTTTCTAAGAAATCCTTCCTTGCGAATTCCGGTGTGGGGTAGTTGTAAAAGCCTTTTCCGGTTTTACTGCCAAGTTCTCCCCGGTCAATGTACTCTTTCATGAATTCGGCATTCTTCTTCCCCTGAGGGTCATTAAGCTTTTCGGCCCAGTAACTGGTGATCTTGTAAACGGTGTCAAGTCCCACACTGTCCATGATGCCGAATGGGCCTATGGGTGTGTGCATAACCCCCATCCAGGCCCGGTCGATGTCTTCAACCGAGGCCACGTCGTTTGCGGCCAACTGCTGGGCAGACTTGAACAGGGCCGACAGCATGAAGTTGAACACGTAACCGGGACTTTGCTTCTTCATTACCAGTGGAAGCTGCCCGATGTTGCGGGCGAAAGCCTCAACAATTTCCATGGTTTCGGGTGAAGTGCCGGGATGGGGCATGACGTCAACCACCTTCGTGATACGTATATCGTGAAAGTGCAGGGCGGCAAGACGGTCGGGGCGTCCCGTCTCTTCGGCGAACATGGAGGGAAGCAGGGTTGAGGTGTTGGTAGTGAAAATTGTACGTGCCGGGCAGAGTTCATTGAACTGGCCGAATACTTTTCCCTTGAGGGCGGGGTCTTCCGGTATGGATTCGCTGACTATGTCGCAATCCCCGGCTGCTTCTTCCATGCTGGTGGTGAACACCAGCCTTTCGATGCCTTCATCAACCGCCTGCGGGGAGACAATGCCTGATTCTGCCATCCACTTCATGAGTTTGAACATTCGCTTTTTCCCTTTCTCAAGAACCTCTTTGGATATGTCATATACGAAGGTGCTGTAGCCATGGGTAGCAGAAGCGGTGCCGATCTGCTGGCCCATGGTGCCTGCTCCCAGGATGGTTACCTTTTTAATGTCTTCAGCCTTCATTGTGTTCTCCTTTATAATTTCGAGTTTTGTATAATATTCATGGCGGTACCTTCGAGGATGTTTACCGCGTGTATGAGCATCTTGAACCGTTCGTCCTTCGTCTGCCCGTGGTAGTACCGGTAGTATATCTGCTGCGCGATACCAGCCAGGCGGAATAGACCGAAGGTGAGATAGAAGTCGAAGTTATCGATCGTCCTGCCTGAGAGCTTCGCGTAATACTCAACCTGGTCGTTTCGTCTCATCATGCCTTCTTCGGTGGTGGGAAGTGTCCGTATCATCTTCAGCATATCCGGGTCGTCATGGTTTACCCAGTAGGCAAGTGACGAGCCAAGGTCCATCAACGGGTCACCAATGGTGGACATCTCCCAGTCGAGCACGCCGATGATCGTAAGGGGGTCGTTGGGATCAAGAACCACGTTGTCGAACTTGTAATCATTATGAATGATGCAGGGACTGTCGGTGTCAGGCGGCATCTTTTCATACAGCCAGCTCATCACTGCTTCGAAGTCTTTCGCGTCAGGGGTGCGGGCGTCACGGTAGCGCCGGCTCCATCCTTCTACCTGGCGGCGCACGTACCCTTCGGGGTTGCCGAAGCCTGCAAGGCCGATAGATTTATAATCTACCGAATGCAGTTCGTATTGCACCCTTACCAGGTTTTCGCAAAGCTGCCATGCCTCTGAAGGGCTGAAGGATATGCCGGGGGGGATATCCTTTCTCAGTATGATGCCTTCAAGACGTTCCATCACGTAAAACGGGGCACCAATCACCGATTCATCTTCACAGTATACGAGGGGACGGGGGCAATAGGGGAACACGGGACACAGTGCCGAGAGCATGCGGTACTCCCGTCCCATATCATGGGCGGTTTTCGCTTTCTTCCCGAATGGCGGTCTGCGCAGCACGTATTCGTTCTCACCTGACTGCAGCAGGTAGGTGAGATTGGAATACCCGCTTGGAAACTGCTTCACGGTAACCTCTTGTGTTATCTCCGGCACGGTCTCCTGTAAATACGCGGATACCGCCTTAATATCAAGCTCTTCACCTTCACGTACATCTTTTGCCCTGTCTATATCAGACATGTTCCCCTCCTGTCTTTCGTTTTCTTTTCCCCTCCCCCTTGATGGGGGAGGGTTAGGGTGGGGGTGTGTTGCATCTGTGGCACCAGATGATTTCATTAAAACTTAACGCACCCTCCCCCCGGCCCCTCCCGTCAAGGGAGGGGTGTAGAATTAAGTATCCAGAATCGACGCCTCTATCATTCCAGTAATATAATCCGCGTACATGTCGACGTTCACGTTGCGTTGGCGAAACTTCCAGCGTTTCAGGTACCAGTCCTGCATGAGTGCCTTGACGGCCCCTGCGGCCAGCAGTTCATTCCCGATGCTGAACACCTTCGCGGCTTTCCCGTCCTGCAGAATTTCTATGACGATCTTTTCTGTCATCAGTTCGCTTTCTATGGAGCGCTTGCGGTCATGCTTGTCCATGGCCCGTGTTTCCATGAAGAAGAAGTAGAACCACTGCTGCATCAGTTCGCTCAGGTACAGGTGTGCCCGGATAAAGGCCCGCAGCTTTTCAAGCGGGTGGGTGAGATGGCGCAGCTCCGCCTCAAGGTGTGTCTTCACCGTGCGTTGGCCGAAATCCTGAATGAGATGCAGCAGTTCCTCTTTGCTTGCGAAGTAGGAGTAGAGTGCCCCCATGCTGAGGCCCGACTCCCGGCTGAGGTCGCGCAGGCTCATGGCGTCAAAGCCCCTGCGGATGCTGATGGCCAGGGTGGTCTCAACGATGTTGGCCAGGTTGCGTACAACCACCTCTTCCTTCTTGATCTTGAGACGGTCTTTGTTGGCATGATAGAAGTCCCTGCAGATACTTTCCATGGAGAAGCGGTGCCCCTGTTTGAATTCTTCGAATGTCATATCCTGCTACCCGTTATGCTCATGCCGTTACGCGTATGATTTCAGTATTCGTTTTGCCAGTGACGCCTTGTGAACCTCGTCGGCGCCGTCATATATGCGGGCCGCCCGCTCGTGCCTGTAGAAGAATGCCAGTATGGTGTCATCGGTCATGCCCAGTCCGCCGTGCACCTGCAATGCCCTGTCGACCACCCGGTTCATGGTGTTGGCAACCACGTACTTGATCATGGAGATGTCGTCACGCGCTTCTTTTGGGCCAACGGTGTCGATGCGCCAGGCGGCGTAGAGGGTCATGAGGCGCGCAGCCTGTATCTCCGCGGCCGACTCGGCTACCCAGTTCTGAACAGTCTGCCGGGTGGCCAGCGTTTTCCCGTCGGGGGAGATGACGCGGTAGTTGGCCCGCTGGCAGAGCAGGTCAAATGCCCGCTTGCAGATGCCAAGCCACCGCATGCAGTGATGGATGCGGCCGGGGCCAAGGCGTTCCTGCGCCATCACGAAGCCGTAGCCTTCTTCGCCAAGGAGGTTTTCCCGCGGGACGCGGCATGACTGGAAGAGTATCTCACCGTGGCTGAAGTAGTCGCTGCCGCTGTGTCCCATGACGGGAATGTTGCGTACCAGGTTGAAGCCCGTCGCGTCAGTGGGGACGATGATCATGCTGGCCTGCATGTAGGGATGTGCGTCCGGGTCGGTGACCACCATGGCGATGGCAAATTCTGAACCGTCGGCGGCAGTGGTGTACCACTTGTGGCCGTTGATAACGTAGTCGTTGCCTTCCTTCACCGCGGTGCTTTCAAGCATGACCGGGTTTGAGCCGGGCATGTCAACTTCTGTCATGGCGAAGCAGCTGCGGATCTTTCCAGCAGTGAGGGGTTCAAGGTATTTCTTCTTCTGCTCTTCTGTGCCGTGCAGGTGCAGTATTTCGATGTTGCCGGCGTCGGGCGCCTGGCAGCCGAAGACGTAATGCCCCAGCGGCGAGCGTCCCAGCGACTCCGAGACCAGCCCGTGCTCAAGCATGGAAAGCCCCATGCCGCCAAGTTCCTTCGGATGGTTGGGGCCCCACAGTTCCATCTGCCGCACCATGTCCCGTTTCTTCTCAAGCTCGGCGATCATCCCGGTGAAGTCCTTCGTGGTGAATTCATGTTCCATCGGGATGAGTTCTTTGTCCACGAACTCGTCGATCATGTTGAGTACTGCCTGCATCTTTTTCGTTATTTCAAAATCCATGAGTTCCTCCCTTTACTACCGTCAGCGGTAGGTTATTAGTGTTTCGTCCGGCTGGTTCTCAAGGTGAGCATAGCTGTTAAAACCGGACATCATGATATGTTCACGGGTACATTTGAACCTGCTCACCGAGCTGTTGGCTATCTGCCAGGTCACCCGCATGGTGTCCCGGTAGCCAAGGTTCAGCGCCCGCTGTACTGTTGCGGCGATGGGTCCGCCGGAGGTGATTATTGCAATGGTCTTCCCCCGGCCGTTCTCTTTCATTATTTTATCAAGGCCCCGGTAGACACCGGTGACAAAATCAAGGTAGCGGGGTATGTAGAGATGGTCGCAGTCGCCGGATACCCACTTCAGCATGGTTGCCTCGAATACACGCTGAAAGGATTTGCGGTGAGTGAATATCTGTTTCACGTCCTTTTCCAGCGAGGGGTTCTCTTCGAGAATGACGGGAATGATGGCAGTGAGTATGTCCCGTGAATTATACTCGTTGAATTCCTCCATCATGTGCACCTCCACCACCGGGTCGCCCTTTTCACGGTAAATATCAAACAGGGTATCGGCGGTGGCGAGCTGCCGTTTCAATGTGCCGGTAACGGCAAGGTCAAACCGTATGCCGATTGAGTGCAGGTACTCTGCCAGGATGCGTGACTGATGATACCCCCGCTTTGAGAGTACATCGTAATCTTCCTCACCGAAAGAGGCCTGCCCGTGGCGTATCATGTAAATAGTGCTCATGTATTCTCCCTTTTTTTATTCACCGCAAAGTCGCTAAGATCGCGAAGGGCGCAAAGAAATAATATTAAAAATCTTTGCGAACTCTGTGCGCTTAGCGTCTCTGCGGTAAATCCTTACCGGCTTTAATACTTGATGGAAACATGCCGGGAAGTCAAGTAAAAAAATATAACGAGCGTTCGTTTTATTCTTGATTTTGTCAAGGTGCTATGCTACATGTGTACCATGAAGATACTGGTATGCGTGAAACAGGTGATCGACACAGAGTCTCCCCTGGTGGTGGACGAGAATGCCGCGTGGGTGCGGGACGACGGAAAGGTGGCCCGGCGTATGAACCGGTACGACGAGTATGCACTTGAAGAGGCGGTGCGCATTCGTGAAGAGTTTCCGGACACCGTTATCGACGTGATCACCATGGGGCCGGAGGGGGCAGGGGCGGTTGCCCTGAAGGCGCTGGAGAAGGGGGCCGGTCATGCCATTCATCTTCGTACCGGCAGCGATGGGTACATCCCGCCGGAAACTGTTGCCTCTGAGCTTGCAATGGTTGCCGGAGAAAGGGGATACCAGCTTATCATCACCGGCTTCATGTCAGAGGACGGCATGCACGCGCAGGTGGGGCCCCTGCTGGCCTCCATGCTGGGTATCCCCTCGGCGGTGGCGGTGGTGCAGCAGACGGTTGATCCCGGGGGCGGCAGCATTGAGGCTGCTTGCGAACTGGAAGGCGGGGCAAGGGAGCTTGTGCGGCTGGATCTCCCCGCGCTCATCTCGGTACAGACCGGTATCAACACCCCCCGCTATCCGAAGCTTTCTGATGTGCTGCGTGCCCAGGAGCAGGAGTTTGAGGTTATCGATGTAGATGAGGAAATGATCAGCAGTGCCATGGAGGGGTACCCGTACCGGCTGTCATATCCCCCGGAAGGGGCACGGGGCGTGGTGCTTGAGGGTACTGGCGAAGAGAAGGCTGACAGGCTTGTTGAGATCTTGCACGGGCATTCGGTGTTGTAGGGAGGGCTGGAAATGTTTAATGGTATATGGTTAAAATATTTGGAACCGCCCGCTTCGCTCGATAAACGCAGATTAACGCGGATGTATGTATAATTGTTCTTTAGGTTATATAGTTATTCTGTAGCGATTCACCATTCACTATTAACTAACAATCTGTGTTTATCTGCGTTTATCTGCGGTTAATATAACTGTTATAATGAAACTTATAATTAATTGGTATAGATAAGTTGATATAACAGCTATGAAAAAAGAATATTTAGATTATTGGGTTTCGACAACACATTGAAATTATGAAAGAAAAATTAAAACTGCTCCTCGTGGGAGAAACCATACAGGGAACCTTCAATGAAAGTTCCCTGGAACTGTTGAACCTTGCAGTGGCACTGCGGGAGGGTATCCCCGTTGAGCCTACCTTCGTGGTGCCTGGCAGTGAGACTGCACAACGGGCGGCAGAAATCGCAAAGACGGCCGGTATCACCGTGATCTCGCTTCACGGGGAAAACCTCAACAATACCTCGCCTGACAGCATGGTGCAGGCCATGAAAGAAATTTCCAGTGAACTGCAGCCCCATATTATCTGCATGCTCCATTCCACCCGGGGCAGTCACCTTGCCCCCCTTGTTGCCCACGCCATGGGCGCCCCTGCCGTGTCGTCGGTGGAAAGTGTACACGTAACAGGTGACCGTGTCATCGCAGTCCGCTCCCTCTACAACGGTAAGCTGAAACAGGAACTGCCACTTGATGCCTTCCCGGTGGTACTCTCGGTGCAGCCAGGCGCATTTGCAGGCATTGACATGCAAAATTTCCAGGGGGGCGGACGGGAACCGGTAACCCGTGAAGTGATCGGTTCTGATACATGGTACCACCTGGAAGGCCTGGTGCCTGTTGAACCGGAAGCCGGCCAGAAGATAGAAGATGCCGAAGTGATCATCGCAGGGGGGCGGGGGCTTGGCAAAGAAGAGAACCTGGAACTGCTTGATAAGCTGGCAAAATGCTTTCCCCGCTCGGCAGTTGCGGCCTCCCGCCCGGTGGTTGACAGCGGCTGGCTGCCCTATTCACGGCAGGTGGGTGCCACCGGTAAAACGGTAAGCCCGGGACTCTACCTTGCATGCGGCATCTCCGGGGCATCCCAGCACGTGATGGGGATGAAGGGATCGCGCCTGGTGGTGGCGGTGAATACCGACCCCAACGCGGCAATTTTCTCGGTGGCTGATTATTGTATCGTGGAGGACTG
>CAZAOK010000028.1:0-38332 GCA_964486725.1 uncultured Leptospiraceae bacterium
ATGGTTCCCCCGCCGAAGGCGGGGGGAACTATCATATTTTTATTCATTTCACGGTAATTGAATATTTCAATCATGACAGCTGAGTTGTTACAAATTATTATAAAATGAATAATAATGGTGAGATGATCCAATTCCTTTCCATTATGAAGCAAATGATCTATATTCTGATAATAGCTGAGTAGTTACATTTTTGCTTTCTTTAACAAAGCAGTTATATTTATATAGACTTCTCAAACTCGAATTATTATTATAGCATAATGAAAGTAAAACTTCCATACGGAAAATCTTTTTTACGCATTAAAGTACCGAAAAACTCCGATGTGCTGCTACCCGTGCCTGCATCAGCAATTAAAGATATTCACAAGTATGCACATACAGCATTATCTGCAACAGGAGAATACAACACAATCAGAAAAATGCTTAAACCATATTCATCAATAGCCATAATTGTAAACGACATTACCCGTCCTACTCCCACTCGTGATATCATTTCATGGTTACATGAGCTTCTTTCTGGTATACCTGACCCTCAGGTGAAAATCGTGATCGCAACCGGTTCGCACAGGTCAAACACCGTGGATGAGCTTCGAGCCATGCTCGGTAACGATATAGTCAGCCGATTCAAGATAATAAACCATGACGCCTTTGATGATGCAACATTACTATATGCCGGCAAAACCACAACGGGGGCTCCCGTTTACCTGAACAGGGATTACTGCGAAGCAGACATACGCATCGTTACCGGTTTCATTGAACCTCACTTTTTCGCGGGTTTCAGCGGCGGCCCGAAATCCATCATGCCGGGTATTGCCGGCATTGAGTCAATTATGCATTTTCATAATGCAACCCGCATAGATCATCCCAAAAGTACCTGGGGAGTACTTGAAGATAATCCCGTACAGGATATGGCAGTTGAAACTGCCATGATGATGAAGCCGCATTTATCAGTTAATGTGGCATTAAACTCCCGAAAAGAGATAACAGGTATATTCGCGGGGGACGTGATAGCTTCACACAGAAAGGGTGCTGAATTCGTTTCAAAACACGCCATGCTGCAATGCAGCGGAAATTATGACCTCGTAATCACCACCAACAGCGGGTATCCCCTGGACCAGAGCCTATACCAGTCTGTAAAAGGTATGAGCGCTGCCGCGGGTATCGTTAAAAAAGGCGGGATCATACTCTGTGTTGCGGAATGCTCTGATGGTATTCCTGATCATGGGGAGTTTGGTCAAATGCTGACAGAATCGCGCGCACCCCTTGATCTTCTTTCCATGATCAGGCAGGATGGATATTCTCGTTATGACCAGTGGCAGGCACAGGCTCTCTGTAAAATACTGGATAAAGCCAGTGTGTACCTCTACTCTTCCCTTCCCCCTGAAACCGTAAAGAATGTTCACCTTTCACCATGCGATAATGTGCAAAACTGTATTGATACAATACTGTCAAAACATGATGATTACAGTGTTGCAGTTCTTCCTGAAGGCCCCATGGTTATTCCGTATATTGAATAGCATCTGGTGATTTGCTTGACCCTGTATGAATAGATAGATATAATTATGCAACTAAAGTAATCAACGGAGGGAGCCATGACCCCTTACCATGTAATCATTCCCATTCTGGCAGTCCTTGTTTTTTTTCTAATCCGGGCTGAATTCACATTTAAGAAAAAACAGATATACGTGATCAAGCCCATCTCCACTTCAATCCTTATAGCCATTGCCCTGCTCTCCCTTACAAGGGACGGCCAGTTCGTCCAATCATATACATTGGCAATAACGGGCGGGTTATTGCTGTCAATGGGTGGGGACGTGTCACTCATGTTCATGAATGAGTCGCAGAAAGCTTTCAGGATAGGCCTTGTATTGTTCTTACTTGCCCATATCGTGTATGCGGTTATATTCACTGTCTACAGTGGCTTTCAATGCGGTATTGACCTGGTAAGTGGCGGAATACTTCTTGCCATTGGTGCTGCATTGTATATCTTTCTTCATTCTGGTCTTGGCGACATGAAGGTCTCTGTGCTTGCCTACATACTCATCATCAGCCTCATGGTAAACCGTGCTGTATCCACATTTGAAGGGTCATTTTTTAATTCAACACAGGCATGGATGCTTACTATTGGCGCAGGGTTGTTCTATATTTCAGATATTTTTATCGCGTTGAACCGGTTCTGGAAACCCATCAAGTACAACCGTATCAGCCTGTCCATGTATTATTCAGGACAGCTGTTAATCGCAATGAGTACGGGGTTCTTCTAAAATGAACCATCTACTGATGGCAAACAAAAAGTCCCCCTGCGGGAACAGGGGGACTTAAGGGATAATATGTTCACTACTAAATCGTAGTAGTAGATCACTTTTCTCTCGGGTACGGCCAGGCCATGATGCCGCCTTCCATAACCTTTACGTTTTTATAACCATTCCCTTCCAGCACGCGTGCTGCCTCGTATCCTCGAAGAGATATCTTGCAGTAGCATATGATCTCTGAGTTCTTATCTTCAGGTATTTCATTAAGTCTGCTTCTCAGAGCACCGATGGGTATCAGTGTTTCACCGATACCAAGCCGCATCTCTTCATATTCATCCGGCCCGCGGGCATCCAGAAGAAATGGTTTCTCACCTTTATCCAGCTTGCGTTTTACTTCGCTGCTGGATATTCCCTTCATACGACCTTTCAGCTTGTTTTGCATAATATGACTGGCAGCAATGAAATGGTCAATTGCCAGTGAAAATGGTGGTGCGTATGGGAGGTCAGAGTTGATAAGGTCTTCAACCGTCATTCCACCCTTGATAGCCATTGCCCACTGGGCTACCTGTTTGCTCACCTCGCCGGGGCCTATACACTGTGCACCCAGTATCTTGCCGGATCTTTTATCGGCAACCACTTTGGTTACCAGGAGTTTTCCTTCCATGAAACCCGGTTTGTCAGGACTTGCGTTTATCACTGTTTCAATGTCATATCCCAGTTTACGGGCATTTGTTTCCGATAAGCCGGTCGCACCTGCACCATAATCAAAAACCTTGCAAATACCTGTCTGGATAGTACCCGGAAAAGTTACTGAATTGCCCATGATGGCATTTTCACCGGCAACACGGCCCTGGAGGTTGGCAAGGTCACCGTAAGGTGCAAGCACCTGCTTTCCTGTTATGATATTATTTATTTCAACGCAGTCACCTGATGCATACACGTCTTCGTCTGATGTCTGCATGTATTTGTTAACTTTAATGCCACCTGTTTCACCTATCTTTATACCGGCTTCGCTGGCAATTTTCACATTGGGATTCACACCAATGGCTACCACTGCCAGCTCACATGGTAATTCAATTCCATTCTGCAGTTTTACACCTGTAAGCGTACCATTTTCTCCAAGAAACTCTGCAAGGCCGTTATCTGTAATAATATTTGCATTATGGGTCTTTACATGGTTCTCAACAAGTTTTGCCATCTCCCAGTCAAGGAAAGTAAGCAACTGCGGTAAAAGTTCAATAACGGTAATCTCTATACCTGCCAGCTGAAGAGCTTCACAGGTCTCGATCCCGATAAGGCCTCCCCCAATTACTACTGCCTTCTTGATCTTTTTCTCATCACGTATTTTACGAAGGTAATCCGCGTCCTTCATGGACTGCAGCGTTGTTATGCCATTAAGTTCAATACCTTTAACTGGAGGCATTTTGGGTGTAGAACCAGTGGTAAGGATCAACTTGTCATAAGATACATCTTCGGTATCACCTGTTTTAAGATCTTTGCAGGTTACTGTTTTCTCCTTCCTGTTGATCTTGATGGCCTCGGTCTCTGTTCGCGCCACAATACCCTTGGCATTCAAATAAAATTTCGGGTCACGTGTAACCCCGGTTGGCGTACACAGCAGCATGTTTCTATCATCAAAGAAACCACCAACATAATAAGGATAACCACAGGATGCCATGGAAAGATCAGGATCTTTCTGTATTATGGTAATATCCGCGTTTTCATCAAGCCTTCTTGCTTTCGCGGCTGCCTTAGGGCCGGCAGCTGAGCCGCCAATAACAACGATACGTTTCTTTTCAGCCATATTATAACTCCTTTATGAACAAAAAAATATTTATTGGATATAATACTATTAATAGTTTAGAACAATCTCATCATTATATCTAAATATTGCAATATATTAATTAAAAATTTTTATTTCTTCAGTATTTCAACAATATGGCGTACCCGTTCATCAACTACCCTATAGCATGTTATCACCCCTTCTTTCCTCGGGGTGATTATACCCCTGTCCTGCAATATTCTCAGGTGCTGAGAAACGGTTGATTGAGGAATATTGAGCCGCTTTACTATATTGTTAACGTTGCATTCGTCCCGCATCAGGTTATGTACAATCTCAAGTCTCACCGGATGGCCGAGAACCTTTAACACCCTGCTTGTTTCTTCAAAATTCATTTTGCAATTACCTGTATTGTTATATCAATATAATAATAGTAAAATATTAATACCGCACCAATTAGTCAACTCCAATACTATATCAACTTCAGTAATCCAGTAAATTCCTGGTCGAGAAACTGGGATCAGAGGTAACATTGATACCCAGCTTCCGTAATCCCACGTCATCTCCGGGAGTGGGCATATGTGTCATGTGCATCTCGCATTTCTTAAGAATGGGAAGATGCTCCATCGCGGCGTGTGCCGTGGGGTTCGCTCCCGCGCTGATAGCCAGGGCAATAAGTGTTTCCTCAAGGTCAAGACTAAGTGACCGCGAACCCAGGAGATCCCCTTTCATTCTGCGAATTGAATCAATGACTCCGGGAGACAGCAGGTGAATGTTATCAGGAATGCCGGCAAGAGTTTTAATGGCGTTCAGGATAAGTGCCGGTGTGGCATGTAAAAGAGGTGAATTCTTACCTGTAATAATGGTTCCATCAGAAAGAAGCATGGCTGCACCACAATAAATTCCCTCGTTACCCTTATCTTCTTTTCTTGATTCGATTGCTGTCTGTCGGGCAGGCTTCACCACGGCCCTGTCTTCGGGGGTTAGATCAAGTTCCTCCATAAGAAGCTCAACCCTCTGAACTGTATCCCTGTCGGTAAAACCCATTGCGTATTCACAGGAATATCTGAAGAACCTGCGTATTATCTCCTGTTTCGAGGCCTCTTTCACCACTTCATCATCGATAATACCAAATCCTGCCCTGTTCACTCCCATATCCGTTGGTGAAAGGTACATGGGTTCTCCCCCTGATATTTTTTGAAGAATTCTTTTCAGGACGGGAAAGGACTCTACATCACGGTTATAATTAATGGCAACCCTGTTATAGGCTTCAAGGTGAAAAGGGTCGATGAGATTATAATCAGCAATATCAGCTGTTGCCGCCTCGTAGGCAATATTTAACGGATGCTTTAGCGGAATATTCCAAATGGGAAAGGTTTCAAACTTGGCATACCCGCTTTTTATACCCCGTTTATTCTCATGGTATACCTGTGAAAGACAGGTTGCCATCTTTCCGCTTCCCGGCCCGGGGCCCGTAACAACCACAAGGGGGCTTTCCGTTTCAATATACTCGTTGGCTCCATACCCGTCATCACTGACTACCAGGTCGATATTGGTCGGATACCCCCTTGTATACATGTGAGTATAGACCCGTATATTCTGCCGCTCCAGTTTCTTTTTAAAAATTGTGGCAGCCGGCTGGTTCTCATACCGTGTAATCACCACTGCTTTAATCTCGATATTCCAGTCACGAAGATCATCAATAAGTTTCAGAACATCGGCATCGTAAGTAATACCGAAATCAGCACGAACCTTTTTTCTTTCAATATCTCCCGCGTAGATACACAGTATTATATCTGCTTCGCCGCTCAATTGCTGTAACAGTCTCATTTTCACATTAGGGTCAAATCCCGGGAGCACACGTGACGCGTGATAATCGAAAAGCAGCTTACCGCCGAATTCGAGATACAGCTTGTTGTCAAACCGTGCCACCCGCTCCATGATGGCATTTTTCTGTTCTTCAAGATATTTCTTGTTGTCAAACCCGATCTTGTTCATTATGTACAACCTTAATTTACCACGGAGGCACAGAGATACAGAGGGATATGTATCACTTGTACTGCATTTCTGTCCATTATGGATTTTTTTAAAATTTTTAGAGTGTGTATTTTTTAAAAATTATGCTTTGCTATAATTCATGTCAATTGAATTAAGCAGGCATATGGGTGTAAATTCAATATTTTTATTCACAAATACACATAATTAAGTGATAAATGTGAAGCGATGGGGAATAAGAAAATCTCCGCGCCTCCGCGTGATACTGATTGAGTTTTTTAATTATTTATTGGTATTGCAATATAAAATGGGATTATATTATAGTATGAAAAAAGCTCTACTCATCATCCTGGCTGCCTGTGTTATTCTATCATGCAATCACAACCTGTATATGCTGCAGTCATCCAGCGATACAAATGATTTAATCATATGGGCCCATTCCGATATGCAGCCACGAAACAATTCACAAAAACAACACTATGAAATTGCTATTAACGATATTCAGAAAAATTTTCCCGCTGTAAATATGGCAATAGCTGCCGGTGACCTGGTCTGGCGGGATAACCTCCCAGAAGATTACTATTCATGGATGCGTATCCTTCGTAAGAATTCCGGCATTCCTGACTGGTATGAGATCGCGGGCAATCATGATCTTAACGACAGGGAGGCTTATATTAAATTCAGCCCAAGGCCTATGCATTACGCGGTAAAATATGGCAATACTGTTTTCATTTTTATGTCGGACGAGATTCGTTCTGCGGTAACTGAAATCTCGCAGCCTGCGTTTACCTGGTGGCGTAACCTCGTGGTTCGGCTGCAGGATCACAATATAATCGTGGTAACACATGCAGCCTTAAAACAGAGCAGGCTGGCAGGAACTATAAACAGCACTATGACCATAGAGGGTTCAGACCGTTTTTACCGGGTGCTGCAGAATCAGCATGTAGACATCTGGTTGTCCGCCCACACGCATCTGCCCAATATCCTCAGGGGAAAGTGGCATCGCGGCCATGACGTCCCCACCCTTTTCGTTGATATTTCCGGTATAGAAGAAACTACTTTTTCACCAATAGAATCATGGATAATACAATTTCGAAACGGTAAAAAGTCAGTTGTTCTTTTTCCCCGCAATCACAGGCGTCAGATCAATTACCGCACGCAAACACTTATTCACCAGTTGCGCTATCCCTTCCAATGGGATGGAAAATCATCGGAAATGATCAGCAGCATTGATTGGGAAAGCAGTACACGTTAATGTGAAAAAGTCTTCCAGCTTAACTGAATCCATACCGATGCCATTTGCGGGTCACCTTCTCTTCGATCTCTTTATCCATCTTTATCAGATCGGGAGTATCACGAAGCATTCCTTCATCCCTTCGCTTGGTGGTGGCATCCATTCCGAAACCATATGAATCTTTCTGCTTATCATCAGCCCTACGCATGGGGAAATAGACGTCACTTTCCGGTCTCACGTGAACTGAAACGGCCCAGAATATTCTGAACACATCATTAACATTTATTGTGTCATCAACGACGATCACGTTGATGCCGTGATTGCTGACTGCAGTCATTTCCCGGAAATAGTTAATGACATTTTTCGCCTCAAAGGGTTTTTGCTTCTTCAGTGACACGATAATGGTTAACGCGGTACCGTTAACCCTGACTGCCACATCACGTATTGATTCACCATACTCTTTCCATCGTGTTTTGATGTTTCTCACTATATCACTGTTTGGCTCCACGTTATCCAGTGGTACATCACGAATTCCCTCTTCGGGCCATTTTTCTGTGGCATCAACCCCCAGGCGGGCACCGACGCCCCTGGGGCTGGTAGTGGGCTTCTCGAGGTCGGCAAGCCCTCTTGGTGTTATTATGAAATCCTCATCAGTACGGGCATGCCTGCAAATCGCGTCAAAGACTTCTCCCAGGTTGTGTACATCAACTTTGTCATCCACAACTACCAGGTTTGTTACGTATGGACTCTGCGCGGCGAATGACCATAGAAAATGCATGATCTCCTGCGCCTCGTAAATACGGCTCTTGGTAATAGAAACCACCATGGTGTACAATGTTCCGCTTTCGTAGGTGAGATTTATATCAACAAGATTGGGAAAGAATATTTTTGCCATTTCAGTAGCCAGGCGTTCCATGGCCTTGCTCATGTAGTGAATCTCTGTAATGGGCATACCCGTTGTGGCCGCATGCCAGATGGCGTCCCTTCGCATGGTTATCTTTCTCACGTGAAAAACAGGCGTTTGCTTAACCGGACTGTAGAAACCATTGAACTCGCCGAATGGTCCCTCGTTTACCCTCTCTCCTGGTTTTACCACGCCTTCAAACACTATCTCTGCACCGGCAGGTATCCATAGATCAGAATCTTCGGCGATGGCATACTTAATGCCGCTTCCTTTCATCATGCCTGCCACCATGAATTCATCTACAGGCGGCATCAGCTGAAACACCCCCGCCATCTCAAGGGCGGGATCTCCGCCGATTGCCACCACCACGTCCATCTCGCTGTCGTTCGCCTCGGCCTTTGAATGATGCCTGTTTCCGTGTTTCTGCGGCAGCCAGTGAATGCAAAGCTTGTCTTTATCAATCTGCATCATCCTGTAAATTCCCAGGTTAAGCCCACGGGTTTCCGGGTCACGTGTTATTACAAGGGGTAATGTCATGTATTTACCACCATCCTGCGGCCAGCACTTGATGAGGGGAAAATTGTTCAGATCAATGTCATCCCCGGTAAGAATGATCTCTTTACACGGCACTTCTTTCCTGGGAATCTGTATGGGCAGCATGGAAGCGCTTTCTCTCAATTCGGCGTATGACTTACGCCAGTCTGTTGCCTTCATGGCTTTTCTCAAATTTCTGATCTTATTAAAGAAACCAACAGATTTAGCCGCCAGGAGTATGTCCTTGTTTCTACCGGTTACGATGGTGGCCAGGCTGTCTGATCTTTTTTTCACCAGCTGGTTGAAATCTTCTGAGGCAAAGGCCCATGACACCCTTCGCCACGCTCCGAACACGTTACCGAGAATGGGTAATGTTGAACCTTTCACGTTCTCAAATAGAACCGCCGGTCCATCCTTTCTTGCCAGTCGGTCAAGTATGGCGTTTACTTCAAGCTCCGGATCAACTTCTTCCTGAACTCGAACCAGGTCGTTCCGTGATTCAAGGTATGCTATAAACTCCCTGAGATCTGAAAAACCCTGGTACTTTAATTCGTTTAAAAAATTTTTAATATCATTAACACTTTCAGGGGTAAGATCAGATATCTTTTTCTTTAACCTGTCTACTTTTCGATCGGCCATTATACGCTCCTGGTGAATATCTCTGTATTACAGGTATTATTATATCACATTAATTCATGTAACTTATATTTTTAGAAATCGCAACTACTCAGCTACGATTAAATCGTTGATCATTTTCTTCTTAACGAAAAGATATTGGGACTTCTCCCCCCCCGCCTTCGGCGGCGGGGGGAGAAGTCAGATTACTATTCATTTTAGAATTACAGCTAAGTAGTACTAGAAATCATTAAATTGTGACTGATTGTGATCAGGCTTCCATTTAACCGATGCCTTATAAAATACATTATCAACATAATAAAGGTACACCCTCGTACCGCTTCCCCGTGAAACCGTTAATGAATACCTGTCACCTGTTTCCCAGAGAAGATGTTTGCTATTTTCACCTGATATACCCGATGATGGTTCGCCATATTTTTCGTTTAAATGTTCATTCAGGTGACCAAAATTTTCTTCAGATAAGCGGGTCTGCACATTTATGGCATATAGAAAGCCGGCATAATTAAAGATCAGGGTTATTTTTCTGCCCCCAATCTCCATATCAATAAAATTATGATACGCGACTGTTCTTTCGTGAAACGGTACACCCCTGACATGCAGTAAACGAATAACATCTTTTTGTCGATCTCCAAGGTAAAAGTCATCATAGCCTGAAATATTTTCGTTACCTGAGCTTTCTCCATACCCCGGCATGGCACTCACCATGCAGAAGATGCAAATATATATAATTTTCATACAGATATATTTATTCATAAGATAAAACACATGATCTCACAATTTTATGTGCGCATCACTTTTATCGTTAAAATACTTAATAAGTAATACCTGGTTACCTTTCTTGTTGAACTCGACGCTGTCAAATATATTGAATGCCATTCGCAACCCCCTGCCATGGGCAAGCATTTGCGCGTCTACATCTTCCTCAATCATACTAATAATGGCCTTATAGTCAAAACCGTTTCCTTCATCAGAAATTTTATAAACAACACGCTCACTATTCAATAAAAATTCAATGGTTACCCGCTTGTTACGGTAAACCGCGTCCTTCTGTCGACTGAGAATGAATTCCATGTAATTACCGTTTTCAGTTGCCCGTGATTTTTCATTAAATGAAATATTCAGGTTACCATGTTCAATAGCGTTTATTATTATTTCCCGAAGTCCCAGCTTAATCGCAGTTGCCTGTTGTTTATCAATATACTTTGGAAGATTTAATACCAGCCTGTTGCAGATCTCTTCCGCGGCTATCAGGTAATTACCAATTGTGAAATTCATCTTTTCAGAATTTATATATCTCATGATAGAATCATCAGGAACACTGGATGCTTTCATGAGAATTTCGTTCTTGTCATCAATATTGATATGTTCAATCCGAATATGATATTCTCGTGGTTCATGTGTTCCATGGGCCTTTAAAAAAGTTTTGAAATGGACGGGACGTCCCTCGTTCAATAGTATATTTATCTTCTCCTGGATAAACTGCATGGTAAATTCACTTTCATCTGGAGGGATATATACAAGATCATAGAAATTGAACTCAGTAAGATTATCAGAATTTATTATCAACTGGTTTAAGGCAGCCCGATTAGCATTAAGGCATCTCATATCAAGGTCAAGGGAAAGTATACAATCGTTCGTACCTTCAACCAGAAATCGGTATTTTTCTTCCGAGATACTGATTATCTTGTGGGCGATCTCCAGTTCCTGGGCATATGTAATAAATTTTCTTGTGACGCTTGACATGAAGAACATGATGGCCATGGTAATTCCCACGCTGAATCGGGAAAAATATGATTCCGGAAATAAATCTATGAAAACACCCGTATGTACGTGAACCGTGTCGACTATGGCGCCTAAAAACGCCAGCAAAAGACCAATTACCGGATACACCAGGTAACGAAGATTCTTGTGCCATACTATATCTATTATTACAACTGTGATGCTGTAAATAATGTAGATGCCAAGCAGGACATCACGTATGGCATACAGGATACCTTCCTGTCCCCTCCCGTAATCAGCCTCGTAGGTAAGCCACGACGCTTTAGTGGTTTCCATACTGATAAACAGGTCAGGCTTAATATACGCAGCCGCGATGACTATAACCGCATAACCTAAACCAATTACAGCGAGAATTCTGTTAACCCTGTGCATTCTATCATTTAATTCAAGTAAATACATGAGTGCATACGGCAGGGCGAAAAGAAAACATGCGCCGGCCAGCTGTTCAATCCGATGAAATTGTACCGACAACTCCCTGTTGTGCAGCCAGCCCCCAATGGACAATATCATCGTTTCGCTTCCAACAAAAAGAATACCCAGGAACGCGAAAACAGCCACGGTCATATACAGGGTTGACTTGTATTTCCACGACATGTACAGGTACAATAAGAATCCACCCAAAAGGATTCCCGTGCAAATGGGGGGAAGTAAAAATTGCGCGATGCCCAGTTCATGAGTAAATGAAACCATTACCCGTGCCTCCATTTATAATACTATGCTTCTGCAATGGCATCATAAGATTAGGTGTGAAAACTTTTATATCTTTTCTTCGCTATTGTGCTGATTTCCCTGATAAACTTTTCAGGATCTCTTTTATATTTTCTCATTCTCTCACGAATCATGTTGCGCACTTCATTAATATTAACAGCGGATCCACCATAAGTAATTTCTATATCTCTCTGTACGGTGTTATAGCTTTCTTCTGAATGTTCAATTCTCTGACCAATTATATTGTTTTGAAGCCTTCTGTGTTCAAGCTCAATATTAATCAACTCATCACTTTTATCTTTAACATCTGAATACACTACCAGTGACGGAAGGTACTCTTCCACATGGTCAGTAAGAAGAAATTTTTCCAGTTCTCCTTCAAAATTAAACAGCACAAGAAGTGACTCTAAGGATGATCCATATAAGGTTATCCTTGAAACAGGTATTACACTCAACGAAGGATTGAAAGCTATCGAATTAACAGTGGAGAATGTATTGACGCCAGCCTCTCCCCGCCCAATATACACAATTTCTTCATCTTTTAAATCTTCTTTTGCCATGTATTTCTCAATCTCTATACTTTTACGATTACCTGACACAAACCTGTTTATATCGCCGGAGTACACCCGGTATTTTCTGCCTGATTGGTCGATCTTGTATTCTGTAGATATAAGATTTTCCTCGCTCAGTCCGAGTCGCTTGATGAACTCAATTGTTATCTCATAGGGTATGGCGCTGAGTACAACAGGATCATATTCCTTTATATATTTTACGAATGTTTCAGCCCCAAGAAATAATCGAGATTTCTTTCCAATGGCAGAAACACAGGAGATTGGAACATCCTTTAAAAGAAAGTCGGGATAATATACAGCCAGTTTCAAAAAGGAAAAAGGTATATTATCTTCTTTAGAAAGCTTTCTATTGACACTATCCAAAATATTTTCAAGACCCACAGCCTCTTCATCAAAGAAGATGGAGTCAAGAAGCTGATTGTAGTCTCCTATTTCAAGAAAATCACCAAGTCCAAGAAACAGTTTTTTGGGCTTTTTCAGCAATGACGAGGTTTGTCTTAGAAAACTTTTCTTGTCAAGGGTACGCATCTCATACCCTTTTTCAATCCCATGGTTTATCACCAGGGTATGTTCGATTTCGGCCATACATGTAATTCCATATTTTCCTGTTTTTCTTTTTTTTATTTCATTTTACACCAATGTCAAGCTCTTAATGATTCTTTTCCGTCAGATAACTTCACAGCTGTCATATACAATTTACAAATATACACTTGATTCACTCAAAGTAGCGAATTAAATTTCGGGGGTTTTAACCACAGAGGAGAAACAGAGGGGATATTTTGCCTGATCGTATTTCATAATAATATTAACCGCAGATACATCAGGAATTTAATAACTACGCACTCTTAACCATTACTGTGTTTCCCAACATTCCGCAATGAGCCGAAAAATTGTAATTACTCTGCTGTCATGCTGAATAATCAAAATTATTCTAAAATGAATAATAATCCTGCATCTCCCCCCGCCTTCGGCGGGGGGAGATGCTCAAATTCCTTACCCGAAAAATAAATCACTCCCTCACTCAATTTTTAAAAAAATTGTTGAAATGCAGGAATTCCCTTAGAATATACATTAAAATAAAGGATAAATTTGCAACACAGGAGTTTTTTTATTATGAAGAAAAAGATTGTATCGAAATTTGGTGGTAGTTCTGTGGCCAACGCTGAGCAGATAGAAAAAGTACGCAATATTGTAGCATCTAACAGTAAGAGAAAATTTGTTGTGGTATCTGCACCTGGCAAAGACGCTGATGATAACGAGAAGGTAACCGATCATCTTTTTAACATCGCCACAGAAGGAAAGCACTTCAAGGAGCAGAAAAAGAAAATCACCCCCAAAAATAGTTATGATGCCGTTGTTGGCAAGTTCGAAAAAATTATCTCAAATCTTGGAATAAATGCAGATGACATTGTAAAGGATATTGAGACAGATCTGCAAAAAAGTGTATCAGATAGGAACAAAATTGATTTCTTCGCGTCAAGGGGGGAACATTTTAATGCCAAGATCATCACGAGATATTTTCAAAGCAAAGGTATGAAGGCCGAGGCATGTCTACCTGAAGACTACGGATTTATAGTATCACATGATTTTGGCAATGCCAGGGTGTTACCTGACACCTATAAAAACATAAAAAAACTATCCGCAAAAAACACTATCTCTGTATTACCCGGATATTACGGTGTCACTAAAACCGGTGATGTGGCGGTAATGTCCCGTGGCGGGTCAGATCTTACCGGGGGCGAAATCGCTTACGCGATAAATGCTGAACTTTATGAAAACTGGACCGACACTGACGGGATCTACCAGGTTGATCCGCGACTGATTAAAGATGCTGATATTATTACCAGGTTGACCTACAAGGAACTCCGTTTGCTGGCATCAAAGGGATTTAACGTATTCCATTATGATGCCATGGTTAATTGTAAAAAAGAAAATATACCCATCAACATACGAAATACAAATAATCCTTCCGCACCTGGTACCATGATAGTTTCCGAGAGGGTTCCCGAGGAAACCGTAATTGGAATATCACGGCTTGATAATATCGCTTATGTGTACCTTGAAAAAGACATGCTTGGAGAGACAATCGGTTTTGCCCAGGATCTGTTAAAGATTTTCAGGGATAACGGCATCAACACTTATCATTATCCAACTGACAAAGATGATATCGCGGTTCTTGTCAACCAGGACAACCTGACTGGTCAGGCAAACAACCTTAAAGACGAGATAATGAATACATTCAAACCTGATGTTCTTGAGATAAAGTATAACCTGTCAATTATATCCCCGGTTGGTATAGGCATGAAGGATCAGCCTGGAATACTTGCAACAACGGCAACCGCCCTGAAAGATAAGAATATCAATATCGAAACAGTTGACCAGAGTCCATCACAAATGAGTGTTCATTTTGGTATTCAGACTTACTACGCGGAAGGGGCATTACGGGCAATTTACGACGCGTTTTTGAGATAAAGTAAGTGTATTATAATTCAATTTATAAGCCTTCCAGGATTCAGCTGGAGGGCTTTTTTATAATAATGATATCATTTCTTAATATAATTTTAATGTGTATTATTCATTAATATTTCAATATTAAAATTATCAATTTAGAAGAAAACAATGATTAAAAATATCGAGTACTCGTCAATACCAGATAAACACCGAATAGTTGAGCCACCTGAAAAAGATTTTTTTAAAACTGTTGAATTACAAAATATAAATGAATCTATGATAGGCTCAATTGTGAGTAGCCAATATTATATCAATAGTAACATGCCAATTGTGAAAGTAGCTGACAACCTGATCAGCAGGGAAGATATCTCATCAATAGGTATCGTTGATAATAATAACTGTTGTGTGGGTATAGTTGACAGGCAGTACCTGTTTGACATTATTGGTAAGCCCTTCGGTCGTGATCTTTCATTACGTAAAACCATATCAGAAATAGCAATTTTTACTACTACGTTTGATTACACTTCAAATATTTTCTCTATTGCAGAAAAGCTTGGTGATGAGTTATATGGGAAAAAAATAAAGTATTATCTTCTTGAAAATCATGAACATCACTTTAAAGGGATTTTTTCTACCAGGGACCTATTAATATATCTTTCTAAAATGATGAGAAAAGATATTCAAATCGCACGTCATTTGCAACTAAGCATAGTTCCAGAAAAAACAATACATGAAAATAAGAATATTGCATTAATTGGTTCATCCCTGATGGCAAAAGGAGTTGGCGGCGACCATTATTCACTAACAAAACATAATAACAATTCGTGGATGATTTCAATTTGCGATGTATCTGGCAAAGGTATTGGCGCTTCTCTTCTTACATCAATAATTGATGGAATGATAAATATTTATAATTTTTCACAACCTCTTGAAGAGCTTATTGAATCATTGAATACCTATATTTATAACAACTTTGACAGTGATAAGTTCATTACCGGTGCGTTTGCGGAGATAAATGAAGAAAGTGGTGAGACAAGGCTTTTTGACCTTGGTCATTCACATGTATATCTTCTACGAGATAAAAAAATAGTAAAGATCAACTCCAGGAAAGAAAACATTCCAATAGGGATAATGAAAAATTACAAGCCCTACCCCATCACATTTAAGTTAAAAAAAGAAGAAATACTAATACTACTTACTGACGGGATAATCGAAGAGGAGAACACGCAGGGCATACCATTCGGTATTGAAAGATTCGCTAAAATAATTCTTCAAAACAGAAACCAGGGGTTGGTTTCATTACAAAGTATACTTCTTGAAAATGTGATATCATACCGGGGAGGTCTTCCCCAGCATGATGATATCACACTTGTTATGCTTGAAAAAAGATAAGGCTATAGCCAGCCGATCTTTTTTGCTTCGTGACGAAGCTCATCCCGAAAATCAGGATGGGCAATACTGATTAACGATTCAACCCTCGTTTTAACATTCTCAAGCTTCAGGTTGACTACGCCATATTCAGTTACCACGTATTCTACGTCATTTCTGCTTGTGGTGACCACTGTTCCATTAGTCAGGGTAGGCATAATCTTGCTGTGAATCTTCCCGTTTTTATCAGTATATGTTGAGGTGAGAGATATAATACTTTTTCCCCCTTTTGATTTTTTTGCTCCCTGAATGAAGTTAACCTGTCCACCTGTGCCACTGTATTGCTTTGTGCCGATAGACTCTGAACCGGCCTGTCCGGTAAGGTCCATCATCAGGGTGTTATTGATTGATATAAGGTTATCATTTTGACCGATAACTTCAGGAGTATTAACCCATCCAATATCACAAAGCTTGAAGGCATCATTATGATCTATGTATTCGTAAAATTCTTTTGTGCCAACGGCAAATGAAGAAATAATCTGCCCGGGGTAGAAATTTTTCTTCGAACAATTGAGAACACCTGCTTCTACCAGGCGCATTACGGAAGGCGTTATCACTTCACTGTGCATCCCAAGATCTTTTTTATCATAAAGTAGATTACCAATGGCGTTAGCAAGACCTCCGATCCCAAGCTGTATTGTTGCACCGTCGGGTATAAGCTCGGCAATATAATTTGCCATCTGCTTTTCCAGTTCGGTAATTTCAATCTCGGGAAGTTCAAAAAGTGGCACGTCATTCTGAATTATATGATCAACCTCGGACACATGAATTTTAAAGTCATCACTGTTAATCCATGGTGTATTGCTGTTAATCTCGGCTATAACTGTTTCTGCCCTTTCAATAGTTTCTTTTTGAGGAAGAAAAGCACCAAAACACGACCGGTTCATATAACCGTTTTCATCCGGTGGTGTGGCCACAAAGGCGACCCTGTTACAATTAGCCTTGAGTCCCGCTGCCGGTATGTCACTAAGGTGCATGGGTTTATATTGTGCTACTCCCCAGTCCATGCAAACCCTTTCCATGGGTCCCACAAACATGGTTTCGATATGAAAACTTTCCATATTTTCAGGCTTCATGTAATCATAAAGCCCCATTGCGTATCCCTGGTATATGGTTACATTTTCTACTTTTCCGGCCAGCTTTCCCAGTTCAGTAGCAAATCCTGAAGGTATGCCTGTACCGCCACCCAGAAATACCCTGTCATTACTCTGAACAAGTGATGCCGCATAGTCTACAGTGGTACATTTTCTTTCATACTCATTACGCCATGAATCCGACATTTTAAACCTCTACAAAAATTATTATAATTATTTTATAAATTGTCACTTATTATATACCCATCTAAAAAGAAAAGTACTTTTCAATTATTTTATATAATATAGAATTTGCTATACTCTATCATGAAGTGGGGCAACTTTACATGAAGTGTAAAACATATATCATACTTGTAGTTCTCTTTATAACATTATTATCATGCGGCAGCGATCAAAATGTTGCAAATGGCCCTTCAATAGGCATAACATACGGCACGGTTCAGATGAAGATGGAGACCTTTTGCATCGATGTAAACAGTCAGTACGTAGAGGCGATCGATGAGAATGGTGCACATGTAATAAAAATCACTGTAGATGATGATTCAGATGAAATTGACAGGAAACTTGCAATTCTTGACGGAATTCTTATACCGGGAGGACTTGATGTGCATCCATCCAGGTATAATGAGAAAGAATTTCACAAGCTGGAAGCTGTTGATCCAGAGCTTGATGCACTTGAATTCAAGGTTTTAAAATATGCCCGCGAAAATAAGTTACCTGTACTTGGCATATGCAGGGGATGCCAGATTTTAAATGTTTTTCACGGAGGCTCACTCTACCAGGATATACCTTCCCAGTACAAAGGAAAAACAAGCGTACAACACAGGGAACAGCTTGACCTGCTGGTATATACACATTCTATTGCCTGCTACCATGATATACAACTTAAAAAAGAAACAAGACTTTATCACATGCTTGGCAAGGACACCCTTGAGGTAAATACATACCATCACCAGGCAGTCAAGGATCTTGCACCAGGTTTTGCTGTAAATGCCCGATCCCGTGACGGACTTGTTGAAGGCATTGAACATAGCGGTGATTTATTTATCCTTGGAACACAATTCCATCCTGAAAAAATGAGGGATGATCATCCTGTGTTTAATAAAATATTTAAGGAATTTATAATGGCTGCCACGGTTTACCGCCAGGTACATGCACAATAGTTTCTACATCCTGAATTCGCTTTATTATCACGAGTAGTACACGGGCTAAACATATATTTTACACAAATATAATTTAATTGACATATATTTGCTGACATGTATTTTGCATACATACTATTTGCAAAAAGAGTAATACACAATATGATTCCAGAAGACTTCATTTTTTACAAAATATCCAGGGTGGCTCAGAAAGCGAACAAATTCTGGAGTAAGAAGATTCAGCACCTGAATATTACACCTGTACAGGGTCTGATTCTCCTGTTTCTTCATGACCAGGACCAGGTAACTTTTTCAGAATTGAGCAAGAGAACCGGGCTTGATAGTGCCACGCTAACAGGTATAGTTGACCGCCTTGAAAGAGCAAATCTTATACTGCGTATGCAGAAACCGGGGGACAGGAGAGCTTTTCTGATCTGCCTCACGGTTGAGGGTGGAACTGTTGCCGGTATAATCAATTCAACAGCTGAAATTGCCAGCGATGAATACCTTGCTGATTTCTCGAAAAAGGATGTTTCAGACATAAACCAGTTACTTGACAAAATCGGGTCATAACGTATAGTCACCGTATCCACTATTGCAAAAGAATAACCTGGAGGACGAATACAAATGAAAGACGATCTTGCGTATTCAGCTGAAGATTTAACCACGAAGCTGCAGAATGTTTCTGATGGCAAAGAAATATCATGTAAAAACGCATTCACCGTTATCGAAAACACCGGGGTATCGCCACTTGATGTTGGCAAACTTATCAACAAAATGGATATGAAAATTACCTGTTGCCAACTCGGCCTTTTCGGCTATAAGCCGGAGAAAAAAATACTTAAACCCGCCGATACCGTTTCAGAGCAACTTTATTCTTCAATCATGCAATATGTCAACAATGGCAGGATTATTTGTGCTGACGTATGGAAGGTTGCAGATTCTCAACTTATAACACGATTAGATGCCGCGTCAGCATGTGAAAAGCTTTCCCTGAAAATTAAAAAATGCCAGCTTGGGGCATTTTAAAGCGCGCCCGAAGAAACTGTATCAGATGGAGGCAACTTTTCACTAAAAATCAGCCATGGAATAAGCATGGTTGCGATGGACATCAGTATTCCACTAATTGCAAAGGCAATGCTCACATTAACCATATCCATCATGAGTCCAATGATTACCGGTCCAGCCATCATCCCAAAGCTATGTGCAAGGGTAAGCAGTGACATCATTGACGCCATGCTGCCATATTTTCGTCCTGCAATTACTGTTACGGCCATTACCGAAGGAACGGATATACCTCCACCTATACCGATTACCACACTCACCAGGTATAGCTGCCATGGATACTCTACCATGGCAAGCAGAAACATTGATGCAGCAGTTATACCTCCCCCTGTAATCATGAGTATCTTTTTGTTGCCCCTGTCGGCCAGTATTCCCATCGGTGCCATTAACACAGCGCTGATAAGAACACTCAGGGTTATTACCACACCAATGGCCACGCTTTCCATGTTAAATTTTATGTCAGCAATCAAGGGGGCAAATGACCATATTGAACCGATACACATGGTATATGCCAGCCTGAAGGTAAACAGACCCGTTACACGCCTGTCCTTCATCATTGACAGGTACTGGCCTGGACGTCCCGCAAAGGATGCGGAAACCTCCAGGGTAACCGGGGGTAGAAAATAAATGCTAAGAATAAAACCGGACAGACATATTACCCCCATTGACATAAAAGAAGCATCAATACTATATATATCTTTAACGAAACCGCCCAGAACCGGCCCCGAGCTTAACCCCCCATACAGGGCAAGGTGAACCAGTCCCATTACGGTACCCTCTTTCTCATGTGGCGTAATATCACCAGCGTAAGCCTGTGCTATGGGTAGTATCATTGCCGCGGCTCCCCCCTGTATAAAACGAATAAGAATTAAAAATACGATGTTGTCAGCAAAAATGAAAAGCACAGAGGCAATAAAATATACAAAAAGGCCGAGAGTTATAAATGGTTTACGGCCCCTGCTGTCAGACATGAAACCCACAAAAGGCAGCATTACCGTTCTTGACAGGGAGAAGGCACCGAAAATCATTCCTATCAGGAAACCTGAAGCACCCATAGTGTGTGCATATCCCGGTAAAAGAGGCACCACAAGTCCGCTTCCCAGTGTTGATGAGAAAATCGCGATAAATAGAGTGATCAAAATTCTGGTTGTTTTGCTGTTGTCTGACATCAGTATTTTTGTTATAATAATTTTTAATCCGGGTTGTACTTGTACATATATGTACATGAAACGTCAATTCATTGTATAAAAAAGCAGGATATTTATATATGGAGACTATCAAAAATGTTAATGAAAGAAGGACATAATTGCTGGAAAATTGAAAAGGCCACAAGAATTCGGTTTCTTGTAGACTCTGATTCATACTTTAGTGCATTGTATGATACAATTATAAACGCCCAAAAATCTGTTTTCATAATAGGCTGGGATATCCACAGCAGGTTATTGTTGCGCCGGGACGATGGTGATTATAAATATCCCATTCGTCTTGGTGATTTCCTTAATGCGATGACAGATGAAAAGCCAGAACTTCACATCTACATTCTATCCTGGGATTTTGCCATGATATATCTTTTTGAAAGAGAAACCTTTCCCGTGTTTCAACTGGACTGGAAAACCCATAAACGTGTTCGCTTTCACATGGATAACCATCATCCTGCCGGTGCATCACAACATCAGAAGATCGTAGTCATTGATGACACTGTCGCATTTGCAGGTGGAATAGATCTTGGAACAATGAGATGGGATACATCCGCGCATATCCCCGATGATTCACGAAGAGTTGATCCTGATGGGAACTACTATCAGCCATTTCACGATACACAGGTTATGCTGGAAGGTAATGCAGCCAGGAGAATGGCGGAACTAGCACGGGAAAGATGGAAACGGGCAACCGGAGAAGTACTTGCTGCTTCAGAGATAAAAGGTACCCCCTGGCCGGACAACATACAACCGGATCTTATGAATACCGAAATCTCAATTTCCCGAACCTACCCCCTGTATAAAGAGTATCCAGAGGTCAGAGAAATCGAACAATTTTACAGGGATGCAATTTTATCCGCGAGGGATGTCATATACATTGAGAACCAGTATTTTACTTCAAGTATGATTGGAGAGCTTTTACGTAATCGTCTACAAGAAGAAAATGGACCGGAAATTGTTATCATAGGACCATTAAAAATGGCCGGCTGGATGGAAGAGACTACTATGGGATTAATGCGCTCCAAGTTATTAAAAACCCTCAGGGAAACCGATACCTGCAACAGGTTGAAGGTAATGTATCCCGTTGCCTCTGATGGCAGAACTCTCATTAACGTACATGCAAAGATAATCATAATAGACAATACTTTACTCCATGTGGGTTCAGCCAACCTGAGCAATCGATCCATGGGGTTTGATTCTGAATGTGATGTTACACTGGAAGCCATCGACGATGAAAAGATATCATCATTTATCAGCAATTTCAGAAACACCTTGTTAGCCGAACACCTTGATGTTTCCATTTCTGATATTAACAAGGCCCTGCAAAATAAGCAATCACTGATTAAGACAATAGAAAGCTATACAGAAGGTGGTAAAACACTAAAAAACCTTGAATCAGAAATCCCACCCATCCTCACTACAATTACACCTGATGTAAACCTTGTTGATCCGGAAAAGCCAATAGATCCGGAAATACTCGCGAAAAGAATTCTACCAGTCACCATTGACAAAAAAAGGATATTTCCCCTTCTTAAAATTATAACAGGTATTATTATATTGGCCGGTCTTGCCGCCGCCTGGAAATGGACACCGTTACAACAGGTTTTACAACCATCTGTTATCATTGATTTCACTCAACCATTCATCAATAGCTCATGGGCGCCCTTTGCCGTAGCGGGATTATTTACTGCTGGAAGTATTGTTATGATACCAATTACCGCGATGATAATTGCCACGTCTTTGCTTTTCGGTGCGGTATCAGGATTTCTATACTCAATGGCAGGAGCTGTTCTTGCATCAATAGTCACTTATATCATCGGGTTACTACTCTGGCGTGACGCATTACGACAACTTGCTGGTAAACGGCTCAACAACTTGAGCGGCAAACTGGGTAAACAAAGTATACTGGTAATTGCCATACTAAGAATGGTTCCAGTTGCACCATTCACCATTGTAAATATTGCTGCCGGCTCAGCAAAGATAAAATTTTCAGTTTTTGTCACAGGTACAATTCTTGGAATGATACCCGGCACCCTTGCTATTACAGTCTTTTCTGATAGCTTGTTAAAAATGATTACAAATCCAGCAATAGAAACAGTTTTGACTACTATTGGAATAGTAATCTTTATGATAGTTGGTAGTATATTTATAAAAAATAAATTTGGCGACAATGAGTAAGCTTGTTGTTGCCTCATATAATATTCATTCATGCATAGGTTCAGATAAAAGCTATGACCCTTTTAGAATCGCATCTATAATCAATGGTATTAACCCTGATATTATCGGTTTACAGGAAGTTGATACCGGATACCGAATTAGCGAGAAAGTCCACCAGGTATCAATTTTAGAGAATAAAACCGGTCTAAAAAGTATACCTGGACCAACAATTAGAAAATCTACAGGTTTTTACGGTAATGTTATTTTGACTTCGCGGCCATATGAAGAGGTGCATACCGAAGACATAACTCAAACCGGTGTTGAACCAAGAGGGATATTGCGGGTTGATTTTAATATCAATAAACAAAAAGTATCTTTCATAACCACGCATTTCGGTTTAAAAGGAAAGGAACGTTATGCCCAGGCGTCATGCTTATTGTCCCATATTAAACAAATTAATTCGAGCATAACTATTGTAAGCGGAGACCTGAATATGTGGTGCCCATTTGACAAAGCCGGTAAAAGCATCACCAATCTCCTTGGTCTGTCACCACGAAAAGCATCATTCCCATCCAAATATCCACTTCTTGCCCTTGACAGGATCTGGATAATTCCCGGTTCACGGTTGATGAAAATGTATGCGTTAAACACCAGCAAAACCAGGAAAGCTTCTGATCATTTGCCTGTCATTGCTGAAATTAAACTATAGTTACTACTCAGCTATTATCAGAATATAGATCATATTTTTATTCATTTCACGGTAATTGAATCTTTCAATCATGACAGCTGAGTAGTTACAAATTATAATTCATCACATTGTAAGATTTACTTGCATTATTCCACTAAATATATTAAATTATCATAAGTACATATTAAAGGGAGGGAATATGGACATTAAAAGTATTATAGGTACTGATTATCTAAAAGCTGATGTACTTGACAGGGCCCGACAATACAGCAATGACGTAAGCACTGACAGGGGACAGGATATAGCTGAGAACAGGGTACAACAACAGGAAGAAAACAAGGGCTTTAATATAGACACCAACGCGTAATCAAATCAATTACTTTTCAGTCACCAGGAAAACCCGTTTGCTGTGTTGCATCAGTAAGCGGGTTTTTTGCAATGATGATTGTATTTATGCTTGATTTTATTTTAAATTCTATTTTTTTGTACACTACATCTAAAATTACAAGAGATAAATGCCAATGCATTCATTAAATTATAGTGAAAATTCTTCTGTTGAAAAAATTATCGATAGTCATTGCGTCCATTTAATAAGTGAAATCCAAAATCCTGAAATAAAGTCAGTTGTTTCGGATTTTTTTTACAATGATTGCTTTCAATATTTTTCAACATTTATGCAGCTTCAGCAATCTCTCCAGGGTGATACAATATCAAGGGATTCAGCTACCGAAATTATGATAGATAAGACGAACGAAATTCTACACAAAGGACGCGAGCTGCAGGAATATCTTGAAAATAATCACTATACCCATCTTGTTAGTAGTATTAAGAAAATATTCCGTAAAATCGGAGTTCACTGGGGTGCGGAATCAAAACTGCTGGCTCACGCATTTTTTAAACCCAGGGGATACGCGGGAGATTACATTATAATTGAAAATATTTATAACAACATATCTTCATCAAAGGATCTTGGTTTCTGCATTGACCAGACATTCTTAAGAGATGATTACGCAAAAGCCGTCCGCAGCAGAATGGAAAAAATGAAGCATCTATTGAATGATTTTATTTCTAATTCAGGTGTTAATCTCAACATTATTAATATTGCTTGTGGATCAAGCAGGGAAATACGGCATCTATTGGAAGAACGATCATTGCCGGATACAAAAGAAATTACATTTAACCTCATTGATCATGACCAGGAAGCACTCGCCTTTTCGAAAGAAAATATAGAACAACATTTATATGGTTCAATTACATGCAGGTATATTCAACAGAACGTGTATGATTATATATACTCCCCTGATGAACATACTGAAATGTTTAGAAGCTCAGATCTTGTATACTCCATTGGCCTGGCTGATTATCTTTCTGATGATGCCCTGAAAAAATTTATTTCTTTCACCTACCGTTTACTTAAAAACAACGGTACACTGATAATCGCGCATAAAGATTCCAAAAATTATAATCCTCTTTCTGCTGACTGGTGGTGTGACTGGACATTTAACCTTAGAAATGAGAATGAAGTTGTAGCACTTATTAAGGATTCCGGAATTGAAAACTATGAACTCGCTATCGAACGTGAAACAAACACAAACATAATACTTTTCTTAAGAATCACAAAAAAATGATACTGGTAAACATATGTCCGTTCTTGCATTTACAGGGTTAGTTAATCTTACAACGAGCCTGTTTGCGGGGATTTTTATACTTATCAAGAATCCCCGTGAAACTCCAAGCAGGCTTTTTTTCCTTGTCAACCTCAGCATTTCATTATACAGCCTTGGATACTTTTTCTGGCAGATATCATCAACCATAGCCACTGCTACAATATGGTTTCATGTTTTAACCATCGGTATAATACTAATACAAATTACTTTTCTGCATTTCGTGTTTTCTTTTACTGAAATACTGGAAAAGAAAAGAAAAGAAATATTTATATATTACCTTATAAATGCGGTTTTTATTGTATTAAGTATTATTCCCGGTTTTTTTTATCATCTCGAACCGCGATTTAACCTTGGGTACTGGCCCGCGGCCAGGCCAGTATTTCATGTATACCTTTTATTCTGGACCTGGCAATGTATATATGGATTATACTGGTTAATCAGGGGAGTGAAAACGTTTTCCGGAATCAAAAGCGAACAAATGAAGTTCATTATTGTTTCCGCTATTATTGGATTTATCGGTGGCGCATCTAACTGGCTCATATGGTATAAAATCAATATTCCACCATATGCCAATATCCTGATAAGTATTTATGTAGGCATTTTTCTATTCGCCATTATCCGGCATGGTTTTTTAAACATACGGATTGTAGTCACACACGCCAGTCTTTTTGTACTCTTATATTCAATAATTCTTGTTGTGCCGCTGATTATTGCCCAATTTACAGGTTATGGTATTATACCTTTTCTTATATTATTCATACTCGCAATTTTTGGTAATTTCTTTTACAGGTACCTGCAACAAAAAGCCGACGAATTGTTGAACGCCAGGCAAAATCAATACAATAGTTTATTATATAACGCCTCACAAAGTATAGTAAGGGAAAGAAATCTTGAAAGGGTGCTGAGAATCATTGTTATCGGTATCAAGAGGTTGTTGAAAGTAAGTTATGTAAAACTGTACCTTGATGATCCTGAATCATCATCCTATAAACTCAGATCAATGCTTCCCAGGGAACAGGATGTCATTTTTTCTGAATACAATTATGAAGATCCTGTTATAGAAATAATTAAAGATTACAAGAGGGCAATTACCGGATTTGAAATAAAACGATATACTGCTTTTGAACCTGATGACATTATGCTTATCGTACCATTCATAATCGACGATCATCTTCTTGGTTTTGTCGCAATTGGGAATCATGATAAAAAAATGACATTTAGTATCGATGAATTGAAACTCGCTGAAATTATGGCATATCATGCATCACTTGCAATTGAAAACTGTATATACGTATCTGAGATTAAAGATGTTCAGAAAAAACTTTTCCTTGCTGAAAAAAAGTCATTTATAGCAGGTATGGCTGAAGGTGTGGCACATCAGATCAATAACAGGTTGAATTATTTTTCTTTATCAAGTGCTGAGCTTAACATGATAATTGATCAATTTTCCAGGCAATACTCACAACAGGCACTTGACGCACCGATAAAAAACATGTTGACTTCCATTAAAAATATTAGTGATAATTTGATTGAAAATGTAAGAAGAACTTCCAATATTATCAGGGGTGTTATCAATTATTCAAATATAGCTAAAGAAGATTCTAAGATTTCAGCTATACCATTTAATGACCTGGTTGATGAAGCATTAAATCTAATCAGGATCAATCATGACACAGATTCCATACCGGTACAAATCGATATTAAATCTTCAGTACCAGTATATGGCATAAAATCGCAATTAATCGAAGTTCTGTTTAATCTACTTGATAACAGTTATGACGCAATCGCTACGAAAAGGAATTATATTAAATCAATTAACAGCGATGTAGTATTTAATCCATTCATTAAAATTATCCTAACGGGAGAAAATAAGAAAACTACTTCTATTGAACTGCAGGATAACGGAATTGGCATAAAAGATGAAGATAAAAATAAAATTTTTGCGCCCTACTACTCAAGCAAGTCAACCGGGCTGTCAAAGCTTAATTCTGGTTTGGGAATGTATTCGGTAAATCGAATAGTTGAAGAGAATCATTCGGGAAAGATCTGGTTTAATTCCAGTTATATGGAGGGTACAACTTTTTATATCAGACTTCCAATACCTGATAATCAATAAATGAGTCATTGTTTTTTGCTAATTACTCAGCTGTCATGCTGAATAATTACATATTTTGCTAAAATGAATAATAATCCTGCATCTCCCCCCGCCTAAGGCGGGGGGAGATGATCTTCACGGCCAGCAGCATGGGAGAGGCTCAAACTCCTTTTCATTATGAAGCAAATGATCAATATTTTAGTCATAGCTGAGTAGTCACGTTTTTTGAAAAAAATAATTCTAATTATTAAATATAATTGGACAAAATTATTATTATCGTGAACATAATGTAAAATGTACACATGTATAGAAATACAATAATGTAAAAGTATTATCTTAAATAGAAAAAAATCCACAGGAGGACTCAATGGCAAAAGTTCAGGAAAATTCAATGGCAGCAGTTTTTCAGACTAACGCGGAAAAATATGCTGACAAGGCTTACGCGTCTTACAAGAAAGATAATGACTGGATTGATATTTCATGGAGATCCATGAATGATATGGTTCACAATCTGGCTTATTATCTTCTATCAATTGGGGTAAAGAAAGGGGACAAGATAGGACTGTTCGCTCCCAACAGCTGGGAATGGCATCTCACTGCCCTTGCTATTAACTCCATTGGTGCCGTCGACGTACCAATCTACGCAACAAATTCACCAGAAGAATGTGAATACATATTGAACAATTCAGATTCAAAAATGTGTTTTACTGGAACTCATGATCACCTTAAAACAATTTTAAAAGTTAAATCAAAACTAAAAAAAGTTAAGCAGCTCATAGTATTCGAAGATGTTAAAGGATTAAAGGGAGATACGCTTACACTCGCGAAAGCTCTTACTACAGGAAAATCTAATCTGAATCCCAGCCAGTTTAATAAAAGGCTGAACGGGATCAAACCTGATGACCTGGCAACGATTATATACACATCCGGAACAACAGGCGACCCCAAAGGTGTAATGCTGACACATAACAACTTTGTCTCGAATGTTAGGTATACCCTTATGGAGATGGTGGACAAGGAAACAGGACAACCTCTTCTCCGTCCGGATGATATTTTTCTATCATTTCTGCCGCTCTCTCATTCTCTTGAGAGAACCGCAGGCTTTCATGGCGCCATCTGGTCTGGAGCAAAAACCGCTTTTGCCGAAAGTATTGAAAAGCTGGTCGATAATTTCGTTGAAGTCAGGCCAACAGTGATAATCAGTGTACCAAGAATATACGAGAAAGTTCACGCTGGAATTATTTCCAAGGTGTCAGGTGCCCCTGCAGTAAAAAAAGCAATATTCAATTTTGCCATGCGGCAGGCAAAAAGAGGACTTCCAAAGGTATGCAGGGATGAAGATCCAGGTGATTTCAGATATAATCTTGCAGATAAACTGGTATTCACTAACCTTAAAGCCACCCTGGGGATGGACAACTTGCGTTATGCCATTTCAGGGGGAGCCCCCCTTTCTTCTTCTGATGCAGACTTTTTCATTGGAATGGGATTCAAAATACTTGAAGGATACGGACTTTCAGAGACCACTCCTATTCTTACTTTTAACAGGCCGTGGTTGATAAAACCCGGTACAGTAGGCCAGCCAATTCCAAAAACAAAGATTCGGATTGCTGACGATGGAGAGATCCAGGCAAAAGGCCCCCAGGTTATGCCAGGTTACTACAAGAATAAATCAGCAACAGCTGAGTCTTTTACAAAAGATGGATATTTCAGAACAGGAGATATCGGAGTAATTGATGAAGATGGCTGCCTCAGCATCACCGGTCGTTTAAAGGATATCATTGTTACCGCAGGTGGTAAAAACATATCCCCGCAAAATCTTGAAAGCAGCATCAAGGCATCACCTTATATCGAACAGATAGGTGTCATTGGTGACAAGAGAAAATATCTTTCAGCTCTTATTGTGCCTGCTTTTCCAGAACTTGAAGCATATGCTAAAGAAAAGGGCATTTCATACAGCTCTCATGATGATCTTATCAAGAACGATGAAATCAATGCTCTTATAAGGGAAGAAATCGATAAGTATACCAGCCATTTCGCCAGGGTTGAGCAGATTAGAAAATTTACCTTGCTTGATGCCGAATGGACACAGGAAACAGACGAGCTGACTCCAACACAAAAGGTTAAACGCAAGGTCATTAGTGAAAAGTATGCTGATGAAATTGAAGCAATGTATACTGAAGATAATGAATAGCGTTAACTGCTGCGTGTAAGCTTCAAATTTTTTTGTTGCAGCAAGTCTTTAATTTATTTATAATAAATTTGCGACCAGTTTTTAATAAGACTGGTCGCAAAATCTATATACACAGATAAACCGTATCTGTTGGAGGATAATATGAAAAAGATAACTCTCATTTTAGCAGCAATCGCCCTCGCAACTTCGATGGTATTGACACTATCCGCATTTAGTCCTAAGAAAATAGCTTGCGAAAAAGCATGCAAGGAAGCCCTGCAGAAATGCAAAAAAGAAACAACGGATGATGAAGTGAAAAGAGCTGCGTGTAAAGTGGCTTACAAAGAATGTTTAAAGGACTGTGAGGAAGAAAAGTAATTAAACTAACTGATCAGACGATTACAGAGGATGAAGTTTATACTTCACCCTCTGTAATTTTTTACTCCTGTACATAGTCATCAGCAATACTCAGGGCCCTGTCCATTATGCTTATACCTTCATCAATTTCATCCTTATTTACGATAAGAGGTGGAGCCATTGCAATAATGTTACTGGGATTTGCAGCCATGGCTATCATGCCGAGCTCTACAAGCTTTTTCGCAACTTCAAGTTTTGGATTACCCCCGGCACGTATCTTCGCATCAAGGGGGATTATTGGTTCCCTTGTTTTCCTGTTTTTCACAAGTTCAAGACCAACAAAAAGACCTTTACCCCGCACTTCTCCAATACAGGAATGTTTATCCTGAAGCTCTATGGCTTTCTGCAAAAGGTATTCACCCATTTTTGCAGAGTTTTCAATAAGATTGTCTTCTTCGTATATCTGAATTACACGCAGCGCTGCAGCGCAGCCAACAGCATGTCCTGCATAGGTTGCCCCGTGACTGAAAAAATGCTCCCTGAAGTGATATCCAATATGTTCCCTCGCAATCGCGGCTCCAAGTGGAAGATAACCAGACGTCAACCCTTTGGCCACTGTCATTATATCAGGTACCACATCCCAATGATCCATGGCAAACCATTTTCCTGTTCTCCCGAATCCACTCATAACTTCATCGGCTATCATCAAAACTCCCCATTTATCACATATTCTTCTTAACTCATGCATGTAATCATCGGGAGGTACTATAATACCATTTGCTCCTGTTACAGGCTCCAGGATAATTCCCCCCACCTTTTCGTCACCACCTTCAAGTTCAATTACCCTCTCAATGTATTTCACACATTGTAAATCACATGAGGGGTATGTGAGCCCAAACATGCACCGATAACAATATGGCTGGGGGACAGAGACACACTCTGTACCACCTTGCACCTGGGCCCAGTTTCTCGGATCTCCCGCTGAAAGTGTCATTGCCGCGGCTGTGGCACCATGATAGGAGTTATACCTGGAAATAATTTTCCGTTTACCTGTATACTGGTGACATATTTTAATGGCAGCCTCATTAGCCTCAGTTCCCCCAAGAGTAATAAATGACCGTGAAAGATCACCGGGAGTAATTTCTGATAGAACTTTTCCAAGTAAGGCTCTGGGCCGGTTTGAAAAGCTCGGGGCGAATGATGTTAAGTCCTTTGCCTGTTCCCGTATAGCGTCAAGTACACGTTGATCCTGATGACCAATATTATGGCTTACAAAACATGAACTAAAATCCAGGCGCTCTCTACCATCTTCTGTTTTAAAACGGATCCCCTTTGCGGATAATACCCTTGGAGGAGATACTACCGGCTGATACGACCAGGAGTGAAATATATTCTCTGTTTCGTATCGATCAAGATCTTCTTTTGAATCAGCCGGACTTAATACATATTCTTTTTTCATAAGCCCCACCATAAATAATGTTATTTTTTAAAGAAATTTTTAATCTTCATGTAAAGCAGGCCTGCTTTCATGGAAAAATCCTGCTTTTGCACTTCCTCTTCATTGCCCGTATCAATATCGGTTTTCGAAAAATCAGGCATATCTCCATCAGGTCCGTACATAGCTTCCATCATGCTGAGTATGTTTTTTCGAACCATGCTGCGAACCGGAATATTTGCTACCAGGCCATACATGGCAGCCCCACCCTGGTTTGCAAGTTCTGGATTATTTCTTACTACTTCGACAGCTTCTTTTAACTCAGAAATAAATTTATCCACAACATCCTTATGGAATGCGGTAACCATGATATGTAAGCCTTCTGGTTTTTGTGTTTTATCAATATGCCATCCTCGGTGCTCCATCTGGTCACCAACTGCATATATGTTTATTTTTTTACTCGTTGATGTGAAGGCGAAAACGCTCATTCCAGGATTCCCGATAACTCGTAATTCGGGAATTGCATTCACTTTATTAATTAATTCACGCGTAGTTTCAATGGTAACTTTTGCCAGTTCTTTATAGCCCTCTTCTCCCATGTACATCATTGCAGCCCAGGCAGCGGCGATTGCCCCGCCGGGCCTGGTTCCAAGTATCGCCGGGGACACGTATAAACCACCTGACCAGTTTTCATATATAAAAAACTGGTGACGCAGGTATTCCATGCTCCTGTATATAATAGTTGACGCACCTTTCGCGCTATATCCATACTTATGTGTATCAGCTGATATTGAAGTCACCCCTGTCACCCTGAAATCAAATGGTGGAACAGTATAACCTGATTTCTCAACAAATGGAAGCAAATATCCACCCAGACAGGCATCCACATGCAGGGGTATTCCTTTTTTTTGAGCAAGTTCACCAAGTTCTTCAATCGGATCAATAACACCAAATGGATAACACGGTGCTGAACCGATAATCATAATTGTGTTTCTATTAATCATTTTTTTTACAGCCTTCATATCTACACGGTAATCATCGGCCAGTGGTGCCAGAACCATTTTCACGTCAAAATATTTTGCTGCTTTCTGATAGGCCACATGTATGGATTCGGGGGCTATCATTTCTGGTTTTCTTATCCATGGTTTTTTTGACCTTGCCATATCCCTGTATGTCTTCACGGGCAAAAGACAACTTTCTGTACCACCCGAGGTAATTGTACCACACGCCATGTCTCCGCCATTCAGCATTGCAGCAGTCATTTTAATAACTTCTGATTCAAATTTCTTTAAGCTTTTAAAAGCCATGGGGTTCAAGCCATTCTGAGAGAAAAACATACCATATGCTTCTTTAAGAAAATTTGTGTATTCATCACCAAGGTAATACACAAGGCTCCAGGTTTTTCCATCACGATAATTCGCATCATTACTTGCAAAACCTGTCATCTGGTCTAATATTTTATCTTTGCCAAGCCCTTTCTCAGGAAGAGCATTCTTGATATTTCCCATTTATAACCCCCTTAACTTTTTATTAAAATAATACGTATTACCATGCTATAATCCAATTGATCTGAAAATATATGCCATAGTTATACCAAGATAATTACCAATGGCATAACCAATAATTCCCGTTGTTAAACCTGAAATAAGAACTTCCCTGTTTTTAATGGCATCAGCTACAAGCGGTACAAATGGCGGTGAGCAAATTGCCGAGGTAGATGTAACAATAAAAGTATCAGCATCAACATTGAAAAAGCGACAGAGTAACGCATGTAAAAGCATACTGCCGAATACGGCAAAAATAAGGTAATACATAATGGTATAATTAATATTCATGATAAGACTGGCATTAGCCATAGATCCAACTACTATACAAAAAATATATATGAAATACATTCCAAGCTGAAAGGACTTATTGATTTTCCTGACAGGGGTGATGAATGAAGCCGCAATACCAAGAGATGTAACGGTAATTATTGCAGTGGTGGTTTTGTAGTATTCTGAAACAATAGTACTTAGGAAAACAGCTATTCCAACTATGACAATTGCTAACAGAAGTGCTTTAATCAGGTTTTTCAATACAGGAAGATTAAGCATATCAGAATATGAACTGACGTCCTCCTCCTCGAGTCTTTCTTTATGATCATCAACCGATAGACCATTTTTGTATACAAATGGCTTAAGAAATTTTAAAAAAACCCTCTGAGCAATAGATATGACAAATAGTATGTAAATAATCGAAATAATTGTATCATATGTATGCATTATAATGAATGTGGTTGAGTCAATACCGAGAGCTGATTTAATTGCAGCCAGGTTTGGTGTTCCACCGGTATATACGCCGATCAGCATACCTGAAATTTTCCACGCATCAGGGAGTATGTTTCTCGTATAGAGATAACCAATAGTCGAAATGACAACAATTGCGATTGTGGCAAGAGCCATAGAGAGTATAGTTTTACCGGCAAGACGGGTCCACCTCTTTATATCCAGTGTAAACAATAATAATGGCAAACCAAGTACTACTGATACATCTGCAGCTGTTTCCTGCATGGGATATACATCCAGCGGAAGAATACCGGTATTGCCAATAATTATTCCGGCAAGATAACACAACAGCACGACACCAATCCGATTAAATATTGTAAACCTGTAGCAAAGATATAGTACAATAGAGGGAAACATGATATAAAAGGTGATCAATACCGGAATAGACACAATAATTACCTCTTGACATATATTCTATATAATGTATATTATTTCACTATGATGTATAGTCTTTCACTATGGTGTTTTTGTCAACATTTTTTTCTTTACAAGTATTATTGTACGACTCTGTATAATATCATAAATCTCAATATTTAAATACCTCAGCAGGGAAATCCAATGAAACAGGCTGATCGAAAACAGTGGGAAAAGCAACAAAGACAGAACAGAATTATCGATATTGCTGAAAACATCTTTTTCGAAAAAGGTGTAGATGGTACCACCATTGAAGAAATTGCATATGCAGCAGGTTACAACAAGCGGACACTTTATTTATATTTCAAGGACAAGGAAGAGATATTCCTTGCGGTTGTACTCAGGGCATTACAACTATTCAATGAGATGCTTCAAAACGCTTTTCAAAATCCCACCGAGGGAAAAACAATTATTTTTGACCTTGCAAGGGCTTTTTATAAATTTTCCATAGAGCATCCTGCATACTTCCACCTTATGATGGTATACGAATCAAGGAATTGCGTATATTACCCGGTACAGGATGATGACAAAAAAAATGGGGAATACCGTGAAGCCTGTCAGAAAATAACCGATAAGAATTCTGAACTGGTTACCAGGGCTATTGAATCTGGTATTACAAGTGGAACCATACGAAATGACCTGCTGCCCCGCCAGCTGATGTTGTTATTATGGGGGGAAATATTTGGTGTTATGCAAATCATTCTCATGAGAAAAAACCACTTTGAAGATGCCTATGGTATAAGTTACAGTGAGTTGTTCGATTATTTCCTTGAATCTTCTGAACGAGCACTTCGACCAGAATAAACTATCACTCCGCAAGGAAGAATGCATATTCATTACCATATGACAGGGAAAAACCGATTAACCCGATTATAGAAACAACGATACCAATATCCATCCATACAGTTCTGAACCACAATGGAGATACTGATGCTATTGTAAATAACGAAATAAAAGTACATATTCTTACTGCAATCAAATGTAATCATAAAAAAAGCTGCCGGTTTTAAACGGCAGCTTAGTATAAAATTGTGGTTTACTATTATTGTATAATTATATAGCTCTAACGGAAACAGCTCTTGGCCCCTTCTCGCTATTTTCAATCTCAAATTCTACCGGGTCACCTTCTTTCAAGGTTTTAAATCCATCTCCCTGGATACCCGTATAGTGAACAAATACATCCGTACCGTCCTCTTTTGAGATGAAACCGAATCCCTTCTTCTCGTTAAACCACTTAACAGAACCTTTAGGCATTGTACTACTCCTTAAAAATAAATTACGGCTATACGCCAATGTATGATATCATTAAATCACACTTATAAATCTCAAATATCATTTATAATTATTATTGTCAACATATTATTCATATTAAAAAATTTTTTATATTTGATGTATTTGTTTGTAATTTCATTGTATGGTAATAATCATTTACCCTGTATCATTGATTCATAACGCATGTATCGCTATTGATGACATCAAACAAATGTTGTAACTACTCAGTTGTCATGATTAAAAGTTTCAATTATCGTAAAATGAATAATAATATTATGGCTCCCCCCGCCGAAGGCGGGGGGAGATGATCAAATTCCTTTTCATTATGAAGTAAATGATCAATATTTTAGTCATAGCTGAGTAGTCACCAAATGTTTAAAATAATATACTGAGGACACAACCTGTTGCTATGAAAAAACTGATATATGGCATTATAATATTCACTTCAGTTTTTGTCATTATTATATGGCAATTACTACCAGTTGCTTCTGAACTGGAACATCCTTCCCATCACACAGATTCGGGGTTTAAAAATATATACCCTGGTTACCATGAAAAAGATTTTGGTGATTTTCTCTTCTGGATATTAATTGACAGGACCCGAAATGGCAGAAAGAAAGGACCCGAAGATGTTAATCTTCCTTATGTTGAAAATGACGGGAGTATTCTCAAAGAAAAACATAAACATCCAACGTTTACCTGGATCGGTCATTCAACCTTTCTTATCCAGGTGGATGGTATTACTATTCTGACTGATCCGGTATGGAGTAATCGTGCATCTCCACTTTCCTTTGTCGGCCCGAAAAGATATGTAAAACCCGGACTTAAATTAAGCCAATTACCTGACATAGATATTGTACTAATATCACATGACCATTATGACCATCTTGACATAAATACCATCCGCGAACTGGGAAACAACCCACTGTACATGGTGCCCCTTGGAGTTGAAAAAATTCTTTCGGATTTAGATATTTCCAATGTCGCTGCTCATGACTGGTGGGAAACGAGCGAATATAAAAACATCAACGTATCCGCTGTTCCTGCACAGCATTTTTCAGGGCGTACAATGTTTGATAGAAATAATCGCCTGTGGTGCGGTTGGGTTATCACTACTGGTAAAACTGTAATTTATTTTGCCGGTGATACCGGGTATTTTCCCGGTTTTACAGAAATAAAAGACAAATTTGGAAAGATTGATATCGCCATGTTACCAATAGGCGCTTATAAGCCCAGGTGGTTCATGAGACCAGTTCACCTTGACCCGGCTGATGCAATCAAGGCATATATGGATTTACAAGCCGATATTTTCGTTGCTATTCACTGGGGCACATTTCCCCTGGCAGATGAAGAAATGGATGATCCACCAAAATTACTTTTTTATGAATTAGACAAACTGGGACTCCAACATAAGAATTTCAACGTCTTTGCTCATGGAGAAACAAGAACATTTCAAACTTCTTTAAGTAAAAAATGATAATGAATCACTACCCGATGTGAAACTGAGACTGCTAAAATGAATGTTTCAGCAGGTGAGTTTATTTATTCAAACTTAAAATAATTTATCTTGACTTTTTGTTTTCAAAATGGACTTTTTAATAAGACGTACTGATCTTAGTTTTTTTCCAGTATACAAACAAACTTCAGGGGAACCAGATGAGGATTATTGCTATTTCAAACAACAAGGGAGGTGTTGGGAAAACAACAACTACTGTCAACCTTGCTGCAGCATTGCATTTACTTGAAAAGAAAGTTCTTGTTATTGATATTGATCATCAGGCCCAGTCAACATATCACCTTGGATATAACCCCAACAACATTAAACACACAATTTACGATGCCATGAAAGGCGAATTATCTTATGAAGATGTTGTCATCGACAGGAAAGGCCTTCACTTGCTTCCCGCAAACATGGAATTGAAAGATATTGAGTTTTTACCCATACCCGCAAAAGAATTTCTGCTGAAAGACGCGCTTGAAGATCTAAAGGGTTATGATTATGTTCTTGTAGACTGCCCCCCATCCCTGGGAACGCTAACATTGAACGCCCTGAGTTTCTGCAACGAAATATATGTTCCATTGCAGGTACAATTTCTTCCCTTTCACGGTATGTATAACCTTTTCGAGGCTGTTCAACTGGTCAAGAAAAGACTTAACAAGAACATTGAAATAACCGGCATTATTGGAACCATGTACAACGCGAAAAAGATCATCAATAACGAGGTTATTGCTGAAACAGAAAAGAGAGTACCTGGAAAATTATTCAAATCATTGATTCGGGACAATGTCGCTTTGCAGGAAGCTCCCAGCTGGGGACAGACTATATTTGAATATAAAAGCGACAGTAACGGTGCCGAGGACTACATGTTATTGACAAAAGAAATATTGGAGCGGTACGGCGAAAATTAGACAACTCTATTGCAAAGCAGTATACACCGAAGATATCAATATGTCTTCTGTATATGGCTTTTGAATATATTTATATCCTTTCTGTTTTATAATCTTCATATGTGATTTTCTATCAGTATATCCGCTGCTCATGATAATACTTATATTATTATTTTTCCCTGTTAAAAACTCAACAAGCTCCAGGCCGTTCCCGTCCGGAAGAACTACATCACAAAATACCAGGTCTAGTTCATATTTCAGATCATTTGCGAGGCTTTTTGCAGAACTTATACATTCCGTAGGGTATACCGTATAGCCGTTATTTTTCAATACAAATGTAATCATTGACCTTACTTGATCCTGATCCTCAACAACCAGGATCTTTTCTCCATTACCACGAGATGGCACCATTCTTTTCTGATGTCGGCTAATTGTTTTCACCCTGGTAATATCTTCAGCTCGAAATAACAGTGTAAACTTCGTCCCCTGACCTGCATGACTATTAACCTTGATAAACCCGTTATGCTGTTTCACTATACCTGTTTAGCCTCAGATAAATCGGATTTTTTGATCTTAAAATTATTAGAGACAA
>CAZAOK010000029.1:0-5495 GCA_964486725.1 uncultured Leptospiraceae bacterium
TTATTATTCATTTTAGAATAATATTGAATATTCAGCATGACAGCTGAGTAATTACCATTACATTAACAATATTTATATTAGAGAGAAGATCAAAAGTAAAATGAAAACTATAAACTTGCAATCCAGGATTGGACCTGACGGTATATTACACTTAAAGATTCCAACAACTGAAAAAGAAGTTGATGTAGAAGTAGTAATTGTTCTGCAAACCAAAAATAAACCGAAACGGTCATGGCCTGAAAATTATTTTAAAAACACATATGGCTGTTTAAAAAATGATCCAATCGAAAGACTGCCTCAAGGTGACTACCCCAACAGGGATCAGCTGTTATGATCTATCTTTTAGATACCAATGTATGCATAAAATATTTAAACGGTCAATCCGACAAAATCGTAAAAACAATATAATTCTTGTCACTCACAATACGAAAATATTTTCAAAAATAAAATAACTAAAAATTGAAGACTGGGAATAAGAGTTAAAGGATGCATACATGAGAACAACAATAAACTTACCCGATGATCTCGTAAACGAGGCAATTTAAGTAAGCAAATACAAAACAAAAACAGACCTGGTCAAGGAAGCCCTAAAAAAATACATACAGCGTGAAAAGGTTTCACGTATAAAGGATTACAGGGGAACCATCAACATGGATACCGATCTTGACACGTTGAGAAAAAGAAACTGTGGAGGGACAGTGACGGGTGACGGCGGCAGGCCGGGAATTTAATTCGCTGCACATTAACCAGTCTTTGGACGGCATAATACTGAACGGGGGTTCTCACGGAGACACAAAGACGCGGAGAGTTGATCAATACAAGTTCGCCTCACTTTTTATTCCAAGTAACAGGTTGTTGTTGAGTTTTATTTCAGATATGGTTTTCGCAGGCCAGCCCCGTCATTCCGGCCGAAGTGCCGGAATCTCATGAACCAGTAGTATACAAGCGAGATTCCTGCCTGCGCAGGAATGGCAAGGTGCCATCAATCACAAAGCCAAAAATATATCCCCTGACTGTAAAAACCCGAATAGATTGAATAGCAAGAAAACCCTGACAACACAAAAACAAAGAACCCAACTCACCGCGCCTCCGTGTCTCCGTGAGAACCCAATGTTGCGCATCATGCCGCCATGAGACCATAACCCCCACAACCCGTCACTATCTCTTTCTCTTACCCCATCACCCGTCACCTTTCACTATCCCGTCACCCGTAACTGTTTTCTAAAAAAACTTAAAATCAGCATTCACATCCAGTGACAGCAGAAACTGTGAGTTGCGGTACTCCTGGTCATAATCAATGGAATACAGGTAAAACCAGCGGTATTTCGCCGACAGCGACAAGAGCCTGTTGAAAGAATACGACAGGCCGGTAGTTATATCAGAACGAAAGTGGCGCTCTATAAAATCCCTGTCGCGGGTTGATAAAAACGCGTCCAGCAGAAAGGTATAGTTGAACCTGTCCCAGAAGGGATAGCGAAAATCAATTATAGCCTCAACCCCGTAGAGAGCCTTGTTCTCCGGGTCCTGCACCTGTTTTTCAAAACCAGCCCCAAGCTTACCGCCAAGGTACTTGAACGAAAAAAAGGCCCCAACCGTTTCACGCATCAGCACCGGGCGTAAACTTTCCGTTTCAACCAGCACCGTGTCAGCCTGTGACTTGTGATAGGGCTTCAATACATCACCCAGGTTGTATGTATACAGAAAAGTTCCCCGCAGCAGGTTGTGCAGGTATTCCCGGTCCTGCCGCATGTAATACACGTAGGGGGTCAGCACAAAAGTGTGATACCTGTTGTAAATGGTAAAATCAATCTTGTTCTCAAGCCCCCATTTTCGATAGGTTTCTTCCGGCTTGCCCGGCGGCGTCTCGATCTCGTCACCCCTTGAAACCACCGAGCGGTCATAGAAGTTGGACAGGGACACATCCACCATCAGCCTGAAACGGTTATCCAGGTACTGATAATCCCCGCGGGCCAGCACCCTTTCGCCCTGCAGGTCGGCGCGAATCATGTCAGAAAGGGTTTTCCATGTATTCGTATAGGCAATCCTTTTCCTGGTCAACTGCAGCAACCGCTCATACCCCTTCTGCGTCGAACACACCGAGTATTCCCTGTCATCACTTATCGTGTTTCCCTGCACACGTCCATCACGCACACCGGAAACAACAACCTCATCCTGTGCCGCCAGCCGTTTCAGCAGCGCCCCCTTCACCCTGTAGGTCAACACCGGGTACTCGTTGTTCACCGACATGATAATGTCCGAGTAGGCAACCTTCCCATCGAGGTTGGCCTTAACAATCGAATTTTTCACAAGCACGGCAACCTCGCTGCGTGTAGCGTGCCGCAGCAGATGGGCCACGGTACGGTCATCCAGCAAAACCGAACGTGAAAGTTTTGATGCAACCACCTCTGCCCCTTCATGCTGAAACTTCTTCTTCCAGAGTGTCAGCCTGTTGACGAATTCATTATACCGGCGGCTGTCAACACGATTCCTGCTGGCGGACGTGAATGCCACTTCCCGAACCCGCAGCCCCTCATCGGCGGAGAGGGTTAGTCTATAATAGCCGTCGTTCCCGGCCAGGGTGAGCACGCTCTTCCCGTTTTCCAGGTCAACCCGCCTGACTTTCGACCTGAACAGTGACCCGCTGGCATCACCACCGCTGACTACAAGGTCGAGCTCTTCCACTTCAGATAGAAGTGACAGGTTCTCCCGGTAGGATAGTCCCGAAAGCAGTATAATATAATCACACTCATCTTTCAGTTTCGGCAGCAGGGCATCTAACCGTTTTCGGTACGACCTGATAGCCACAGAATAAAGCTTTCGTTCGGCAATATCAAACACCCCCCGGGTGGAGGTGAGACCTACCAGGCCAATTGTCTTGTTTCCCTGCTTTCGAATGATATAGGGGGTGAAAAGAGGATTTTTTTTATCCATGATATTTGCCGACAGCAGGCTTGTGTTTCGTCCCTTCTTCAAAAACTCAAGGTTTTTTATGCCGATATTCAGATCCTGAGACGAAATAAGGGTGGCGTCGCAATTAAAATAATTAAAGAAATCCATCATTACAGAACCAAAGCTGTAGCGTGACAGGGTTCCCGGGTAAAAGCCATTCCCCAGGTCTATGTAGGCAACGGCGTTGTGTTTTTTCCTGGCTGCAGCCAGTGACTGTGCCAAAAGCAGCATTTTATCTTCTTCTTCCTGGTTTTCAATAACAGTGCTGAAACGTCCCTGCAGGTTAGAGGTAAAAAGCATGGTTACCGTTTCTGCCCCATACACACTGCCGGTCATAATAAGAATTGAAATACAAATATCGGCAATACCACGCATCGGTTATTCTCCCTTTTGCTTATCGCCGGCTGTAGCGGCCTTGTTTTTAGCGGCATCCAGTTTTTCTTTGAGTGACTTAATAGTGGATTCTTTGTCATTCAGGTCAGACTGAAGCTTTTCAACACGGTCTTCAGCCTCCTGTAACCGCGATTTCATCGACTCCATGTCAGACTTGTACTGCTTCAGCTGTTTTTCAAGTCCTGCGATCTCCTGTTTGTACTCTTTCTCCTTATCCGAGAAACGGCTTTCCATCTCCTGACGCTGACGGTTGAATTCTTCTTCCTGCCTGCGAATGGCCCTGTTCAGTTCTTCGATCTTGCCGGTCAAACGCTCTTCCAGTTTGCTGTTAAGGCTGGTCAACTCCTTTATCTTCTCGGTGCTTTCCTGATCAAGTATCCTGTTCTTCTCCTGCAGGTTCTCGTTCTTCTTTTCAAGCAGCCCGATATCGCTTTCGTATTTCTTCTTCATGGAAGCCATCTCCGACTCCAGCATCTTCACTTTCGATTTCAGCTGGTCAACACTGGCCCTGCACTGTATGTTCTCTTCTTTAAGTATGTCATTCTCACGCTGCGCCTGTGTAAGGTTGTTCTTCATCACCCTGTTCTGGGCCTTCAACTGTTCGCTAACCACATCCGATCCATCATTAGACATGGTGGCACATGACACAAACAATATTCCGCATAACACCGGTACGCATAATACCAAAACCTTCATCTTCATTCCATATTTCCTGTGTATAAAGTTAATCCTGATGTTTTACTGGTAAATTTTAGCATTTTTTCTGCTCATGTCCACCGAAAAAATATTACCGCAAAGACACGAAGAACGCGAAGTTCGCTAAGAGAAAGAAGAAGTTATATTGATTTCCCAATCTTTGCGGATTCTTTGGTATTGAAAACAATTTTTATAACAATAATCTTTGAAATTGCAATTCACATAATTTTTTTTTAACCAATGTCATTCCCGCGAAGGCGGGAATCCATGAGTAAACAGCATACAGTATTTTGTATATATCTTAGCCAGCAGAAAAAACGGTACATTGTTAATAATGATTTATAGACATAAAATAAATTACGATGGTTTTCCCCAAAAATCCGGAATGAGCCGAAATTTTGTTAGCTTTTCCCAACATTCCAAGATGAGCTTATTGCGCCCTTGGCGAACTTTGCGACTTTGCGGTGATCCTTTAATGCTTTTGTTGAATGATTGACCAGTTATTGATTGACATGTACTGCTAATGGTATAGAGTATTTCAGAGGTATGTAAGAATGAAAGAATCAACCAGGGACATGTTCAAGAAGCACGGCTGGCGGGTGGACAGGGCGGTACACAATTACCTCTACTTTACCTTCTATTATCCTTACGTGAAAACCGTGTACCACGCATTCAAACTGTTATCCACTTACGTGTCATGGTTCAAACCGTTAAGCCTGGTGCTGAAAACGGCCTTTAGCCGGTATCACGCGAAGGTGCTTTCCTTCGGAGACACCCGCAAGATCTTCGAGCTAAACACTGATGTTTCAGCTATCACGGAAAAAAACCGGCAGATCGTTCCATACCGGTACGCCTATAAAATACTCTTTCAAGAACCAGACTACATCGCCGTCATGGACTGCCCCTGCAAGAAGACCCTGAAAGACGAAGACTGGACCATCAACTCCTGTATCGCTGTAGGACGGGGTATCGCGTCATTCTGGCTTGAACATGGCAGTAAATACAATGCCAGGAAGATTACTCAACAAGAAGCTTTGGCAATGATACAGAAGTTCAGAAAGCACGGCTACCTCACCCAGGCCTTCTTCAAGGTTGCCACCGGCGGCAGCACCGGTGTGATATGCAACTGCCATCCGGATACATGTGTCAGCCTGCAGGCCACCCGTTTTGCCCGCAAATTTAACGACAACCTCAGCATGACCGCCCACGCCGGCTATGCTGTTGCGCGTAACGACAACGCGTGCCGGCACTGCGGAAACTGCGGCAACATCTGTCCCGTGGACGCGGTAACCGTCACAGAAACCGGCTGGGCATACCTGCAGAATGAATGCCTGGGATGCGAACTCTGCGTAGAACACTGCACCACCGGCGCCCTCTCACTAACCCGCGCCCCCCAAAAACCCGTCCCCCTCGACTTAGATATTGTTCTTGAAAAATACTAAAACAAAGGATTACCC
>CAZAOK010000029.1:5595-37973 GCA_964486725.1 uncultured Leptospiraceae bacterium
TATGCTTGCGTAAAAGGGCAATTTTTTTGAAAAAAATTTTATGTTTTACATTAAATCAGCGTATAGTAGAGTAGAGACAGGAGAATATTATTATGACTAGACAAACACGAATGCTTGCCGGGGTTTCACTGGCCCTTGTAATGCTGGCGGGATCATACGCCTACGGGCTTACCGGTGACGAGGCCCTTGGTAAATTCAAGAAAAGAATGCACTCAATCGGCACCATGAGCGGGGTGATATCCTGGTCTGATTCCACGGGCATGACCTATAGCGGCAATTTCAGGTACAGGGCTCCCGGGATGATATACGTAACCTTTAATACCCCTTCCGGAAAGATACTGGTATCAAACGGTAAAAAACTGTGGATCCACGATAAGGGGAGCAACATCTGCGGCGTGCAGGATCTTTCAGGCGGTAAATCGGGTGGTATCGCCTCACTGGTAAACGGGTATGCTGCCATTGTCACTTCACAGGGATCATCGGGTTATACCATCAGGCTGAAAAACAGTGAAAAGAACTACACCGACATTACCCTGTTCCTGGATGGCAGTTTTTTACTAAAAAAAGCTATTCTAAAGACAGCTGAAGGCAATGCAACCACCTACACCCTTTCAAATGTAAGAATTGGCGATCATATTGTAACCGGCATCTTTGATTACCAGGTGCCCACCAACGCCCAGGTGGTAAATAATCCATTGAATATCAGGTAGGTATATGAAAAGGTTCACCCCCAGATTATTGCTGGCATTTTTTCTGTTATTCTCATCCGGCATGTCCTTTGCCCTCACAAACCTTAATGCCCAGGAGCTTTTTTTCACCTACCTGGGGGTAACCGCGGGGGGCGGACTCCAAACAGTGCATTATGAGAACTGGTGGGATGACCAGCGGCAGGAGCAGAACTACCAGGGCAATTTTTTCAGCGGTGGCGCCCTGATGAACATTATAGTGAACAACCTGGTTGGTGAATTCACCGCCCAGTTCATGTACAATTCCCTGGAGGGGACGCCTGATATATCCGTACATCACACACTGCTCACCGTTACCGGGAAATACATGTATGAACTCTCTGCCGTCTTCAACCTTACCGGCGGCGCTGGCCTGTACATCGACATGCCCCCGGCAACAGATACCTACGATGGCGGTGGCGGGCTTTCCGTGTGCGTCGGCACCATGATAGACCTTACCCTTGACTCAATACTAATACTTGATATATACGGCCGCTACGGGTATTTCGGCCGGGGAGAAGAATCTACCCGTCTTACTACCGGAGCATCACTGGGTTTCGTGTATAAAATTGGGCGAATTTAAAAAATCACTCAGGTTATGCGTGGTACCCTCGGCAATTACCTGCCTTGCCGGTTGCGCGGCCATACTGACTGTCTACGGCACCACCTCCGGCACACCATATCCCGGTTTTGCCCCTCTCATGTGTGCTGCCGGCACCCTGCTCTTACTTCTACTCTGGACGCGGATGATCACGTCTTCTTCGCATTCCGGCAACAACAAACCGGTAAAGATACTCTTTCAGTGGTCAATTATCATCACCATTGCCCTACTCATGGGTTTTCGGGCCTTTTCTTTTATTCCCACGGTATTTCCACAATCACAAAAGACAGAATACAATGCCTCGGTATACAGTATCGAAACCCAACGGTATTCAAAAAGGGCCAGTCTGCACTGTTCTACCGGTGAAGGGAAATCCTTCAACGCTGTTGCCTACCTCTCGCCTGACACAAATGTTAAAAATGGCGACACCATACGGTTCACGGCGAAGGCATACGTATACGAACAAAATACAGAATCACCGGCACAACTCTATTTTCTGCATCGTGGATTGTCAGCCTCGTTTTACCTGGATAACACCAGCGTAATGGTAATACATTCGCCGGGCAATTCCATTAAATCTTACTTCAGGGAACAGGTTGCCCGATACGTGTACAACACCTATTCACCGGTAACCTCCTCCATCATCATGGCCCTGTATTTCGGCAACCGAGATTACATTCACAAGGAGATACTGCACCTGTTCACCTATGCCGGGGCACTGCACGTACTGGCGGCAAGCGGCCTGCACGTGGGCATAATCGCGTGCATCCCCCTTCTCATAGGCTGGGTGATGCGGCTGAACAGAAAAACCACCTGGATATTATGCATGATGACGGTGTGGACATATCTCTATTGCACCGACATGCCTGTTTCACTCATCAGGGCCGCCGTGATGCTTGGTATCGCCGTACTGCATATCATTGGCAACCAGCAGAAGAATACCTTCAACATACTCTTCATGGCGGCCACCCTTATTCTATTGCTGTATCCCTATGAAATATTTAACCCCGGGTTTCACCTGTCATTTGCCGCCACCTTCGGCATTATACTTCTTTTCCCCGTAATATCACGGCGCCTCCCCCGTCTTCCCCTCGGCATTCATAACGGCATGGCGGTAACCATCGCGGCACAGATTTTCGTGGTGCCCCTGCTCATCATCCATATGGGTGAATATAACGTGTCTTCTTTTATATCTAATATCACCATCGTACCGGGTGTGTCACTCCTCCTGGTCACCTCAATCATTCAGCCCTTTCTTATTCCCTGCCCCCCTCTCGCGGAAGCATTCGCGTGGGGCATTGACGGCGTAACCAGCATCATTGTGTTTGGAACCCGCATTCTCTCCTCACTGGGCACCCATGGCCCGGCACAGGGAAACCTGTCCGCTATCGTAATAGGATATGGTTCCCTGTTTCTGCCATTTTTACCCGCCTTTAAGAAAAAGAAGCATCTTCTGGCCGCGCTTCTGGTTGCCCTTGTGATCTCACTCTCCCTGATGTGGCATCAACAGCAACCCCACAGGGTACTGGGGGCATCCATCCCGGGTAAGAATGGGAATGACACAATACTTCTTTCAGGGGGCGGCAAAGGTGTTATATTCGGGCTGCCGGATAATTACGGGGACATTGTAAAGTTGCACACTTATTTTCGAAACAGGTGTGTCAGCAGCGTGAGTCTTTATATTCCCCGCCCGGATTATTCACAGGTTAAACAGGCTGGTAACGCGTTAAAGAAATTACCGGTTCACTCCATAATAATTGACATGGATTTCACTTTCTCATTATTTTTCGAAAAGTTATGCGAAATGGCACAGGCCGATGGGTGCCCATTGCTTGTGCGTGACCTGCGAAGCATTCCCCGTTCACAATCCTCAACCTTTTCCCAGTCACACATTTCACCTGGTATTCTTTCCTCAACTGATCACAAGAGTATTGTTTCATTATGCAGGGCAATACAACGAAATAACCATTCGGGTTTAATTATTCTCTAACGAATTGACGATAAAGACAGTATAACAGGTAGAACGTTTTACTTTTTTTAAAATATGGTTGTATTGAGATTTAGATTCAATTATAAAAGTACAATTATTTGTTACGTGTCAGGAAGGAATAATGGCGACTATCAACACCTCTGAGCTAGCGAGATCATTTAACGAAGGAGAGCCGCTTTCATTTTCATTTTTTTATCCGTCAGAAAATACCATTAAAACACTCAATGCCATACTGGCGAAGATACTGGCCACCAGCGACCGTATCTTTCTTCTTGATATGATGGTTACCATACTCAGGGAAATAATAATTAACGCCACAAAAGCAAACGCCAAACGCATATATTTCCAGAAAATGAACCTTGACATAGCCAACCATGAGACCTATCTGAAAGGAATACAAAAATTCAAGGAAGACATAGTGGGACAGCTTGACAGGTTCGAAGGTGAATTAAAAAAGAGTAACCTGAAGGTGACCTTCTATACCAGGAAGGAAGACGATGGGATTAAGTTTATAGTCACTAACAATGCCCCCATATTACCGGAAGAACTTGAGCGCATCAACCTGCGCCTTGACAATGCACGCAGATACAAGGACTTTACAGAGGCCTATGAAGAAATATACGATGAAACTGAGGGGGCCGGCCTCGGTATAGTACTGGTTGTACTGCTTTTGAAAAGCTCAGGCATTGATCCAGCACATTACACCATTAAAACGGATGGTAAGGTGACACAGGCATCACTGTTCCTCCCCTACCAGATGAGACCGGAAGCACTTACCACTTCGATTAAGCAACAGGTACTTGATGACATAGAAGGCATTCCCACCTTCCCCAAACAGGTGCTTGAATTGATACAGATGTGCAAACGCAGGGACGTGGAAATCAGGGATATATCAACGAAGATTATGCAGGATCCTGCCCTCTCGACAGATGTACTGAAGCTTGCCAATTCAGCGGGTTTCATCACCGGAAAACGTATCGAAAGCCTGAATGAAGCTGTTATGAACATTGGTCTGAAAAATCTTGAAGCACTGCTGATTGCCACCAGCGCAAGGAAAATACTTGACAAAAGGTACACCAGGTTTGAACAGATATGGGAACATTGCAACAGAACCTCTTTTTATGCCCGTACCATAGCAACACATTATAAACTTGGTAATATTATTGAACATGCCTCCCTTGCGGGACTTTTACACGATCTTGGAAAGATTATTCTTCTGTCAACCGACCTGGAAGTTACAAACTGGATAGCCGACCTGGTTGCCGACAGGAAGATGCGGACATCAACCGTCATGGAGGAGGTATCCATAGGCATAAGCCATTCGACTATCGGAGAATTGATCGCCAAGAAATGGCAGCTTCCCGACTACCTGGTAACAAGCATACGGTATCACCACACCCCGCTTGAGGCAAACACTGAATTTTCTGAGCAAGTACGGGTAACATATCTTGCGAACATGCTCTGCGGGGTTGAAAACAGAAAATACCAGTACTACTATATCGAAGAGTCCATTCTTCAACATTTTAAATTATCAGATGAAGAAGACCTGAAAGTTTTCCATCAGAGACTAAAAGATCTCTATAACGGACAATCCTGAAAAGCAAATTACCGGGTTCTGCGATTATGTATCAATACCAGCTTAAAGAATCATCAAGCGGCCATACAACACTGGTATGCCATTCAGCTAACCAGACTATTCGACTTCATTCAGCATACGACCCGGTGAAAGAAGCCGGCAGGCAGGTATCTTCTTTCAACCCGGGAAGAGCATCCCACGTTATCATCTGCGGCGCAGGTCTTGGATACCACCTGCGGGCCATCCAAAAACTGTGGCCCCACATAAAACTTATCGTAGTCGAACATGACCCCGAGGTGTTAGACCTGGCCCGTAAAGTCAATCCCGGTATAATGGAAGGCGCAATAGTTATAACAGACAGGTTTGATGTGCAGAATATGCTTGAACCCATCGAGATATCGTCTTTCAGGGGGGCACGGGTGTATCACCATCGTCCCTCCTGTCAGCTGTACCCCGACTTTTACGAGGAAATGGCTGCAGATATACAGCAGTTTTTCTCTTCAAAAATGAGTGACCTTTTGACAAGGTTCGAATTTGAAAAGCTGTGGATACGAAATATTTTTCGCAACCTGGACAACCTGGACAGGGGGTATGCCGTACACGATCTTTTCGGCAGTTTCAAGTCAATACCGGGCGTAATAGTGTCAGCAGGGCCCTCATTACGTAACAATATTGACCAGCTTGCCACCCTGAAAGAGCGGGTCCTCATCATATGCGTGGATACCGCGTTAAAACCCATGCTGAAAAAGGGCATTACTCCCCACATAGTGATGACATTAGATGCCCAGGCACACAGCATCAAGCATTTTCTGGGTACCACTACCGGCAATGCCGTGTTGCTTGCCGACGTGGTCAGCTACCCCGGGCTGGTACGTGATTATAGCGGTCCCCTGCTTTTCAGCACAACGGCAAAGTATTACGATGCCCCTGACGGCTCACTGAAGAGAGAGGCCACCCCCGTAATGGACTGGGTTGAACAGCACCTGCCCCCCCTGGGGGACATCCAGTCAGGGGGATCAATTGCCACCAGCGCGTTTGACCTTGCGCGCAACCTTGGCTGTGATCCCATCATACTGGTTGGACAGGATCTTGCCTATACCGGCCGTGAAATACACAGCAGCGGCACCCATCATAATGATGAATGGATACCTATTATAAACAGGATAAAAAATCTTGATACGATCAACCAGTCGGTCATCAGGAGAAGAAAGATCAAGTACGTTCCTTCGTTCGGAAACAGAAAACCCGTACTCACCGATTTCGTTCTTGATCTATACCGTCAATGGTTTTCTGATTCTGCCGGCAAGGTTCCCGTTAAAGTGATCAACGCTACAGGAGGGGGAGCGGCAATCCCCAACACCATCGAAACAGCACTTGATAAACTCACATCCTGTATACCGAAACAAAAGGTACCTCCTGAAAAGATTCTTCAACAGTTTCTTTCCCATAACACAACCCTGCCTACAGGAAAGATATATGAAGAAATGGCAGGGTTCAAAGAACAGTTACTTCATCTCCGGTCGATAGCCTCCACGCAGATGGAGAAAGGAAATGATGAACACAATACCGAAGAATTGAATGCCATTCTGTCAACCGATGACATGAACAGCATACTGAAACCATTTCTCCGAAAGACACTCTTTTATTTCAATCGCCATCCAGACCTGCCTGAGGAGAAGATGAAAAATATGCTGTGTGCCGATATCATTGACGCCGCTGATATCCTGCTTCCCATGTTGTCCCACTGAGGGGAACTTAGAAAATATGAATTCACTATTACCACCCTGTATCCGATAATGTAACAAAGTGTTATTCCAATAATCACATAATTACCAGGGAAAATCCGGATATTCCATGATACGACAGTTACGCTACAGCATAACAACAATTCTTTCAATGGTAATCACCGCCGGGATATGGGCACATCAGGTGCAGGCAGAAGATTTCACCCTGAATTACAGGAATACCAGTATCAACTGGACAAAAGAAATCATCATGTCAGCATCTACTGCTGATATACGGATCACTAAAGAGGGGCAACCTCTCAATACCAATACCGGTGTCCCCACCTCTTTAAACCGGGCAAGGCAGACAGCGTATCTTCACGCCCGTAATAATGCCCTTGAAGAGATGACAATGTCCATACAGCACATAATAGTGGACCCAAACACGACGATGCGGGAGCTTATACAGCGTGAAACATTTACCCAGTCAAGGCTCGCTGAACTGATACAGAAACGCACCAGCAGCAGGGTATATCCTTCAGGTTTTACAACAGCCCATTGCCGGCTTTCCATTCCCATGGGTGAATTATTACGGGTATTACCCTACACCTTCCCGGATAAAGAGTTTCCCGATATATGGGGTGATACCATACCCACCGAATACACCGGGCTCATCATAGACGCGCGGGGACTTGATGTAAAACCCATGCTTCTTCCTTCACTTTTTGATGACCAGGGACGTGAAATATTCGGCCGGCAGTACATTCACAGCCCCAGGAGCGTTGAAAAGGGAACAGTGGCCTATTGCTATAACGAGGATGACGCCACTCGACATGCTAAATCGGGGAATCGTCCATTCTTCACAATTGCTGTCAGGGCAATGAAAGGATGTCCGGTTCTCTCCACCGATGACACACGGAAAATTTACAGCAGCCCCGAAACCCGGAAAAACTTGAAAAACTGCAACGTGATTATTATTCTTAACAGGGAAGATGAAAGTAGTTAAAAGGAAACCGAAATGAATCCCCTTGTAAAAATAATATATACCATTATAAATTCAATCAGCAGATCAATTGAGAACCTTGACAGCAAAACCTCGGAAACCATTCGTCAGGCTTTTTTCTTTACGATATTTCTTCTCATGGCAGGTGGTATTTTTCTTGGTAATCATCTTGGTAAAAAGTCTGCCAAACATAGTGGAGAACCCCTGTCAGAAACCACTAATCAGTCATTTGACACAGATATCAAGCGCTCAAGGGAACGCGGCAGCTTCAAGAACATGCTCAAAGAAGAGCTCATGCGTGAAGCCGAAAAAAGTGGTAATCAGAAGATACCCTACCCCGCCAGGGAAGAAGAACCAATCCCCATGAATGACGCGTTACTGGAAGCACCGGGAACTGAAAAAGAACGTTCAGGGCTTCCTCCCGCGGTTGACAGGGACAGGCCGGTTGATATTCAAAAGCTGGATAAAAAAGATACTGGTAGCGATATTAACATTCTAAAACAGCCAGGTACCCCCGTCGAAGAAAAAACCGGGGAGATAATCAGGCACGATCCTGAAGCTCCTCCCGTGATAGAAGAAAAGAAAGAAACAAATGACCGGGTTATTACCGGAAAGAAAAAAGAACTGGAACCCCTTGATCCTGGCGAGGGGGTGGCTGAATGATACGACTAAGAAAGTGTCTCATTATGATTACCTGTGTGATGTGTCTTTTTACGTCACTTCCCCTGTCGGGGCAATCTCATGAATCAATAATCAAAAGCATTCTTTCAGAAGAAGATGATACCCCATCTAAGCCCGAAAAGACCCCCGAATCATTAAACCGTGAAAATAGCGATGTAATTACCGGTGAAGATGAAGATGACAGCGCGCCGGCAGCGGCCACCCCTGATCAGCTGGCACTGAAAATGGGAATTGAACTGTATAACAGCAGGCTGTTTGACCGGGCAATGGAAAAATTTTCATCCATTAAAAAAAATTACCCCGACAGCCCCTACAGTGACGCGGCATCAATATGGACCAGCCGCATATTCATGGATGATGGTAAGTATGACCAGGCCCTTAAAGAACTTTCAGGTATTCCTGAAAAGTCAGGCGAGTATCCGGCATCACTTTTTCTCAGGGGGGAAGTGTACAAGGGACAGGGACAGCGCATCCAGGCGATAGAATCGTTCAAAACAGTAGCTGCCCTCTTCCCGGAGCACGAACTTGCCGATAACGCGCTGTTACACACGGCTGAACTCTACCTGCAGGAAAAGCAGGGAACACAGTCACTTGATGCTGTTTTAAAAATTATAAAGTATTACGGGGACAGGGAAACCATTGACGACGCATATTACTGGCTTGGGGCAATTCTTCTACACGATCCTGTACATAAAGACGTAGAATCCGCGAGAAAAGTATTCAAAATTTTTCTCAAACGTGCCGGCAATCCGGCTAACAAGCATTTTTACAACTCACCCCTCACCGACAGGGCGGTTCGTGATCTGAAGCAGGTTGAATCTACCTACTTCCAGGAAGAGTGATTGACATCCTTTTTACTTGAGGGCCACGTTCATTTCAAGCTGCCCGTAAGGGCTGTACAGGTTTATACCCAGCGTTGTCTGTTTCACCAGGGTTATTGTAAAATTATCCCCTTCTACAACCGTTGGAGTTGTCATCTCAATACGCTTTCCCGAATAGGCAAACAGGTTCATGGCATTACCGGTAATCATGTTGGCAAGCTCACCAACGATATCCTTGTATTCTGTTTTAATCTGTTTCTCATCAATCCCTGGAGCAAGGGTCTCTGCAATCTTGTAAACCATGTTAAACCCCATACTGTATACAACCTCACCATTGACCGCTCCCGTAATGCCGATAATTATTGCCACATCATGAGAGGGATCGGGCAATTCTTTAATGGTCAATTTTCCACGTCTGAGTTCAACATTCATTATTGACTTAAAGACCGCGCTTGCCGCCTCAAGAAAAGGATTAACATATTCAGCATTAATATTCATACCTACCTCGCTTACACCATACCATAATCTATATTACCGGTCTTTTCTATATGTTAAAAGTATTTATTCCCCGGTTTGCAAATTTTTCACAATTTCTGATTTTTCATACAACGTGTTCAGTAACGACATATATAGAGAATTTGCCTTAGCATAATATACACGTTTCTCAATAGCTTCATACTTGTCCCGCGGAGGCTTTACGAATGGCACCTTTTTCTTCACCGGTGTAAACACGTATAGCCCGTCAAAAGACTGAATCACCCTTGAAGATTTACCGATATCTATGGCAAGGGCGTCACTCATGAATATATTTGATTCACTTATCGTGTATAGTACCGATCCTTTATCATTCTGTTCACGTACCGGTTCGCCGATGGAGAACTGGTTTGAGGTGGATATTTTACCACCAAGCATTCCCGCCACTTTATTAAATGACGTCCCCTCAAAGGCAAGGGAGTCCAGCTTTTTTAACAGTTCAGCTTTCTGCTCTTCAAACTTTTGATTTCCCAGTTTTTCCCGTATTCGTTTTCTGTCGCTTTCAGGATCCTTGATTTCAGAAGGATTTTTCTCCATCTCTTCTTTTACTTCTGAATAAGTCACTTCTATTTGTGACGCGAATCTTTTCTTTAATTCATTATTGGAAACATAGCAATACCTGATACGCAATGATGAATTCTGCAGGGTATACCGTGTGTGCACCTCCTCGGGAGATACTCCCACCCCGCCCATTATCAACTGCTGCAATTTCATCAAGTATAGTTCATCTTTCACCATCTGGAAATAATCAGTAATACTTATATGCAGCCGCTGCATAAAATTCTGCAGAATGCTCTCGTCAAACTTTCCCTGTTCGTTGGCAAATCGCCGATGGAAAAGGTTCTTTACCTCTTTATCGGATACCCGGATATCAAGATCTTTTGCTTTTTGTATCAGAAGCCGTTCCTGTATCATTCGGTCGAGTATCTGTTTCTGCATTTCGTCAGACTTGGCGTTCCCGTACCTGTAGGCATTAAGATCACGATAACGAACAAAGTCAATATGCTGAATAGTTTCACCGTTAACAACGGCTACTGTATCTCTGTTCATACCCATCTCAGACATAAAATCGGGCATTCCAAATGTAATGGCGATGATGAGGACAAAGAAACCTATAATAATGTATCCGCCAATTTTCACTGCGGGGGACCTGGAATCAAACATCGTACTATCTACCTCTATTCACTCGTTCATGGGTTGATTCAATAAAATCAGTATTTAAGGATGACATCAAGCAGTAACTTTGTCAATGAGAAATAATACCAGTTGCCATCTTTATTGGGAATTACTCTTCAGCCTCGTCTACCAGCATAACGGGAATACCATCACGTACAGGATATTTCTTTTGACATTCTGTGCATATAATTTTTTCATTCCTGGCATCGTATTCAACGTCACCCTTGCAGGCGGGACAGGCAAGTATATCAAGAAGCTTCGTGTCTATCATTTCGTCCTCATCCAATACTGTATTTTATCACTTGTGCTTGTTATCCTTATCAAAGTTTTTACTATAGAGTCAATCAAAAATATCAGCAGGGGGTGTTTTTTTATGACCATAGATATACAAAGTTAAGCGAAAAATGATAATAATATTATCACGCGGAGGCGCGGGGTACGCGGAGAGTTTGTGCCCTTCCTCTGCGTCTGCGCGCCTCCGCGTGATACCAGTTTAGTATTGATGAAGAGTCTTAAGTTTTGTGGATAACTTTTTTTATTAATTTATTGCAATTATGTCTCCTTATGACATTATGCATTTGACTGATTATCCTGCGGATTTCAACTGTATACCGTCAGGAAACCAATCTGGAACAATCTTGTACAGGAATAACACCCATGAAATTCATACATCTGCATAACCATTCCGATTATTCAATACTGGACGGGGCCATAACCATTGATAAGATGGTACAGGCCGCTATTGACATGGATATGCCCGGTATCGCCCTTACCGATCACGGGAACATGTTCGGAGCCGTCGAATTTTATCAGAAAGCCACGGCTGCCGGCATCAAGCCAATAATAGGCCAGGAATTCTACATGGCCCCCGGTTCACGTCACACAAAAGAGAAGCGGAAGGGGGACGGGGAATCCGCCTATCACCTTCTTCTGCTTGCCGAAAACTTCGAGGGTTATAAAAACCTTATGAAACTCTCCTCAATAGGATATACCGAAGGGTTTTACTACAAGCCCCGTATAGACTGGGAAGTGCTGCAGCAGTACAGCAGGGGGCTTATATGCGGTTCCGCCTGCATCGGCGGACAGATCCCGGTGAATATCCTGCGGGGCCGTCCCGATGAAGCGCGGGAGGTGGCAGGCAGGTTCAAAGAACTCTTCGGTCCAGACCGTTTTTACCTGGAGATGCAGGATCACGGCCTCAAGGAGCAGGCCATAGTCAACCGTGAACTTATAACCATGTCGGGTGAGATGAACATCCCCCTTATCGCCACCAATGACGCCCATTACATGAAACGTGAAGACGCATTCTCCCACGAGGTTCTTTTGTGCATTCAAACCGGCAAAACCCTCAACGACGAGAACAGGATGAAATTCGCCACAAAGGAATTTTATCTCAAGTCGGGCCAGGAAATGGAACGGCTCTTCACCGATTATCCTGACGCCCTGTACAATACCCACAAGATATACGAGATGGTAGACTGCCAGATACCACTGGGTAATCCAATTCTGCCCCACTTCGAGGTACCTGAAGGGTTTAACCTTGACACCTACCTGGCCCACCTGGTACACAAGGGGGCAGAGATGCGTTTCGGCGCCCCGGTTCCGGAGAAGGTTCGGAAGCGAAACGAGTATGAGCTTTCTGTTATCACGTCAATGCAGTTCTCAGGTTACTTCCTCATTGTCTGGGATTTTATAAACTACGCCAAGAGCAAGGGTATACCGGTAGGTCCCGGCAGGGGTTCGGCCGCGGGTTCAATGGTATCATACTGTCTTGGTATCACCGACCTGGATCCCCTGAAATACAACCTCCTGTTTGAACGGTTTCTCAATCCTGACAGAAACGAGATGCCTGATATGGACATCGACTTTTGTGCCATACGGCGTGAAGAGGTTATCGATTATGTGAAGGAAAAATACGGTGATGACCGGGTAAGCCAGATCATTACCTTCAACAAGATGAAAGCAAAAGCGGTGATAAAGGACGTGGCACGTGTGCTTGACATTCCCTTTCAGGAAGCCAACAAGATCAGCAAGCTCATCACCACCGACACCCTTGAAGAAGCGTTGAAAACCTCGAAAGAGTTTCAAGCCCTGAGCAGGCAAAACGATGTCGGCAAGCAGCTCATCGACATATCCCTTACACTTGAGGGGCTGGCCCGGTCTGCGGGAAAGCACGCCGCCGGTGTTGTTATTTCACGTGACCCTCTCACCGAGTACGTCCCCCTTTACAAGGACCCCCGGGAAGGAGGTATATCTTCACAGTACGAGAAAGGAACGCTTGAAGCGGCAGGCCTGGTAAAGATGGATTTTCTGGGCCTTAAAAACCTTACAATTATTGACCGGTGCCTCAAATTCATAAAGCAGGAGAAAGGGATCGACATTGATATTACACAGATCCCCCTTGATGACCCCAAAACATTTGAACTTCTGCAAACAGCCGACACCAGGGGGGTGTTTCAGCTTGAAAGCGGCGGCATGCAGAATATTTTAAGAAAACTTGGCCCCACCACGTTTGAGGAAATTATAGCTATCGTGGCCCTCTACCGCCCCGGCCCCCTTGATTCAGGCATGGTTGATGAGTTCATCCGGCGTAAGCATAATCCCGAAAAGGTATCATACCTGCACAAGAGTCTTGAAGATATACTGAAAGATACCCTGGGGGTTATCGTCTACCAGGAGCAGGTCATGCTTATCTCCCAGGTGATGGGTGGTTTTTCCCTGCCCGAGGCGGACAAGCTGAGAAAAGCCATGAGTAAGAAGAAACTGGACATCATCGACCAGATGGAAACCACATTTACCAGGGGTGCCGTTGAACAGAAAATCGATAAAAAAGTGGCAGTCGAAATATATGACATGATGCGCAATTTCGGCCGTTACGGGTTTAACAAGTCCCACTCTGCCGCATATGCCCTTGTCTCTTACCAGACCGCGTATCTCAAGGCCCATTATCCCGTGGAGTACATGACCGCGCTGCTCTCGTCACAGCCTGATAATACCGATGAAGTTGTAAAATACTATACCGACTGCAAGTCAAACGGCATACCGGTGCTGCCCCCCGACGTGAACAGCAGCGCGGGAAACTTCTCGATAGAAAATGGATCGATACGGTTTGGCATGAGCGCCATAAAGGGGATTGGCAGCAGGGTAATAGATTCCATAGTTGAAGCAAGAGAAAAGAAGGGGCCTTTTGCCAGCCTGGCCGATTTTCTCGAGCGGGTGCCTTCCAACGTTCTCAACAGGGGGGCGCTTGAGGCCCTTATCAAGTCGGGAGCCCTCGATTCGCTGCACAACAACCGGGCGCAGATGTTCTTTTCCATCGAATCGATGATAGAAGACGCCCGCAGGCTGCACCAGGACAGGGCAACCGGGCAGGGTAATCTTTTCAGCTTTAACGGTAACGACAGCAGTTCGCGAATGGAAATCGAACTTGTGAATGTCAAAGAATGGCCTGAAAGTGAATTGCTGCTGAAAGAAAAAGACACCCTTGGCATATATATTTCAGGGCACCCACTGAGCAAGTATGCCGATGAGATCAACAATTTCGCCTGCACATCGGTGATAGATCTTGAAGCAAGGCCCGACAGGGCGCAGATAACCATGGTGGGAGTAATCACCAACCTGCAGGTAAAGAATTCCAAAAAGGGGAAACGCTTTGCCAGCGGAGCAATTGAAGACCTTACCGGAAGTATAAACGCGTTATTTTTCCCGAAAACATACGCGCAGTACGAAAGTATTATACACTCAGAAGAACCCGTGTACGTACAGGGAACCATAAAAAAAGAAGAAGGGACATCCACCGGGGTGATTGTTGACCAGATTCAACCTCTTCGCCAGATGCGTGCGCGGCTGATATCAGAACTTCACATTACCATAAATCCGGTTGGAACCGATGAAAACGTGCTCATGTCCATAAAAAACCTGCTGAAGCAGTATCACGGTGATTGCCCGGTGTACTTTCATATCAAGCTGAAAAAAGACCGCGAGCAGGTGGTGAAAGCCCATCCCCTGTATCACATCATGCCAAACGAGGTCATTATCCGCCAGCTTTCAGAAATAGTGGGACAGGAATCAATCCAGTATTCCATAGGCTGCTCCGCGTAAAAATGTCTACGAAGAATACTTAATGTAGTTTCGTATCATGGAATACCCGTTTGATTTTTCCAGTATGCGCTGGTTCTCGGGACTCACCATCAATGTAATATCATACCCATGAAGTTGATTCACCAGCAGCTGGGCCAGCGAGGTCGCGGTTGTTCCGTCGATTGTGCATAAGTTGCCCAGGTGGAGTACGATTTGATCTTCTGGAGTAAAACTGAAATCATCGGTACCCTTCTTTACCAGGGTGATTATCTTGTCTGCCACGCTTCGTATGTGTACGTTTGTCCAGTCACCCACTATGTACACCTGGCCGGGCTTCATTGCGCCGGCATCGGCTATTTTTGAAGATTTACCGGTTAAACTGTCTACGATGACACGTCCGTCTTCACGTTTCACCACAACCTGTGCCGGTCCACCGGGTGTGTCTTTTTCCCTTGATTGTATTTTACCTGCTATTGATGCTGAAAGTTTTGCCCTCGCGTCAATTGCTTCTACAAAACCGGCGATAACTTTTTCTTTCCCGGTGGATTGCAGGCTGTTATCAACGCAGCCGAAATAAAACAACCGGTTAAAGAGGGTGGTGTTTCCCTTCAGGGTGTTGATGATCCTGTTAACCTTTTCGTCCCGGGTGCGAAGCATTGAAAGAACAGCTTCGGGCCTGGTTACAAGCGACCTGGCTTCTTCAAGTTGGGGGGGATCTGCAAAAAGCAGGAAGTTTGCCCGTATATCCTCAAACCCCTTTCCCCTGGACAGCACTATGCAGGATATCAGAAAGGTGCGCAGCAGTTTTCTTTTGTCCGGATCAAGTTCACTCCCCAGTCCAAGATCTATTGTATAATCAAGCCCGATAAAATAGGGCATGCCATGAGTTCTGATAAAGTTAAACAGGTCAGCCCTGATAAAAGTGGTAGTTCGGGTCTTTTGTATGGTTGCCCGAATATCCTCAACCGAGTATAGATTAGTATTCCCTGTTTCAATCTCAACCGGCCTGGTGGCCAGGGCATTGCGCAGAGCGTTTTCATTACGATTATTTTCTGTGATAAGAATTATATGTTTTGAATTGTTTGCCATGGAAGAAATCCTGGTATTCTATTTGTCCCCGGATAAATGTTTGACACGGGCGATACCCGTATTATTAATCGGAGGTAGTACAGTATAGCCACATACTCTCATTTTGGCAATAATAAAAGGTACCGGCAACCAATGGAATATTCTTCATGTGTCATTTGCGGTAACAGCTCTCCCTCACTCAGGTTTCGCAAACAGTCTGAAGATGGCGAAGTCTTCTCACTGGTCAAATGCGGCACGTGCGGTCTTGAGTTTGTCAACCCCCGTCCCACCATTGAAGATATTGGGAAATATTATGGACGTCAATATTTCACCAGGCGATCTGACCGGGGGTATAACAACTACTTTTCATCAGAATTACGTGGTGAAATTGAAAGGGTGCTGGGGATGAACCTTGCCGACCTTGATTTCTTCTCCTACGAGGAGGAAATCCCCGGAGAACGATTTGCCCTTGACATTGGATGTGCTGCCGGTTATTTCGTTGCCTATCTGTGTAACCGGGGATGGCAGGCAGAAGGGATCGATATTTCCCAGGATTGCGTGAACTTCGCGGTTAATTCTTTACAGGTTCCGGTACAACAGGGAAATGTCCTGGAAGCCACTTTTACAAAGACCTTTCACCTGGTAACCTTATGGGCCACTATTGAGCATCTGCATCATCCGCAGGATGTACTGCAGAAAGCATGGGATCTGCTTAAACCAGGAGGATACCTGTATATTTCCACCTGCAGAACAGGACCTTTCTCATTCCAGTCAATCAAGGGTAAAAACTGGCGATTCTATAATTTTCCCCAGCATCTCTACTTTTTCAACGGCCAAACCCTTGGCAGACTGCTTTCACGGTACGGGTTTGAAAAACAGCGCTTCAGAACCTACGGAAGCGGCACAGGTAAACCCGGATCCATTGCGAGAAAAATTACGGACTTTTCCGCCAGATACCTGTATCTTGGCGATATGATGCTGGTTTCCGCCAGGAAACCATTTACCGTCAGCGATTTACCATCGAAGAAAAGGAGACAGTGATGAAGGTTGTACATACCATTGGTGAAGTGAGGGATTCCGTCAAAGAGGCACGAAATGACGGGAAGCGAATTGGCTTTGTTGCCACCATGGGGTTTCTGCACGAAGGCCACCTGGTGCTGGTGGATAAATCCAGTGAAGTAAGTGATTACCAGGTTATGAGTATATTTGTCAACAGGATGCAATTCAACGATCCAAATGACTTCAACTCCTACCCCATCGACCTGGAACGTGATTACCGGCTGGCTGAAAGCCGTGGTGTTGACCTGGTATTTGTTCCAGACGAAACAGAGATGTACAACGACAGGCTTACCTATGTTGATATTGAAAAGATGACCGATTTTCTATGCGGCTATGCACGCCCGGGGCATTTTCGCGGAGTACTGACGGTTGTCTCCAAGCTTTTTAATATTATTCAACCAGACGTGGCAGTTTTCGGCCAGAAGGACATTCAACAGGCGGCATCCATACAGAAAATGGTAGAAGACCTGAACTTTCCAGTTGATATAATACTGGGTCCCATTGTACGGGAAGAAAGCGGCCTGGCGATGAGTTCACGAAACAAGCATTTAACCGATGACCAGCGTGAAAAGGCACTGGTGCTCTTTAAAAGCCTGCAAAAAGCCGAAGAGCTTATCCTTGCCGGGGAGAGGGCAGAAAGCAGGCTGGTGCCTGCCATGACAGACATAATAAGCTCAGGAAAACCTTCTAAGATTGACTACATAACACTTGCGGGATATCATGACCTGCAGCCTGTTTCACATATTGAAGACAGGTGCGTTCTGGCGGTAGCAGCCTATTTCGGCGATACCCGCCTGATTGACAACATGATAATTGAGATAAAAGGAGACACCTGCGAATGCGTATACTAAGATCAGTCCCCATGGCATTTTTTTCACTTGTTATACTGTGTGTGGCCTGTTCGTCGGGCAAACCCTTGACTCCTGAAGAGGGGTTCACACAGCTTCGCCACGCATACAACACTGAAAACGCAGAAAAACTGTACCGCCTTCTCTCTACCGACAGCAGGGCAAAGATCATGGGTATAGTTGAATCAATTGGCAGCATGCCTGCCAGTCAAAAAAAGGCAATGGCAGAAAAAATTGGTGTATCACCATCCGTTTTTGATAGTATTTCAGCAACCGATTACCTCGCGTTACAGGTATCAGTTGGCAAAGAGAAGGGAGATGACCCCATACGTGAAGCACTCCGCCATGAAATCACCGGTATAAGCGTGAAAAACAACATGGCCGTGGTGAAAGTTCAAAACGGCATGGAATTATTCTTTCGCAAGGAAGGCCCCTACTGGATGTTCGTATACGAGTAACACTCTTTCCGGATTCCCGGGAATGAAAAACTGTTATTAATAATTTCGATCTATGAAATTTCCGAGATCATGAAGAATCTCAATAATGGTATCACGCGGAGACGCGGGGAACGCGGAGAGTTTGTGCCCTTCCTCAGCGTCTCCGCGCCTCCGCGTGATACCAGTTTAGTATTGATGAAGAATCTTAAGTTTTATGGTTCGCACTATTTACTAATTACCTGTGTTAATCTGTGTGTATCAAGCGAAGAGGGCGGTTTCATATTTATAGTCATATAATAAATTCTTGTAGTTTTTCCCAACATTCCGTAATGAGCTACGAGTAATTCCCATGTACCAATAAAAAATTGATATTGACGTCACATTTTGCTAATTTAGAATGTACATAGTGTTATATTATAGTTGCTACTGCCCTCATGAACACTGTAATAATCGGGTTAATCAGAATATAATCGACACAGATACAGAAACTATTCTGTTACGTTTGTATTTTTGTGCCTGAAAACGAGATTAAAGAAGGAGAATATTCAATATGGTAGAAGAAGGAAAATACGTTGCCATCCAGTATACCGGAAAATTTGACGATGGACAGGTTTTTGACAGCAGCACACAGGAACAACCCTTCGAATTCAAAGCCGGATCAGGCATGGTTATACCGGGACTGGATAATGGTATAATGGGTATGAAGGTTGAAGAAGAAAAAGACCTGGTTATTCCTCCCCAGGAAGCCTACGGGGAGTATGACGAGAAACTCATATATACTTTTCCAATTGAAGAAGTTCGTCAGCAGTTTGAACCCCAGGTTGGTATGACTATCGGTGTTCAGCTTGATAACGGCGCGCAGGTGCCGGCATTGATTAAAGAAGTAACCGACTCGGAGATATTTCTTGACATGAATCACCCCCTTGCGGGAAAAACACTGCATTTTAACATCAAGGTGGTTGATGTAAATGACGAACCGAAATTTGCCGCCGGTGATGGCTGTTCAGGATGCAGCGGTGAAAGCGACGGATGCAGTTGTTAGGGTAAATCTGCACAGGCAGGTTCCGTTATAAAAAGTCATCCCCTGGCAGATGGGATGACTTTTTTTATACTGCCACACCCTGCAGCAGGGATTCAGCTTTCTGGTATTCACCTTTAAAAATGTACAACATGCTGAGATGGGTGTATTCTCGCAAAGAAGGCTTTGAATCCATCATTTTTTCTTCCATCTCACGTATCTTGCTCTCAATGTCCCCAATCTCTTTTAACTTGTTTTCATATGTAAGATTCTTAAGGTAATTCTTAAACTTTGAATACCTGGGACTTGATTCGAGTGCTACAGTAAGGTATGAAACGGCCTTATCGAAATCTCCAAGATGATAATAACAGAAGCCGTAATACCTGTTCAAAAACACCGTGTCATCGGCAATATCACGTATCCTGTCCAGGCATTCTATTGTTTTGGCGTATTTCTTCCACTCGTAGTAGATATAGGCAAGCAGGTAATTCGCTTTCAGGTGTTTCTTCTCATGCACGGTCACCTCGTTGAAATATTTTTCGGCCTTCTTGTAATCCTTCAGGTTAAACCATGCCATTCCCGTGTAAAAATTGCCTTCAATAAAGTTTTTTTTCAATTCAGTGGATTCGGTAAAAAACTTCAGGGCCTTTTCGTTATCCCCGGTGTTATAGTATTCTACACCGATATTCAACAAAACCCGGTGGTTTCGTTCTATTTTCAGTGCCTTCTGGTAATTGCGTATGGCTAGATCCTTCTGCCCGAGGCGGGAATAGATCTCACCCATGTTATTATATGCTTCAATAAAAGTTGGATGTATTTCGATTGCCTTCATGTATTCATTCAACGCGGTGTTATACTCGCCACTGGTTGATAATGACAGTGCGTGATTGTATATTGATACCGCTTCTGTTGGTACACCGGAATGTTTCATGTTCTTACCTCGTAGCTCATTTTCTTAATCACACTGTAAGCGAAGATCTGTCTATGCCGGATAGAACCTCTACTAATCCTATCGGTTGGGCAGAAAGTTTCTTTTAGAAGAAAATCAGCGAAACGCCACCCGTGATTCACCGTTTGAAGGGGCTATGAGTTCCCGTCGACCCGAGGTATAGTGAAGAATGATATGGCGTTCAGTAAAATGATAGAAGTAGAGATCCTCTTCCACAAGGTGATGCCACAATGGTTTCCCTTCTTTGCATTCAACCTTGATAAGATAATATTCGGATTTTTCATTTACGAAAATCAGGTACAGGTAGCCACCGTACAGCACCTGCATAAATGACTTTCCGGGTATATACCAGGCGGTAGACCCATTGTCCTTGTATATAGCCAGGAAACTTCCGTAAATATCTTCTCCAACGCATGAAATATAATAACGTTCATCGTCTTCCAGGATATTGCCGATTGCCTGCACCTGGTTGAGTTTTTTCACCCATTTTTTCCTGGGAAGCGGCACCTCTTCCATGCAGGTAAGCACAGCGTTATCGAAATTAAACGACAGGCTTCCCCCTTCAACGGTATATTTCTGCAAATTAGCATTTTCTGTGGGCATAATTACCAGGTTTAAGCGATATTAGCAGGGTTAAATATCCCTTTCAATTTTAATGCTTCAATAATCAGCATGGCCGTATTATTTATGGAGTAATCTGAATTATTTATAATCAGGTCGTAATTGTGTGAATTACGCGGATCAAAATTAACGAATTCTTTAAGATACCCCTCCCTGTCTTCTGTTTTTGTCTTTATAAGTTCTTTGGCATCTTTTTTGGATATATTGTTCAACCGCACCAGGCGTTCAATTTTCCATTCCATGGGAGCAACCACCCTGACATGCATACCATATGGCATATCCCTGGTTATAGCATTCCCTGCCCGTCCTACAATAACCACGTGGCCGTTTATGGCAAGCATGCGAACTACTTCTGCAAGTTTACGATATACTGCCACCTGCGGGGGAAACTTGCTGAAACTGGTCTGAAACAATTCTGTCATCTTGCGCCGGGCCGAGCCGGTCAGGGTTTCAGCCAGTGCTTCGTTAATTCCCATGTCCTGTGATATTCTGTCGAGTATCTGTTTATCATAGGCACCCCAGATGGGATGTTGTTTATACACGTGGTTCAGCTGGCTGACAACAACTTCTGCCACCTCGTATCCGCCGCATCCATATTCACGGGAAATGGTGATAAAAGGAAACTGGTTCTCTTTATCGATGGGCTCAGCTGCAACAGGCTGGGGTTTCTGCCTTTGCCAGTATTCTATCTGTTTGTAAATCTGACGCTCTTTAACATTACTGGTTTTCATAACACAGACACCTCGCATTCAGAAGGTGTTGTAAAGATAATTAAAATAACAGGAAATTCAAGCAAATATTCTACCTGTAATGACCCATCATCTCACCCATGCGTATCTTCTGGCCGGAAGTAATGCCGGCAATATCCATCATACCTTTTTCAAATAAAACTATCACCGTGGATCCAAGATGAAATATTCCCAGTTCATCACCTTTTGCGAGAACCGGCCCCATACCTTCTGTATATTCGTGTTCCCTGAATCTTCGAAGCATTGAACGGTTAGACAATACATCCGCGTAGCTTAGTGATATTCTGCCGACATTCAATGCCCCCACCTTGCACACCGCAACCTTGCCTTTGCCTGTATGTATATAACTGACCAGCCGCTCATTAATAGAGAAAAGCCCGGGCATTCGCCGCACCAGCCATTCCTGTACGGTATACAATGCCCCCGGGATTACCTGGAAGGCATCAACCGTTCCCGAAACCGGTGAGTGAATCCGGTGATAATCGGCCGGTGAAAGGTACAGGGTGATAAAATTTCCATCAATAAACTTCACATGCCTCCCACCTGGCAGCAGGTCTCTCAGGGAATATTCTATCCCCTTGGCCTGGAGAAGACTTTCTCCTGATACACTGCCAAACTGGTCAACCCTGCCGTCAACCGGCGACACAATGCTTTTGGTATCGGGATCAATTGTATGGGTGCCGGGAAGAAGTTTGCGTGTAAAAAACTCGTTGAAGGTGGAAAAACCATCTTCAGGATAATTGATTTCATCGGTGTTAACCCCGTAAGACCTGCAATACCATCGGATAATGGCCTCTAACATCTTTCGGGGTGGATGGATGCGGGTAACATACCCGAATATTCGGGATAAGAACCTTGTGGGTATGAGTTTAAAAAGTATATATTTTCCAGTATGTTGTGCCAATACGGTATCCTCGTATGTTTTCTTAAACAATAGCACAACAGGGCCCTTTGTCAACTAATTAAAATATCCGGCTTATTGGGGAATATGGGTGAAAAGTTAGTAGTGACGAGTGATCAGTTCACTTCTCACGGCTCACTATTCACTTAATTCCATTTATCTGCGGTTAAAAAACATGGAAAATACTTGAAAATAGCCATGCTGATGCCTGTAATGACAGGGATTACAAACGATGGAGAGTACTCTGGATGATCTTAGAACAAATGATGGTAACGGGCATGGCGGTTTTCTGCTACCTGGTGGCAGATGAAAAAACCGGTGAGGGTATACTGATCGATCCCGCGGGTGATCATGATATAATTTTTGCCGCGGTGAAGAAACACAACTGCGACATCACCTGCCTTGTCAATACCCATGGTCATTTTGATCACACCTCGGGTAATGACCGGATCATTCGCGAAACCGGTGCCACCCTGTGCATACACGAAAAAGACGCCAAAATGCTCAAAAGCATCTCCACCCGTGTGCTTTCGCGGGTTAACAGGGGGAAGGGATCACCAAAACCCATGAGGATGCTGCGGGACGGCGATATCATCAAGGCGGGCTCTGTATCACTCAAGGTGATTCATACCCCCGGTCACACCCCCGGCGGCATATGCCTGTACACCCCGGGTCATGTATTTACCGGTGACACCCTTTTCACCGAGGGAATGGGGCGAACCGACCTTGGGGGCGGATCATATAAAGAAATCATGAAATCCATAACAGAAAAGATTCTCACGCTGCCTGATGATACCATTATATGGCCCGGACATCATTACGGGCGTTTCCCCAAATCGACGGTAAAAGAACAAAAACGTATATACATGGGATAACGGGAAGCAGGGGCAGGCTGACTACTCAACCGAATCTCCCGGATTTACCACCGTAATGTGAAAGCAGCGCTGGTTTCGTTCAAGTGTAACGTATATCACCCCTTCCTTCTGCAGGCGGTAAACGGTCATGGCCACCAGGGTCTTCCCCTGTCGTCGAAGTGCGTCACCGGCAAGGTATCCCAACCTGCTTCTGATCCTGGAAACAATAGCGTCCAGCACACCCCCACCTTCTGCTTCGGGAAACACAACGTAGTAGTCATCGAAGAACAGGTCAACACTCACCCCGTAACTATGGGTGGATTCCGCCACGGCGTTCATGTTAGTGCCCCGCAATTGTCCCTGGTATGACACCGGCCGCAGCGCGGATGACAGGGCGAACTTGACAGGAGCGGTTATGCCATGTTCCTTCTGTATTTCCCTGAAGGTGCTGGCGATGGTGGCAAGCCCCCGTGCCGCGACGGGGGTGAGATACCGGTTTTCTTTTTTTACACCGTAAAAGTAATAGGGCAGATCTTCACCGTCAATACTTACCAGGGCGCCTTTTTCAACCAGCTTGTTACATTCATCCACATCCCTCACGGGGCCCACCCCCATGCTCCTGGCCGCCTGTATATGCCGGGGGAACAGGTATTTTCGAAGTTCTGATTCAAAACCCGGTTTCACGAAATCATCATAAATGGGCACTCCCTCAATGATGGTACGCTGCACCGCGTATACCCCGTCAATGTACACCGACAGGTCTTCATACACGGCAGACAGGTGCCGCGTCCAGCACACGTGGGTCAGCACAATCCCGAGAATAAACGCCATCACCGGCAATGCAACTTTTTTCACAAGGTCACTCCTCTCTTTTCAAACTAATAATTTATACTATCATAGGGCTTTAAATACATGAAATGGAATTTTCGAAATCCTGAAAACCTTAATAATAGTATCACGCGGAGGCGCGGGGAACGCGGAGAGTTCCGTGTCTTCCTCAGCGTCTCTGCGCCTCCGCGTGATAGCAGTTTAGTATTGATGAAGAGTCTTAAGTTTTATGGTTCGCACTATTCACTAATAACTAATCCCAAACTTTCCCCTGTCAAACTAAAATTAACTTGCGAAAATACTGTCCACATACCACATATGTTCATATGAAATACCAGAATATTAAATCATACCTGCCATGTATGCTGCTCATCATTCTTCTGCTGCTTCCGGGTATGTCCGCAAAAGCGGGATTTATCCCATGGGATGCAGACGTGTCCGTAGGGGATGAAAACATAAAGAAACCACATGTACACCGGCACCGGGTGCGCCCTGTGTATAATGCCCCAACCGCCGCGGGTTATTTTATGATCAGATTTTTTCAGAAAGTGATCTCTCCACAGGACGGCCCCAACTGCAGGTTCAATCCAACCTGCAGCGCCTATGGACGGCAGGCGGTAGAACGCTACGGCCTGATAATCGGCGGCTTCATGGCGGGAGACCGCGTAATACGCTGCAACCCCTATTCACCTCCCGGAAAAGACCCACTCCCCCGCACACTCAAAGGTGATTAGCGGATATGCGTATATACAACGGTATTATCAACAGGATATTCCCCGGGGCAATTGCATGTCTTTTCATGGCGTTGTTCTGCCTGCCTCTGAATGCCGCCACCCTGATTACCGGGCAGAAAAAACTCGTCTCACTTTTGTACAATCAAGGCAGTTATTTTCAGTGTATCGCCGAGACAGAAAGGCTGCTGCAGTGGACTTCTCCCGATAACCGGGCACCATATGATTATTTTATCGCGGTTAATTATTACCGGGGTTACCAGTATTCATCGGCAATATACATCTTAAAAAAAACCGGCAGGGCCACCATGCCGCTCCACCATTCCATCCTCATATCCCAGTCTTACCGGTGGCAGCATGAGTATGACAGGGCCATTGCCGCCTTGAACCAGTATGAGTATGATGAACTTTCCCCCGAACACAGTGACAGGGTGTTTGTCAGGCGCCTCGAAATCCATGTTGACGCGTCCGATTACACCGGCGCCCTTGAAGAAGTAAAACGGGCAGAAAAGATTATGGGGGCGGACAAAAGGACAAGCCGGCTTCGTTCTTCTCTCATGGATATTCAGAATCAGCAGGTATCACCCGCTGTAACCGCCCTCTTCTCCGCGGCGGTGCCCGGACTTGGCCAGGCCAGGGTGAAAAGATATAGCGACGCACTGCTCAGCCTGACAGCAGTGGCCCTTCTGGGAAGCGGCACCTACTACCTTCTGAAAAACGACCATACCGCCGCGGGTGCCACGTTAGGATTTTTTCTTACCGTCACATACGCCGGCAACGTGTATGGTGCCTATAACTCGGCACATCGATACAACAGGGACGCGCATTACCGGTGGAAAGAAACATTTCGCAGGCAGTTTATTCCCGCCTATAATCCGGATAAAGACCTGCAAAGGGAGCTGTTTTTCCCATGAAAATACTATTACACATATTTCTGCCAGCCGCAACAGCCGTCATGATTATGCTGTTCCCGGTAAACAGGGCCTGTGCTGCTGATTCACACCCACTTCTACAGCAGGCAGAACGTCATATTGAGAACAGGCAGTATTATCACGCCGTTACCGAACTCATGCGGTATCAATTCATCTATCCCGGTGGAGAAGACTATTACGAAAGCATGCTGATGATGGGAAAGGCTTATTATCTTGGTGATAATTACTACAGGGCAACACAGGTAATGGCAGAATGTTATAACACGGCCCGTGATACCGGCGAGGGAGAGAAGGCACTGTACTTTCTCGGTATCATACGCCTTAAATCAGGATCACCCTTCTTCGCCTACAGGACTATCCAGGAATACATGTACATCTATCCCGAGGGACCCTACAACGAATTATCGCAACTCCACGCCTGCCATGCCCTGGCCCTGATGAATGATCATCAAAAAGCACTTGATGGAATACATGAATTTCTTGATAAGTATCCGCAAACCCAATACAGGGAAGAAGCACTCACCCTTGAAAAGAACATAATAGAACAGGTAAACAGGCCCCGAAAAAGTCCCCTGGCAGCCTTTCTTGGCTCACTGGTAATACCCGGGTTTGGTCATTTTTATACGGGAAATATCGGCGTGGGACTGCTTTCTTTCTTTACAAACGCGGGACTTATATATTTAATATATGATGGATACACTGATGGTGACATGTTCAGGGCGGCATTTTTCGGTTTTATTGAACTGTCATTTTACCAGTATTCCCTTTTCAACGGGGTGCGAAGCGTACATGAATACAACAGCGATAACGAATACTACAACACCATTCGCATGTCCGTGAAAACCCGTTTCTGATTTTTTTTACCACAGAGGTGCAAAGGTACAGAGAACGGATTTTAAAATTTGTTTTCAGGGTGAAATCGAAGCAGTATGACTACTTAAAAAATCTTGAATGTTTTCATTATACACAACCAGTCAATATATATTCCCCTCTGTACCTCCGGACCTCTGTGGTAACTATTTCAAATTGAAAGGCAACTATCATCATGAAAGATAAATCGATAAATCTTGAAAGTCTACTCAGGGAGGACAAAGACCCCGGTCTTATCGCCCAGGATATTCTTGAAGGCGAGTTCTCAGAACTTGATATTCATCGCAAGGATTACCTTGACCGCTTTCTCGATTTCGTATACTTCAAGGTTTCAACGGGCATCCCTTACATTATTCATGACGCCTACCCTTCCAAGCGAATGCATGATAAAGATCTTGAATCGAAGATAAGAGAACTGATGAATGATCACCTCTATCCCGATATACTGTTTCCCCTTTTGAAACATTTTTCAAGAAATATGCACAATTCAGATACGAACCTTTACCTGGCCAACCTGGTTGAAGCAGACGAAATCATAACTACAATTTATGATACCTTTGTCATGTTTAAAAATGATTCGTGGATTCTTGATCCGGAGAAACGAACCCTGAACGTGAAGCGCATCCAGCAATACCTGGCCCGTTCAGAAAACCAGCATTCCTCTCCCCTTGACGCGGCGTGCCGGTTTAAGTACATACTGGAATTCATTGCCATCAAGCAGAAGGTAGACCACATCTACACCATGGATCAGCTGAAATTATCGGGAGACAACGAAGGGTTATCTTCCGATTGAAGAAAGCCGTTCAACTACGGCATCAGGGGGAAGATCTTCTTCGCGTACAGATATGTTGGTGAATCTCTGCGAATCGGTATAATTCTCACTATCGTTGAGCTCAGGTTTATATGTCTGTATGAGCCACCACAGGATATCCTGCATGTCACGGGGTGTTGTATCCACAACGGTATACCTGTAATACAGGTCTCTTCCCTGTAACCTGGAGGACAGGGCGGGATGCCGTGTAAAGATGGGGTCCATCAGGTTCTTCAACCCGATTCGAAGACCGTCCCTCCAGCAGCTGAAATAGAGCAGCTTTCGGGGCTGATTCCGTGGAACGTTTTCCATCAGTAACACAATACCCGGCAGTTCTGGAATAATCTTTGTAATTGAATACTTATCGTACTTATGTAACGGTGACCACGCGATGGTATAGAGTACACCGTCATTAACTTCCTTTTTATTCATACAGTCTCCTTTTTGTGCCTTTGTTGTACTTCATCAATCAGTTCATCAAGGGCGGACAACAGCTCATGGGCACGTTTCATCACATCAGTCTCATTTAACAGACTGTACCGCCTTTCATACTGCAGCACAAAATAATTTGCCACGAAGTCAGTAAGCTGATGCAGATCGGAAATGAAGTTCAACAGGTGTATCAATTTATCAGATTCATCCACATTTATCAAGAATATTAGTTCCTGCGCTTTTTTCCGAAGCATATCACAGATGGTATCGTTTTGTGTGACGCTGCTCTCTTCAAGCTCGTGGTAATATCCATTTGTGATCATTCTTCTTTTCTCGATGCGAACCCTTGATATCCCCTTAAGATGAAGGGCGGTGTAATGCCCCCGGCTTTCATTCTTTACAACCTCGGCAAGTGTTGCCACAGACCGGGGCCGGCGAATCACGTCAAGTATGCCCCTAACCGGGTATACAAGCAGCCTGTCACCCGGTTGAAGTGAATGTACAAAACGCAGGCGAACACCTGCAGAAAGCCCGCAGAAAGGGAATAAAACCTTTTTGTACAGGTATAATATATATTTTCTTTGAAGTTCCATATCACTCATATAACTCATTACCCTTCATCTTTACTAAACTGATATCACGCGGAGGCGCGGAGACGCTGAGGAAGGCACGGAAATCTCCGCGTTCACCGCGCCTCCGCGTGATACTATTATTGACATTCTTCATGATCTCGTAAATTTCATAGATAGTAATTATAAATAACAGTTTTTCATTATCAAGAATCCAGAATGAGTGTAATGATATACGTTAAAGAAAACAAGTGTATTACTAAAAAATATATTGTCTTTTGTTCAACTGATTATTATACTATCAGCTACAAATTCTAAACCATAAACAGGGAGTCATCATGGGCGATAAAAGAAAATTTGCAAGGGAAAAAAAAGAACTGAAATCTGAATTGCATACTGAAGACGGAATGACATTCAGCACCGCCCGGGATATAAGCGAAGGTGGTCTTTTCATATCAACCCCGATTCCTGGAAAAGAAGGCCAGGAGATTGACATTCGACTCTACGCTCCCGGAAAAGAACCCAGAAACCTGAAGGGAAAAGTTCGCTGGATTCGGGAAGATGAAGACACCGAGAACAGGGCAGGAATGGGAATCGAATTTGTCGACCTCTCAGACGACGAAAAAAAAGAGATAAGCAAAATCCTTCATACATCCTGACGGGGTATGCAGATAAGCACGCCCCCGTTCACCAGGTAGCGGGACACCTGTATATTGCAATACCGCCTGTACCTGTTCAACAACGATGCTTTTTCCTTTTTTTGTGACTCAATCTTGTTTGATGTCCTGGTAATGGCGCTGCGCATATCCCTGTCATACCATTTCATCTGGCAGCGCTGCCATTCAAGTTTCTCTTCAAGCTCCGCGATTTCCCGGTCAAAGGATTCATGTATTTTCTCTATTTCCGGATCAACACGTAAGTCAAGTGTATCTTTCATGTCATGTATCCGTACGGCCAGTTTTTCTTCCAGGATATCTTTTGCTTTTTGGTACAGGTCGTGTACGTATCCGGGCAAAAGTTCCTGCGCGGCTTTCACGTCCCCCCCCTGTATTTCTTTTAAGCCGGGATGATCAATAAAGGTTTCTTCTATTTCTTCCCGCTGCGTGCTTTGGATATCTTTTCCAAAAGGGACAAACACCGGGAGCAGCTCGCTGGTTTCTTCGGCGCCCCGGTATTTCACCAGAAAATTAAAGATTACTCCCTGTAAGGCAAACTGGTGGGGTATAACCTTGATGCCGGTAAGTCCGTAACGCGTATCACTTCTCCAGGACGAGATACAGTAATCCACTACCGGGTGGCCGAATGCCAGGAAGTCGAGATTCTCGTTTTCAAGGGCAAGCTCGCTGTCAAATGTGCCATATCGCCGGGTAACGGCCGTTCCATCGGGATAGCACTTTACGGGGTAGAGGCCATTGACGGGATGTTTTTTGCCAAGCATGTCATTGATTCCAGGTTTTTCGCTGCCGCATGACTGGGCTTGTGATACAAACCGCTCAATACGGTTATTTGAGAATTCACGTTCACGCAGGGTGATGCGGTAATACTCGTCATAGTTAAAATCCATGTGCCGGGTTACCGTGAGATCAGAAAGTTTCTCGTAGCTTTTTCGGGCGTTATCCAGGTAGCTGTCGAGCTCTTTTTCAACGTGTGCCTGTTTTTTTCTTCCGCCGGCAAATTCCATGAAAATACTGTTCAGCTTTGCTTCGTCCTCCATGTCGCCCAGTATCACATCGGGTGCCCCCAGTGATTCTTCGAAAAGCCTGAGCTTTGTGGCAAGCACTTCAAGTACCCGCTCGGCAACAGTGTCTTTTGTTGAAAAATTGTAAATGGTGACGTCCCTGGTCTGTCCGAAACGATGCACCCGTCCTATTCTCTGTTCTATTTTTAAAGGAGACCAGGGTAGATCATAATTGATGAGTATATTGCAGAACTGCATGTTGCGGCCCTCGCCCCCTGCCTCGGTGCAGATAAGTATCTCGGTGTCGTCCTTGAATCGCAGTATGGCATTTTCTTTTTCATCACGGTTCATTGACCCATGGAAGACTTCTACAGAGTAATCAGACAGCAGCTGGCAGAGGTAATCCTGCGTTGTGCGAAACTGTGTAAACACCAGGAACTTTTTTTCTCCCCGCTTTTTCAGGCTTTTCACCAGGCTTCGCAGTTTTTCTCCCTTCTTGTTTTTTTCAATTGTTCCCGCCAGGTTTACCAGCCTTTTTATGGTGGCAAGCTCTTCCTGGAACTCTTCAAGGGTTTTCTGCATGGTAACGTCTGACATCTCTTCGGGGATCTCATCGGGTACATCCAGCAGCTCGGGTTCGTTCATCTCAAGGCGTTTGTTGCCGTCAAGATGGTAGTCGCCGCTGAGCATCCTGTCAATCATGGTTTGAATATGTATCGCGCGTTTTTTGAGGGCCGACAACAAGGCAAATGATGATGAATCAAGCAGCTTCTGAAATACCGTCATCACAAACCCCACAGCCCTGTTCTCGCATTGCAGGGCCCTGTTGAATTCTGTAACCACGTAGTCGGTGGTGGCATCATACAGGGCCCTTTCGCCGGGATACAATTCAAACCGGATGGTTTTGGCCATTCTGCCGGTAAACCCGCCAACATCTTTCTTCGTTCGGCGTATTACGATACTTGAAAGTTTTTCCTTTAGATCTGAGAGGTCGGCCTCGGGCACGCAATACCGGTTGTAAAAACTGTTGTATGGGCCCAGCAAATTTTTATCAAGCAGCCTTATGAGAAAATAAAGTTCTTCAATTTTCCCGCGAAATGGTGTGGCTGATAGGAAAAGCAATGCCTTGCTGTTTTTTGCCAGCACCTCTGCCACCGCGTAGGCCCTGGTGGTTTTGTTGCCGTCCCTGCGAAGACGATGTGCTTCGTCCACTATTACCGCGTCCCACCGCACGTGCTGCAGATTCTCCCTGAAGTTCTCGTTCTTTATAAAATCCATGCTGCATATGGACTTCTGCGCGTATTCCCAAGGATTTTCTTTTCCCTCTCCGGCGGCCATTCGTTCAAGCCGGGTTAGCTCGCGGCGGTCTATTATGGAAAAATTTTCGTTGAACTTGTTTTGCATCTCGTGCTGCCACTGCATCTGCAGCGACGCCGGGCATACTATCAGTATTTTCTCATACCCGTAGCGATAGCAGAGCTCTTTTATCACCAGCCCCGCTTCGATGGTCTTACCAAGCCCCACCTCGTCGGCGATCAGAAACCTGTAATTGAGTGCATTAACGATTTGGTGGGTGCTTTCCACCTGGTGTGCCAGTATCCTGGTGCGTGAATTGGACAGGGACAATATCTTGTTATAGGCATAGGCCAGTTCCAGTACAAACGCCTCGGTTTTCAGGTGGAAGTGGGGGTTTTCACAGACCTCGCCCCGCTCAAGCAGGGGCAACACCTTCTCTTCTCCATGTACCCGCACTTCATCGTGAGACACATTTTCTTCAGGCGACCAGCTGAATAGATCCTCAGTGGTCAATGCTTCATTGCTGCTCATGATGCTCCGGTTATATTTTGACAGGATTTTTCAGGTTCATTCTCTTTCAGGCGACATAATGGCTATATCCGGTTGAGAATTACAAGGAAATTTTTGGGTTGTTTTGTTTGGGAATTCCTTCAGTATAACACATACTTCAGGTATTTTCATGAGGAACAGGGGTGCACCAAGCTCACCAAAATCCCCCTGTCCCCCTTTAATAAACTGACTTGTACCCACAAATCGGATTGAGGGAGATGGATAAAGGAAACAGAATAGTTTGCAGTATTAAATAAATTATCTGAT
>CAZAOK010000030.1:0-37853 GCA_964486725.1 uncultured Leptospiraceae bacterium
ACATGAACTGATCAGGATGATGGGGGGCATTCTAATCCTTCTCTGATCCAGTAAAAGGCTACACCGGCATGAGAGTCAAGGTAACTGCCAACCTACTCCCTGGACGAACTGCCTTTATCGACTGAACAGCCTTGCCATGTCCAAGAAGCAGATGATGCATCACCTTTAAAAATTCCCATATCCGCTTGTGTCCCGGCGCGTGTTCACCAAGGAAATGTCCGTTGGAAGCATAATCCTGGGGTTCGTTCAGGGTTATGAAGTTACCCACCCTGTCACCCAGTTCTGTTGCTACCATGGCAGCATAGTCGGCGAAATAATCACTGCACTGCCGGTTATAAAATCCTCCGAATTTTTCCTGTAATGACAAAGGCATGTCCCAGTGAAAAAGGGTCACATACGGTGTTATATCATGTTCAAGCAGTTCATCCAATAGTTTTTTATAAAAATCAAGACCTTTATGGTTTATCCTGCCGTGACCTTCCGGTAACACCCTGGGCCATGAAATTGAAAACCGGTAAGCGTCAAGATTCAGGTTATTCATAATCCCAACATCTTCAGAATACCGGTGATAGTGGTCACAGGCCACATCACCGGTTGAACCATCACGTATGGCCCCTTTTTTATGAGCGAAACGATCCCAAGTTGATTCTCCCCTGCCCTCCTCATTCCAGGCACCTTCAACCTGGTAGGCTGCCGTTGCTGCCCCATAAATAAAATCTCCGGGAAAGTTCATTGGTTTCATTATCCCCCCATGAAACCATTGCGAATGAGTGACACATCAGTCATATATAACAGTAAGGCCTTTATCTGTCAATACATTCTCATCAGCATACGCATTATTTACGCCTGAAACATACCCCGAATTACCGTCATTATTTTTTTCACCATCACTTCAGTTGAAATATCTCCAAAGTGCGCATACAGTTTTGCTTTCTCATGATTTGAGATATATGATTTCATTAAAGTCCCCACGATGCCATCCACGCAAAAGGCCGCGGCATCAGCATCGATCCGGTTACGTATACTTCCCTCTTCAATCCCCTGCTGTATAATATCCTTCCAGAAGGCGATACCTTCTTTTTCCAGAACCAGCGTGTCCTCAGAAAATCTCGCGTTATACTCAAAACTGAGTTCAAGCCAGATTGAGATACTATCCGGATCATTGACCGCAATGGAAAGAGACGTTGATAAAATTCTTTCGATGATTTCAAACACGTCCATCGTTTTCTCTTCATTTCCTGAGAACGCCTGCCTCTGAACATGGTGGCCTCTCTGTATGATTGTACGTATAAGATCATCCTTTGAGGCAAAATACGTATACATGGAACCATGAGATATCCCCGCCTTTTTGGCAATGTCATCAATGCGTGTATCTGACAGTCCTTTCCGTCTGAACTCTTCAAGGGAAAGGCGCAGAATCCGTTCACTTTTCTCTCCCGGTATCTTTTCAAATGTTTCACTGTAATATTTTTTCATGTCCATCAATCCAGTATTGTTTAAAAATCAGGCATCATATATTCTAATACCATATCGTTGTGCATCACAAAATCGCTGATATCAAGTAAAATATTACTGTAGCTGCTATGCAAATATCTTGACAGTGTATAGTTTCAGGGTAAATATTAAATGCATGATACAGCATTTTTACACATCAAAGTGGGTCATGTCCTGTATAGTAACCATGCTTACATGTCTCTCACTTCTGCATTGCGGCAGGGGCACCCACCCCCCCGCTACCCTGCCACATAATGCCGCATGGCCACTTGAACTGCCACGCAGGCTATCAGGAACCCTGGGCGAGATACGGGGCACATCCATACATTACGGCATAGATATAAAGACAAACGGCAGAAACGGCTACCGTGTGAATGCCATTGCCGACGGTAAAATCCAGTCATTGATATCAAAACCATGGGGATACGGAAAAGGGATATATCTGCGTCACGATGATGGATACATATCGGTGTATGGCCATCTCGATGCATTTGAAAACCAGTCTAATAATCTCAACGACCTTGTTGCCCTGCTGCATGTATTATACCTTAATGAGTCTGTGTTCTTTTCACCGCGACACCACACCCTGCCTTTTGAAAAAGGTGACGCAATAGCCTATACCGGAGAAACAGGATCAGGATATCCCCACCTTCACCTGGAATACAGAAAAGGGAACGAATACCATAACCCTGCAACCTTATTTCCACCCAATGATGACATACCACCCGTCATCACCGCCATCTTTTTATGCAGGGAAAGGGGTAACACTACAATTGAAGAAACCATGTTACAATTAACACCCAAAAAGCAGAAAAAAGATAACAGGGTTATTACCGCCTCACCCGCCACCCTTATACCAGGAGAAAAATATTTCTTCAAACTGTCATGCTACGACAGGGTTAACGCCAGAAATCCGGTAGTACCATATAAAATATCATACACAATTCACAACAGCCCCCAGTTCTCCATAGAGTTTGACCGGCTCTTTAAAAAGGATTTTTATTACGGGTCAATGATATATGATATTTCCCGGTCCACAATACACGGTAAGCCCTCTTACACCTATTTTTTATGCAGAAGGACAGGGAACAAGGCCACCTGCATCAACACCTCAGACAAGAGGGGCTATCTCGATGCAAAAAATGGGGGTCAAAAAGCCGAGATTCGAGTTTCAGATCTTGAGGGTAATGTCACCATCGTACAAATCCCCATTATCAGATCAGAAAAAGTAAAAGCGGGGACACCGGCTAAAGGTTGGCAATGGGTCTCCCGCAATATATCAAAAAAAATTATGACCAGTGATAAATCCTGTTCCATTGAAATGCCCGCGTATGCACTTCCCACCTCTTCTTTCATTTCCCTGGAAAGGATAAAAGACAGCAAAACCCTTGCCTCGATTAAAAAATCGGCACGGGGAACACGCCTTTTCAGTGTGTACAACCTGAAGCCCCACGATGGGCTTCTCCGCAAAAACGCAACCATAATGATAAAAGCACCCGGAAATTTAAATGCCAGGGTAATGAAAAAAATTGCTATCTGCCAGTTCTATTCCGGGAAAAAGCCGGGAAAGCTGCATACAACCTACGATAAAAATAATAACGTTTTCATGGCAAAGACACGCAAGACTGGCAACTTCGCTCTCTTCATGGATTATTCCCCGCCATACATCTATCTCCCCCCTGTTCACGAGATGATCCATCAGGATAACGGAATAACACATTTGAGAATCCACGCGGTAGACAATCTTACCGGTATCAACACATACGGTCTCAAGTGTTTTTTAAACGGAAAACCAGCCTCCTTCACTTACGATCATGACCGCAAATGGATAGACATACTTGTTCCACCCGGCAATAGCCGTATACACCACCTGCTTATCAAGTGCCCGGATTACGCGGACAACTGGCGTGTATACCGAAACCTGGTAAATTTTTAATAACTCGTATTTTATTTCTTTTTAATGCTCAGAATACCGGGAAAGATGAAGGGGGTTTCCTGTTTATACCGGGTATACTCGTCACCAAACCGTTTCTCAAGTTCTTTCTCTTCAACAATTTTATCATATAACACATGTAACAACGAAATCACCACAGCGATGACAAGTGCCGGTATCGACCACAGGGCAATTGCCGCCCCGGATAGCATAAGTATCACCCCCAGGGCCATTGGATTCCTGCAATACCTGTAAGGTCCTTTCACCACAAGTTTTACGGCAGGCAAGAGGGGGACGGGGGTGCCCTCTCCTATTGCATATTGGGCGTAGATTGACCATAACGCGACCCAGATACCGGCTGCCAAAACAATCACTCCGGGAACCAGCCGGTAAAGATCATGTATATCTGAATATATATTGTATTCAGAATGGAAAAATATTGTAGCACCAAGCATAAGCAGCGGCAATATCACTGCCCAGGCAATTATTCCCATGGCAATGACAATCAGTTTTGTGATTTTTTTTTCCATATTTCTTTATTTCCGTAAAAAGGAGTCCGGATCAAGAGTTTTTTCCCCTTTCCGGATTTCAAAATGAAGATGGGGGCCGGTTGCACGCCCCGTGGCGCCCACTGTACCAATTACATCCCCACGTGTAACCCTGTCCCCTTTTTTCGCGTATCGTTTATCCAGATGCCCATAATAGCTGACCAGGTTATCGGCATGCTGAATAACTACCAGGTTTCCATAACCATTATTATAATAGCCCGATTTCCCTACTACACCTGATGCCGTTGCCTTTACCGGTGTTCCCCGTGGTGCCGCGATATCAATACCCTTATGAAACGATGATTTATTTTTGGTAATGGGATCTATACGATAACCATAATCGCTGGTACGTGTTCCACTTGCAGGTGAGATAAATTCTCCGGGCTCCAGCGTATCAATATCATCCACCTTTTCTGGTGATATGGGGGTAATCATCTTACCCGGCACTTCGTTTCCCAGTCCGTCGTTTATTTCTTTCATAAATGCGTCAAGTTCATCCAGCACTTTCTGCTTTCTCTCAATATCTGAAGCGTGCTGCTTTTCCACACGATCCCTGTCGGTTGTTTTCTGATCAGTATACCTGTTATCTCCATTAGCCGCATACCCGGCCAGCAGTATTATTAGAATTACGGTCAACATTCTTTTCATTCTCAACTCCACCTGGTTCTTAATCAAATCACTTACCAAGAACCCTGTTCAGCACCCTGGTAATATCACTCAGCCTGAAAGGTTTGGTTATAACATCTTTGAAACCATACGCGCGGTGATTTGCCATAATTGGATCATTAGAATACCCGCTGGAAACTATCGCATTTACATCCGGATCAATTTTTAAAAGCTCCTCTACGGCCTCTTTGCCCCCCATCCCACCCGGAATGGTGAGATCCATGATAACTGCCCCGAAAGGATTATTTTCCTGCCGTGCTTTTTTATACTCATCGATAGCTTCTTCGCCATTCTTGACACATTTTACTTCATACCCCAGGTACTCCAGCATATGGCTTGAAACATCACATATATATTCCTCGTCATCCATAATAAGGATCCTTCCGCTTTGCCGTGTGTGTACCTGGAATATATCGTTGCTCTTTTTCACATCCTGCGAAGAAGCACGAAGGTAAATTTTAAAAGCTGTGCCTTTCCCTTCCTCTGATTCAACCTTTATGTGCCCTCCATGTCTTTTTATTATAGAATAACTGCTGGCAAGACCCAGTCCTGTTCCGTATTCTTTTGTAGTAAAGTAAGGATCAAAAATTTTGTTCAACATCTTCTTTGGAATACCCGGACCCTCGTCCGCGATTGAAAAGGTGACATACCTCCCTACCGGCAAAGGAACATCAAGCTTACCCTCGTAATTCCTGGCCACAATGTATATCGTCCCACCCCCGGGCATGGCCTGCATCGCGTTAATAATTATATTATTCAAGACCTGGCTAATCTGGCCTGTATCGATATCAACAGGCCATAAATCTTCCTGCATGTCAAATTCACAATTAACACCTGATCCTGCAAGAATGAAGCTCACCGTTTCCCTGATCAGGTCTACAATTGATGTCACTTCTTTTATCGGCTCTCCCCCTTTCGCGAAGGCCAGCAACTGGCCTGTCAGGTCGACCGCCCTCTGGGCAGCCTGCTCAATATTTTGAAGGATGGGGTATGGCTCCGAATCATCCGTCATCTTGATTTTGGCAAGAGAAAGATTTCCAAGGATGGCTGTTAGCAGGTTATTAAAGTCATGCGCGATCCCCCCGGCAAGTACTGACAATGATTCCAGTTTACTCATTTTCAAGATTTCCTGCTCAAACTGATGCTTGTCAGTGACATCCCGAATCGCCAGGACCACACCACTCATCTCTTCTTTCCCAATCCTTATGGGGGCACCGTTAAGCTCAACAATTCGTTGTATGCCTGACATGGTAACCAGGGTCAGCGGTATTCCAATCATATCAAGCTCTCCGTGAGCCATCACCTGTGTTACGGGATCCGGATAATCTTCATTGGTGTTCGGGTAACGCAGAAACAGCACTTCACTCATTTTTTTTCCTTCTGCGTCTTTTTGCGAAATACCGATCAATTCTTCTGCCACCCTGTTTATTAATAAAATTGTTCCCCGTATGTCAGTGGTTATAACCGCGTCACCTATGGATCGCAGCATTGCACCCAGCTGTTCTTTTTCTCTTTCCGCTGTTTCGTTCGCTTCAATCAGTTCATTATGGGTACTTAACAATTCTTCATTAATGGCCTCAAGTTCTTCATATTGAGACTGGATCTCTGAATACTGCTGTTGTATTGTGGAATGGGCCTGCGTCAACTGGCTGATGTCGGTAATAATTGCCAGTGTACCCAAACGCTCCCCAAGGGTAATTGGAACAGCTGAGATGTGCACCTGCTTAATTTCTCCTTCAGATGTACACATCTGGGCCTCATACTGGGTGGGAACCTCTTTTTCACCTTTCATGCGGGCCCTGTAATTTTTCACTACTACTCTACCCTGATCAGTATCAGGTACCAGGTCGCTAAGCGATTTGGCATAAAAATCATCCTCTGAATAATTCAGCATGGACAGCATGGCAGAATTTACAAAGGCTGGTTTTTCATCAATAACCACGACAATCCCGTCATGCGCGTTTTCTACCAGTGACCTGTATTTGGATTCTGATTCCTTTAATGCTGCGATTGCGAATTCCCGCTCCCTTCGAATAGTGTTGATCTTGTCTGCTATACCCAGTGAGAACAGTAGCACCATTATTGACGATCCGATCTGGTAACCCCATTCAGTCAGAAATGTATCCGGAAGCACCGTATACACCCTCAGTGACAACAAAAGTGCCCCCAGTATGAAACTAACCGACGCGATCATATAAAAAACAGCAGGGCGGTGTTTCTTGAATAACTGATGAAAACCGGTAACCAGCAAAAAAACAGCTGCCACCATGGCATGTATCACGGATGCCTGTGTACCATAATAATAGCCGATTAACAGCACGGCTCCCATTCCAATTATTCCCATGTATAACAACAGCCTTAACAACCTGTCCAGAAAAGGCTGCAACGTGGATGTATTTAAAAATGACCTGGTAAACATCGTTATACTTGCCATAACCATGAATACCGAGAAAGGGTGGGCCTTATTTGCCCACCAGGTATTTTCCGGCCAGAGATACTTAAACGCGAGGCCGTTGTTTACCATTGAAAAAATAAAAATACCGATAATAAAAAACACCAGGTAAAGATAACTCAGCTCACGTACAGAAAAGAAAATAAACAGGTTATAAAACAACAAGGCTGCCATTACGCCATAATACAACCAGAGAATGGGCAACTCTCTGAATTTACTTCGAAAAAGTGCATCCTTTGACCATGCGGTTAGAGGTACTACCCGTGATCCCTGTGAACGTACGCGAAGATAATATGTCCTTTCCCCGGCAGGTTCGACAAGAGGAAATACATAGTTTCTATACAGAGGCTCTGGTCTTGAATAAAAGTCAACGGTATCACCGGTGCGAATTTTTCTATAACCGTTTTTCCCGGGTATAAACAGGGTTATATCATCAATAATGGGATATCCAAACTCCAGGTACCATTTAAGCGGATTTCCAGTAATATTATGCACAGTAAAACGGATCCATAGATCCTCTTCAGAGTAACCAAACGATAGATGTGATGAAATACTATGATTAAATTGATACAGGTCATCACGAGAAGATAGTTCATTTATCTTTACCGAGGAATCAACACCATCCACATATTCAATATACCGGTCCAGCTCGATTTTTGAAAGATCAGCATCCAGGATAACCGTGCGTTCATTACCGGCATGAAGATGTTGACACAATGCAAGTATCAGTATTGTGGTGATCAATGATATTTTATACAAACATTTCAATCCCATTATGTAATTGTTCATCACCATCAAACAGTATATTAAATCTCGTTACCAGAAAACCAGCTAACTATATAATATGAATCTATATTTTACAACAAAAAATATATACACTGACATTTCACACTTCTCTAGCTTTTTTTATGGGCAATTGTAACTACTCAGCTGTCATGATTAAAAGATTCAATTACCGTGAAATGAATAAAAAATGGAAAGGAATTGGTGTATCTCCCCCCGCCGAAGGCGGGGGGAGATACTGGATTATTATTCATTTTAGAATAATTTTGAATATTCAGCATGACAGCTGAGTAGTAACGGGCAATTAATGATTGACTATATCAATATTATTATCTTATCATAATCTTATCAATCAGTAAGGGGCTGTAGCTCAGCTGGGAGAGCGCTAGAATCGCACTCTAGAGGCCGTCGGTTCGAACCCGATCAGCTCCATGTTAAATAAAATTGAATTTTCGTAACTACCCGGCTGTCATGATTAAAAAACTCAATTATCCTAAAAATGAATAAAAATATGATGATTCTCCCGCCAAAGGCGGGGGGAACCATCTCGATGCCTGTCCATTATATAGAAAATGATCTTTATTCTGATAATAGCTGAGTAGTAACGAATTTTCTTGTTAATTTATTGTTGCGGGTTTAGTATAAGCTCATTTTCAAAAACTGTATTTTTCCCTGTATCATGCCACTGCTTAAACTCCGGTATCTCTTTCAAAAGTTCATAGTGTGGTGAAAAGGGATTGAGGGACATGCCCGTTCTTAGTGCATGATGGATAACACCATTCCAGATATAGGAAAACACGACAGTGGCGTCTGAAACATTCATTGCTGCTGTATATTTAGCCCCTCCCTTCATTATTGTATTATCAGAACCATGTAACCCAACCGGATCACCGTTAAAAAGATGTGAATACAATGAAGAATCCTTCCCTACCAGCGGAACTTCCATCGAGGCATGATGCAATCTTCCCCAATTCCAATTATCCATATACGGACCAAGTGATTCATTCATCACACGTAATGAATGAAGGAATGCCCGATCAAAGATCATATCACGTGTTTCTATTTTTCTCAGTGTGCTTATATCGTCGAAAAAGACCGTTCTGTCATCTTCAAGCATCCTGTAAAAACCATGCTCCACCAGGAAAAAACAGGACTGTATGTCCTCTGAAAATTCAGGCATTTCATCACTGAATATTTCCTTAACCAGTTGTGAATTAATGTTGTGATATATAGTGGCGGCCACTGAATCCTTATCCATTCGGTAATCCCAATTATTAAAATATAAACGGGACAGCCTGGCCGAGGTAACAGGCATTTTTTCTAAACGTGAAAGGTAAAACGGCACATACTTTTGAGCCACGCTGGATCCGTTATCCAGGAGAATCGCTTCTATCTCTTCCGGGACTCCATGCTGCAGAGTATCAAGCAGTGTTTCCATCCTGTTAAATTGCCTGCCTGAGTGTGCTACCCCTGCCTGTCTGAACTGATAGGGAAAAGATTGCACATAATCCGAGCCGGTAACTACAATGCCCAGTGATGTAAATCCGCTGATATAGAAGTCACGATATCTTCCAGCCAGGTAAGAACTGGAAGCATCCAATATAACATCCTTACTGCCGCCTGAAAGGGGAACCTTGCCTGTATGCACGGTATAATTCCCATCATCATCCTGAAAAAGAAACACCGACGGCATCATCTCTGACCCGCGAATTGCTTTCATTGCTTCACCAGCAGAACCGGCAAATGGTATTTCAAATAACGCTGAAATACTGGCCGCTTCCGGGTACAGGGCATTCAGAATGACCGCCTCGCTGAGCATCCCTTTATCGGTATACCCGCATATCACAGGGCCCTGTTCATTTGAGAATTGCTGGAAGATAGTAGCGTTTGCTTCATCACCATCTTTTCCCTTCCTGATTACATCCATCCTGGATAAAAAATCATGCCACCGGCCGTTCTTCAAATACTGGTATGTATCATCAACTTTTCTGATACGTTCCCGTGAAAAAAACTGCGTATCAACCGTCAGAGAAAAGCTCGCGTAAGAAAAATTACCTGTTACACCTGTGTAAAAGAATGGCATGCCCGCATATGTATATCCATGTATACGCTGATCTTCAACCTCCAGTAACACCGGGTACCACGCGGGGTAAAGTTTCACAGGATGTTCATAATTAAAGGCAAGAACCGGCACATTATCCTGTGTAAGGGAAGAGGGTATGGCAAATGCCAGGCCCCTCTTGCCAAATCCAAATGGTCCGAGACTTTCCCTCAAAGAGTCCCTCACTTTTCTGAGAAAAGTCACGGCATCAACATCTTCTTTGCCATACACGAACAGCTGATCATTCTGAAGAAGAGACCTGGACATCTCAGACCTGAACTCATCTATAACAGGAAAAAGGATTTCCCTGTTTGAAAGAAAGGAATTGCTCCATTCAAGAAAAAGCATAATAGATATCACATCTGAGGATGTCCATGTATCATCAGGAATGGTATTTGTGGTTACCAGTTCATTAAGCTTCTTTGTCTTAAAATAGTTAATACCCCCGGCATACGCGTCCAGGTAATCAGAGCTTTGCGTATCCAGTTTTTCAATCAGGGCAACAGCTTTGTCAGAAAGTCTTAATGAGCGGAGAACCCTGTCCATGAATATCTTATCTTCAGCGGTATATTCACAGTAACGCCCCCGGGAAAAAAGACGGAGAATCTCCATCGATAGTATTCGGTCTTGCGCGTGAACGAAGCCAAGGGCGTAATATGCATCACGCAGGTTCTTCGCTCGTATATGCGGAATACCCGAGTCATCTCGTTGAATATTTACCGGGTAACCAACATCCGCGACTATAGTACCTTCATAGGAGGCAGAGTCCCAAATAAACATTAATCCTATTATGGCCAGTATAACAATGACAACCAATACTGCACCCGGAATAACAAGATATTTTCGTTTCACCCTGTCCCCTCCCCTGTCTGTTCCTTTTTTCAAGAATTAAAACGTAAACTTGAGTTTTCCCAGTCGTTCTTCTATTTCTTCAAGCACCTTTTTTTCATCATCCTCATTATCCGCCTCAAAGGTAGCTGAGAACCGGACGAAATGACCGGCGTCATCCCATGGAACCGAAGATATCAGGCATTCTTTTATCAGGAACTGGGAAAAATCTTCAGCAGAATTAAACTGTATCCCACTACTTGTTCCAGCTGGCACCTCTACATACAGGTAAAATGTGCCCCCGGGAAGTTCAGCTGAAAACCCCAGGCGCTTGAATATTTCAACAAGTGCCTGTAACCGGCGCCTGTACTTTTTCTTAATTTCCTCTGTAATTGACGGGTTATCAAGGGCTACAATCCCGGCTTTCTGAATTGCCTTGAACTGCCCTGAATCGTTGTTGTCCTTAACGTTGGCAAATGCATTTACTACCAGTTGATTACCGGCAACAAAAGCCATCCTCCATCCTGTCATGTTAAACGCCTTGGATAATGAATGTATTTCTATTCCTACTTCTTTCGCCCCAGGCACAGACAGGAATGAAAGCGGTTTCGTTTCATAGGTAAGTGCAGCGTAGGCAGCATCCTGTATAATGATAACCTGGTTCTTCCTGGCAAAATCCACAACATCCCTGTAAAATGATTCTGTTGCATTAGCACCAGTTGGATTGTTGGGATAATTTATCACAAGCACTTTAGCACGTTTGACTATATCATCGGGTATGGCCTTCAGGTCAGGAAGGAAATTGTTTTCCTTGAGAAGGGGTATATTATATACCTCCCCTCCATGCCATGCGGTATGGGTACCGAATACGGGATAGCCGGGTACCGTCATCAGCGCTACATCACCTGGATTGATGAACGCGGAGGGCAGCATGGCAAGTGCCGGCTTTGAGCCAATGGAATGCACCACTTCATTTACGGGATCAATTCCTTCTACCCCGAATACATCTTCCAGATAATTTGCCGCCGCGATCTTGAATTCGGCGATACCATTATCGGCATAACCACGGTTTTCAGATTTCTCAGCTTCCTTCTGCAGGGTTTGAATCACTATATCATAGGCTTTATCATCGGGTTCACCAACACCCAGGTCAATAATGGACATTTCCGGGTTTTTCTGCATTGCCTCCCGTTTTGCCCTCTTGATCTTTTCAAACTTGTAGATCTTATTCTCTTTACCAAAATTTTCTCCGCCGATTCTGTCAGCAAACAGGTTCTGAATATACGACTCCATATTTATTATTTTCCCTCCCTTATCGAGATGTTCGCGTTTAATATTTCAATCTTCGTATAACTGTCATCAAGAAGTGTGAAGAATCTTCCAAAATCACCAACCACATCAACTTTTGATGTGCCAGGTATCAATTTAGAAATTGTCTTTACATCTTCCTGATTATACCAGTCTCTTGCATACACGTAACATTCCACAGTTTTTCCATTGTAAGGCACTGCAACAACTACACTGAAATTATAATCAATATTTGTTGAACCCACAACATCTTTAACCAGTACATTCTCAAGCCTTACACGTTTCTTCTTTAATTCTTTCTTGATCAACTCAGCCCGTGCAGGGTTTTTTGTCTGGTCAATATCCTGCTTATATTCAATGGCTTTATTGACTTTAATAGTTTCTCTGAATAATCCACACCCAGTAACAAAGAGAACGATCACAAGAACTCCCGTTATACTTTTTTTCATTATATCCTCCAATGCTATTTCAATTGCTGTAATTATACATGGTACCTGCATATTTATTTGTCAAATAATCTTTTCAGAATCTTCACTTTTCAGTCTAAATGTCCTTTTTTTCTTGACAGCCATGATACAATGCTTTTTCTTGTAGAATAATTGCTTCTCCTTACTCTACCAAGTATATTACCTTATATCATCATCTATTCCGTGTCGGGAGGGAAAATGTATCATGATCCTGTTCATATTATCGGATCTTTACTTGTTGTAGATGATGACCCAACTATCTGTAAAATACTTACAAAGATCCTGACTGAAGACGGCCATTCTGTTGATTTCGCTTACAATGGAAAAGACGCAATAGATATGATCACCCGAAACGAATACGACATCATCGTATCCGACGTTAAAATGCCCGGTGATCTTGACGGCATGAAACTTTTAAACGAAATTAACCATATTAAGCCGGACACTGACGTTATCGTCATTACAGGATACGGTTCCATAAATGAGGCCGTTGAATTCATGAAATCAGGGGCTCTGGATTATATTGTCAAGCCGCTAAACCATGACCACCTGCTTATAGTTATCCATAAAGCCCTTGAGAGAAAACACCTTATCAAGGCCGCCCGCGAACGAGACTATTACATGAAAATATCTCTCACCGACGCGTTAACCGGCCTGTTTAACCGTAAATATTTTATGGATGCTCTTGAAAAAGAGATACAACTATCCAGCAGAAAAGAACGTATTTGCAGTATAATGATGCTTGATATTGATGACTTCAAGAAAGTAAATGATACATATGGACATCAACTTGGTGACAAGGTATTGCATGAATTCGCCAAAAGGGTTCTCACGGCGTGCAGGCGTTACGACACGGTTGCAAGATATGGAGGTGAGGAATTCTCAATACTACTTCCCGGCACGCCCATTCCTGATGCTGAAAAAGTCGCTTACCGCATTGTATCCAGCCTGGGAAAAGTTCCATTTAACGGCATAAATAAAAGGATCACCGCTTCTATTGGTATTTGCGGTTATCCTTCTCATGCCTTAGAGGTTGACGAAATGATTCGTGCGGCCGACAAGGCCCTGTACTGGAGTAAGCAGCAGGGTAAAAACAGGTATTCTATCTACTCGTGTCAGATCGAATCCATGTTTCAGAATGTGTCAATCAACTGACACATCATTATCTTCTTCAACAGATTCAATGCCTGCCTCGTTTTTTTTATTTGTATATGCGTCTATCAACCAGTACATTTCCCAGAAAATGAAAAACAGTGTAAGCAGGATAGGTCCGATAATGACACCGGGAAGCCCAAAAGCCTGAATACTTCCGATGAGAAGAAAAAAGAAAATAAGTGGGTGAAACTTCAATTGTTCACCAAATACAACAGGTTTCACCAGGTTTTCAAGTAACAGGTACCAGGTAAGACACCAGGTTGCCACCACTGCCGCATCACCGAAATTGTTCAGAGCAACCAGGTACAACACCGCGGGAACCCATACAAATGTAGTACCTATAACCGGGATCAATGAGAATATTGCTGCTATACTCCCCCACAAAAGCGGCATACCTACGCCACCAATAACAAACCCGATACCCACCATTGATCCCTGAAGCACCATAATTAAAAGATTACCGGCAAGAAGTATCTTTATTACCTGGCGAAGCCGGTCAATTACATCCATCTCAATATCACCAGGGAAAGGAAGAACCCTGCATGAGTGTTCTTCAAGTCGATATCCGTCCTTAAATAGAAAGAACAGTATCAATAACATAAAAAAGAAATCAAGGGCGAATTTTATTGAGAAGGAAAGCAGCCCGGTAAGGTTTGAAAAGAAATTCAATGACATTCTCTGCAGGTATGCCACTATCTTTTGCATTATTTCTGTTTCTGAAATATTAAAAAAACCGATTATCTCTTGTGCCGTAGTACTTTTATGAAGTAATTGCTGAAAAACAAGTGGATCAAATGATTGCTGCAGAAAAAGATAAAATGCGTATGTCTGGTTTGCAAGTGCCAGCAGCAGAACAAATAACGGGATGAGAATAACAGCTATAAGAAAAAATATCAACACTGTTGAGCAAAGAAGCCTGTTTTTCAGATACTTTAAAATAAGATCCAGAAGTGGCTTTAAGCCCATATAGAATATAACAGCAAAAAGGAAGGGCCAGAAATAATAGCGGAAAACATACCCGAGACTGACAATTACGACCAGGAAAAATACCAGAAATAGTATTTTTAGTCTTTGGTTTTCATAAACGGTAAAATATGATTCTCTTTGTTCCATATTGATTAATTGTAATCGGCCTGAGCAGAGCTCAGGCCGATTCGCAATGGGTCTTATCAGCTAACCTCTACTGCGATTACTTGGTAAGATAGTGAGATAAATCAGTTGCAATTCTGTTAATGGCATGATCCAGGTATGCTTCATCAGATATCTTTTCCCGATATTCCCTGACCTTTCCAGATATGCCTTCACCTGGTCTGTTTTTTATCTCACGATCATCCTTGTTCATGAGACGTTTCATATAGTTACCCCTTATTCCGGTCACCTGTCCCTCCTTGAACAGGTTAGCTGACCTGATTAATGGATCGGTAAAATGGGGCATGTTATTTAACGATTCTTATAAATTCGTGGAAAAATATGCAAAGAAGGGGAATAAACTACCTGATTATCTCACAATATCCTGTATCCATTGCACAGTTCCATCGTTTATAGAGATAAGGTCAAATCTGCATGTAATAGCAATTTTATCATACCGGGAATATTGTAAAAGAAAATGTCTTGCCACGGTCCGCAATGTCTTCTTTTTGCGGGCTGATATTGCGTATTCTCCGCCACCATAGGCATCACCACTTCTGGCCTTTACTTCCACGAATACTAACAGCGAATCCCGTGCTGCGACAATGTCAAGCTCACCATACCTGCCATACCTGAAATTCCTGGCAATAATTGCAAATCCCTTCTCAACCAGGAAATTGCATGCGGCTTCTTCGCCAGCATTCCCATGAAACTTATTTGACAAGTTAGGTTTGTTGGACATGGATCACAACACGTCAAACAGGTTAACGCCTACTTCTGATTCATCCATGGCGCGGGTAATATATAAAGAGGACTCTTCAAGCAGATTAATTATGAGGGTCTCTTCAATACGGTTTTTTTCACTGTCAAAGATTAATTTTACCAGGGGCCTTAGTGGTTTCTGAGGCACTGAACCTACAACAATACCGATACTATTATCATTTAGTTCTACTATTGATCCGATGGGGTATACAGACATCCTTGAAAGGAACACACGGAGAATAACAGGATCGAACCTGTTAATACCACTTGAAAGAAGATTTTTCATGGCATGATAGAAGAACAGCCGTTTTCTGTAGCTTCTGCTGGCAATCTGTGCTTCGTACGAATCAGAAATAGAGGCAATTCTTGCGTATTCGTCGATTTGTGTACCTTTAAGCCCCCGGGGATACCCCTTCCCATCATACTGCTCATGATGTTGCAGGCAGACATTTGCACTTTTTTCCGGGACCTTTCCAAGCTGCCGAAGTGCCCTGTACCCATGAAGTGGATGAGTTTTAATCTGGTTAAACTCATGATCAGTAAGGTTTGACTGCTTATGTATTATATATGCCGGCATTTTCACCATCCCGGCATCGATCAACATTGTGCCCAGCCCCAACTCACGAAGCTTTACCGGTGTATATTTTAGTGCCATCCCGATAAGAAGTGAATAAAAAGTAACATTAACGGAATGAACTACAAGATAATTTTTCCCCTCGTCAAGACCATATAGAAAAAGAAATATATTTTTATTCTCTTTCATAAGATCAATAATCTTGGAAAGTGATACCTCTATCTGGTCGGTTGTAAATATTTCGTCAGCCTTAATTGAGTTATACACATTGGTTATAGCATCACATGCTTCCTTGTGTACTTCAATAAGCGCTCTTCTCTTGGTCAGCAGAACATTATATTCTTCAAGTATCTTTTGCGCATCTTCACTCGACTGCCCTGTTGATCTTACCGCTGCTGCCTGCAACTCATTGTCAGTTGAGAGCAGGTTTCCCGAAGTTTCAACTGCACTGATTCCCCAACGCATAAGCTTCTTTATATCATCAGTTTTGATGCTGATATTAGCTGATACCAGCATATTATTTTTATCAATATAAACCGGCTTATCAAACCGCATTCCCGGTTTCAATTCTTCTACTGGTATCTTCCTCATTTCCGCCATATTTTCCGATTACCTGTTTACACTATTCAATCTTTTGCCTGAAGTTTTTATTAATCCGGTAACAATAGGCAAGAACCTCTGCCATCGCTGTAAATAAATGCTCCGGGATTTCCGTGCCCGGTTTCATCTCAGCAAGGACCTCGGCAAGATCTTTATCATTATATATTGTTAAATTATGTTCCCTTGCAACTTCTAAAAGTTTTTCTGCCAGGATTCCTTTGCCAGTGGCAATTACACTGGGAATGCTGCCTTTACCATCATATTCAATTGCTGCTGCTTTTTTTTCTTCTTTCATAATTACACTGTTATGTCAATACCACTAGTAAAAAGGAGGTTTTGATTAATTGCAATAATTTTTTGTTTAATTTCTTCCGATCCAAAAAACCGGATTTCTATCTTTTTTCCCAACCGTTGAGCCAGGGTTTGGGCAAGCATATCCTGCCTGCTTCGCAACATATCCATGCCCTCATCTTCATGACAATAAAAATTAACTTTCACCCTTTCATTCACAGATTTGATTATCACTTCCACACGACCTGTCATTGACATTTCAACCGTCACCAGTATTGTATCTTCAGTCAGTATAATCCTGGCAGGTATAAAGTTTTCTTCATCAAATATTGGCAATTCCTTTAAAGCAGCACCGTTGATTTCTTCGCCATCCCCTGCAAGCAGTTCATATATCATTGAGACAAGAACCCTGGCATCAGGGTCATTTTTAAGCATATCAAACACATTTCCCACAGCCTGTTCCATGTGACTGGAATCAAGCTTCCACCGACCCTTTCCTTCCAGGTTTTGCTTTTGAAAAAAATTCCTGAACAGAAAATTTAATATCTCTGGAAGTATACTCATATTTTTCATAAAAAGGTAAGAAAAAACTGCACAATCCTGGGGACTCATCCCCTTTTTCAATAATATATTGAGCAGGCTTGAAAACGAACTTTTTGGTGCGACTTTACCCGATATCAATTCATACAGCAATCTGTTCAAGATATACAGTGACTCGACCTTCCCGGTTAAAGAATTACTCTTATCACCGAGAGAATGAAGAAGTGAATCAGAGATCAGATCCCTGTGAAACACGGATACATCTGCGATATATTCCCGCAGGGCTGATTTACCTTCTCCATGTTCAATCCTGAATACATACCTGTCCCCCTGAACCTTTTCAAGAATTAAGTTCATCCTGTTCACATCGGGCACACCATCCCTGAAGGTGGCATCTATCTTACTCCCCCTGATATCCAGGAGTGCCCTGTGTGGACCCTGTTTTCTGACCACTGAAGCCATAACCTTCTGCCCGACCTGCAATCGTGAAAGTGCCTGGCCACCAGTTTCAGATTTTTGTACGTGAGATCCTGTTACTTTATGAACTTTCATTTTCAAAAAGGGCACAGGGAGAATGGAGCATACTGGCTAGAGGCTCATACGATCTGCGGTGCACCGGAGTAGGCCCCCTGTCCATCAATATCTTGCGATGAGCCAGGGTTCCATATCCCATGTGTTCTCCAAATTTATATCCAGGATATGTATGTTCGTATTCGGCAACATGTGCATCCCGGGTCACTTTTGCGAGAATTGACGCTGAAGCGACACTCAGTGATTTTGAATCACCCTTCTTTACAGAAATATATGGCAGGGGAAGTGAAAAACGAAATGAACCGTCCAGAATCACAAAATCAAGGGCCCCGGGTGCCCTTCGTATCAATTCTTGTATACCGTATTCGGTAGCCCCGTTTATATTATACCTGTCAATAATGTCAGGTGACACAAATACACAATCATACCACAGGGCATTACTTTTTACCAACTCAAGAACAGCGGCACGTTTTATTTTAGCTACTTTTTTTGAATCGTTTATTCCTGCAAGATTCGCGGGTGGAGAAGTATACATGCTTTCGTGATAGACAACCAGTGCCACCGCCAGTGGCCCTGCCAGGGCGCCGCGTCCTGCTTCATCAATTCCTCCAATGACACTGCTGCCATTATCACGGCATTGCAGTTCAATAGAAAAATCCGGCAGGCTTTGCGGCGAAATATTCACTGCATTAACTACTTTTATTCGGTTGCAGTATCTTCTACGTTTGCAGCCTGGGTACTGGTATCTTCACCTGTAGACGTGGCAGTTTCACCTGGAACCTCAATGGGACCTGTTTCCGGCACTGGTGATGCTTTTTTCTTCACGCTTTCTTTGACAAAACGACGTTCCTTCAATTTTGCCGATTTCCCCCTTCTTTCCCTGAGGAAATACAGCTTGGCACGACGCTTCTTGCCTTTTCGCACCACTTCAATTTTATCGATCCTTGGTGAAAAAAGTGGGAATATCCTCTCAACACCTATATCATAGGATATCCTTCTTACTGTAAAGGTGGTACTGATACCTTTATTATCTATAGCAATAACGATACCTTCATATACCTGTATTCGTTCCCTGTTCCCCTCAACTATCTTGTAATGCACCTTAATGGTATCACCAACTTCAAAATTTTTTTCTCTCTGCACCGGGGACATCTCATTTTTAAGTGAATCAATTACATTCATTTCTTTTCTCCTCTTCCTGTTCTCTTACGATATGTACTGTATATATCAGGTCTAACCTGTCTTGTCTTCTCGATACTTTTTTCAAGCCGCCATTGTCGTATCTTCTCATGATTACCACTCAGCAACACATCCGGAACTTCCATGCCATCAAATTCCCTCGGCCGTGTATACTGTGGATACTCTAACAGGTGGTCCTCAAAACTCTCTTCCACAATAGATTGAGGATTGGACATAAACCCGGGCACCTGTCTCCCGATTGCGTCGATTATAACCAGCGCGGCATATTCTCCCCCCGAGACTACATAGTCACCGATTGAGAGTTCAATATCCACATACCGGTCAATAACGCGCTGATCAACACCTTCGTAATGGCCACAGATAATACAAATATCTTCTAATGCGGCCAATTCTTTTACCATGCCCTGCGTAAGCAGTTTTCCACCTGGTGATGGATAAATGACAGTGGCCCCCTTTGCGTGATCTTCGACAGCCCTGCTGAGGGGACCCGGCATAAGCACCATTCCAGAACCGCCCCCATAAGGATAATCGTCGCAATGACCATAGGCATCCTCGGCATAATCCCGCAACTGTATGAGATCAATGGAGAAAAGCCCTTTTTCAAGAGCTTTACCCATAAGCCCGGTTTGAATCGGGCTTTCGAAGAACTCCGGGAACAGTGTTATGATTCGGTATTTTCTCAATTACTCCTGTATTTCAAGCAGCCCTTCAACGGGAGAAATATCTATACGCGATTGTCTGATATTCGCAGTGTCAACCATATTTTCCACAAAAGGGATCATGTATTCCCTGCCAGATGCACTCATGATAACAAGTACATCGTTTGACGCAGCCTCAACAATCTCATGAACTACTCCAAAATCATTCCCGTTAAGAAATACCCTGCATCCAATAATATCATAATAAAAATATGTATCACTATCCAGATTTTTCCTGGATTTTTCAGCATCCTGAATATCTATAAAGACTTCGCATCCGGTCAACGACTGGGCCTTCTCTTTTCCTGGTAATTCCCTGAAACGCAGTATACCAATCCTGGGCTTTATGGGAATAAATTCATCTACATGAAATTTTTTATGATTTCCACGGACATTCACGTACACGGGTATTGTACCATCGAAACGGTCCGGGTCATCTGTGATAATGTATACTTTCAGACGACCTTCAAGTCCGTGAGTACCCGTGATTTTTCCTATTCGTAAATATTCAACAGTGCTCAATCAAGAATTTCCAGTACAACCCTTTTTCCCGATTTAGTTGCAGAGGCATTTATTATAGTTCGAATAGCACGTGCTATCCTACCGTGCTTACCAATAACCTTACCAATATCGTCCTTGGTCACCTTCAGTTCGAGGATGGTTGACTTTTCACCTTCAATTTCACGAATTTCAACTTCATCAGGATAATCCACAAGCGACTTCACCATGTATTCCACGAGATCCTTATAATTCATCTCTACCTCCGGGGGCTGCGTATTATGCCTTCTTGAAATTTTTCCAGATACCCGATTTCTTAAGTAACTGAAGTATCGTGTCCGATGGTTGCGCGCCTTTTTTCAGCCAGTCAAGAACCTTCTCTTCATTGACATTAAACTGATTGTCCGCGGCGATCGGCTGATACTGCCCCAGGGTGTCAATAACTACTCCATCTCGTCTTTCACGTCCATCCACAGCAACCACTCTATAAAAGGGCTTTTTTTTCGTCCCTACTCGCTGTAATCGAATCTTAACCGCCACTGATACTACCTCCTGTCATAATTAGAGGATGATTATTAAATACCTGCTTTTTTTGTCAATATTAATAACTTTAGCCTTTCGAAATTTGAAAGGCTCCCGGTTATTAGAATAGCACATGATTTTCATTAAATCACAGGAAAACCATGCAGGGCCGCGTCCTTTATGGCCTGAACATTAGTGTTTACCGTGCCCCCTTTAAAGGCGGCACTACCGGCAACAATAATCCTGGCACCTGCTTTTACTATATCTGATACATTATCAACAGTTATTCCACCATCAACCTGTATTGCTGTATGTTCATTAATACCGTTTTGTATAATATATTCTTTTAATCGCATAATTTTATTCAAGGACATCGGCATAAATTTCTGACCATAGAACCCCGGGTCAACCGACATGATCAGTACCATGTCAACATATTCAAGTATATCAAACAACACGTCAACCGGTGTGGACGGGTTGAGGCTAATCCCCGCCAATATACCCGCAGAACGTATTTTCTGCAGAAGACGAACCGGAAACATGGTACTCTCGTAATGTATAGTTATACATTCAGGATGAATATCTATATATGAGTCAATTGAATCTTCTGGCCGTTCAATCATAAGATGCACATCAAGGGGGATAGGTGAATGATCACGAACATTCTTAATATAAGCCGGACCAAAAGTAAGATTGGGGACAAAACGGCCGTCCATCACATCCATATGCAACCAGTCCACTATCTCCGGATCCATCTGCCCGATTTCACCACCCAGTGTACTCAGGTCAGCAGCAATAACAGATGGTGACACCATTATACTGTTATTCAAATTCTTCCACATTAACCGTAAACACCTTTACCTGTTTCTTGTCCCTGAGTAGGGTTACCCGTGAATTACCGGTTCGATGAAATACGAATGATATAACGCTACCGGGTTTCATGGTTCGAGAAAAACGCAGCCGCTTTGACTGGTTGTCTTCAACGTATGCCTCAAACAGCCCCTCTTCTTCATCTGAAGGAATGGTATAATCAATCTTCTCAAATGCCCGGTAGGGATGATTTTTAAGCGGGTAATATAACACCTTCACTTTTACTGCCTGCCCCTTGCTGATTGCTGTACCGGGACGGGGGGATTGGGATGCAATTATACCGCTTTTATCCTGTAAACCGGTTGTTACTATCTCCTCAGAGATCTCAACATTGTGGGCCATTAACAGGTCGTATGCAAGATTTATTGACTGTCCCCGGCAATCAGGCATCTTCGCGTCCACCCCTGTTTTTCCCGTTGAAACCAGCAGGTTAATTTTTCTTTCTGGGGTAATCCTTTCACCCGGTTCAGGATCCTGGGCAATAATGATGTTTCCTGCAGTTTTATCTGAAGGCAGGTATGAAATAACCCCCGGGTTAATCGTTATAGTTTTGTCATGTACATGCAAATTTTTAAGTTTATTCAGCGCGAAGGGAAGTTCAATTCCAACCAGGTTGGGAGCTTCCATTTTCAGGCTGCTTCTGCTGACAAGCAGGCGAACTGTACTTCCATCAGATACGATATTACCGCTTTCAGGGTATTGTTCCAGCACAAGACCATTGTCAATGTCATATACATCATAGAATCGTATCTCCGGCCTGAGGCCCTTCCTGCTTATGCTGTTATAAACATCAATAAACTGCCTGCCCACCACGTTAGGTACACGTACCTGTTTCTCAGGCCTGGTCAACACCACCACAACTATGGCAGAGATAAGCAAGTATAAGGAAAACCCCACGAAGAGCGCCAGGAGCACCTTGGAGGGTACACTCTCTAACCAGTTTTTTTTGCTGTCATCTGTCACATTATCAGTTTTCTTTTTACTCATTTGCATTCTCACCTGAATATAACACTGTATCCCGGTTACTGAACATCCCACCCGAGTCAACGTCAAGTACTAATTATAGTAATACATATTGTTTTCCCTTATGGTATACAGTTGAAAAAATGTCAATTTTAATGTCTTCATATAATAAAAAATTGACAGGGGGATTTTTCTTTTCTATAATATTTTTTGATGATTTAAAAGAATTAAATAATACATAGAAGTTATTGGTAATGGGAAAAAACATACCCGGCCTCACCCCTGCAGAACTTACCGAACTCATTGAAAATATACCAGATCTGATACTATCCATTGAATACCCATCAGGCGATATTAATTACATCAATACGGCGGCCCTTGCTGCTCTCGGTGTTCCTTCCGGCAGCATTACCAATATCAAGCAACTTGGAAAAAACATACCCCTCGACTACAGAAATAAGATTCTTTCCAGGTGGAGAGATATTACCGACGGTATTCTCTATCCCTCAATCACATTCAAAATGGAAACTGCCGACGGCATAACACGATGGATCGAAGGTAAAAATATATACATAAAAGACAGGAACGGCAAAACTATTCGCATTCATGCCATTTTGCGTGATATTTCCGAAAGAAAACGGCTCGAAGAAGAGATGATGCAGTCATTTTATTTTTCTGAGAACCTCTTTCTGTATGCCCCTTATGCCATTATACATTTTACTACCGACGGTTTCATCAAACGCTTCAATAAATCTTTCAAGGGCATACTGGATTTTAATAATGATACTTTCAATACATACAACCTCTGGGAAGATCCCCAGTTAAAATCTGAGGGTATTGAAATCCTTCTACGGGAAGTACTCAAAGGCAGGATTATGGAGATACCACCGTACCGTTACACCGCGACAAGAGGCAACGATACGGTTACCTTTACACTTTCCGGCAAAGCCTTTCCATTCCTGGGTGACTCATTGTCCCCCTCCGGCCTGGTGCTCATGCTTGAAGACGTTACAGATAAACGGAAGAAAGAACAAGAATACATAGAAGCAAAAAAACTTGAAAGTATTGGAAGACTTGCCCGTGGAATCGCACACGAATTCAACAATATCCTGGCCGGCATCTCGGGTTTTTCAGAGATATTACTTCGAAAAATAAGCAATGATGATCCGAATTTTCGATTTGCGGAAAAAATCCATGATGCCTCCCTGAAAGCCGCCACCCTAACCAACCAGCTCCTGGGATTTGCCAGGGGTCAGATTTACAATCCTTCATATATTGACATTAATAGTCCAGTAATGTTTGCCCTTGGCGCCACTCCGGGAATACACAGGAACATCACTATTGAAAAAAACATGGAATCGACAGGTTACCGGGTTTTTGCCGATGTTAACCAGATCAGGCAGGTATTTATAGAACTGTTCAGAAACGCGTCAGAAGCCATTATGGGCAGTGGCACTATCAGAATTGATATCAGCCGTGTGGATTCATCAGAACTCCAGGATCAGCTTGTTGACTCAAACGAAAAAAAATTCATCCAGGTAAGCATTAACGATACAGGAAAAGGCATAGACCATGAAACGATCACTCATGTCTTCGAACCCTATTTCACCACCAAGGAGCCCAGCAAACATGCGGGTATGGGACTTGCAATCGCATATGGTCATTTAAAACGTCATGGAGGCACCCTTTCAATTCATTGTTCTTCCCCCAGGGGAACTACCGCCCTTGTTATACTGCCCGAGGCAACTCCCCCCAGTGGATACACAAAGAGCACAATACCATACAACCGGGTGCTGATCATTGACGACAGTGAAGAAACCACCTCCATGCTGAAAACATTCCTGGAAGACAGGGGGTGTTATGTACAGAACACATCAAGTGGTAAGGCGGGTATCGAGTTGATCAAGAATAACTACCTTGCTTTTGATCTCATATTTCTAGACCTGGTTATCCCTGATGTAAGTGGCAAAGAAGTTCTTCATACTATCAGGCGCCACAAGATGGATATACCGGTAATACTTATTTCAGGAACCGATGCCCATTCCATACTGGAAGATTTTACTTCTGACAAGAATCTTCATTTGCTTTTAAAGCCATTTAGTCTTGAAGACCTCGAGGCAATGCTTGGATAAGCTAAATCTGGTATTTATTCAGCTTGTCATATAATACGCTGCGACTGATTCCAAGCAGTCGGGAAGCTTCTGCCCTGTTATTTCCGGCGATCTTGAGAACCTTGAGAATGTGTTTTTTCTCAAACCCTGACATTGCGATGGAAAGCTGCAACGGAGAAGAGTTTTCGGTTTTCCCATCCCTTCTTTCGGGCAAAACGTGCATAATAGTATCTACACCTATTACCGGTTTTGACTCAAGTATGATAGCATGCTCGGTCATATGCGCGAGTTCACGCACGTTTCCCTTCCATTCCCTTTGCTTAAGGATTTCAAGTGCTTCTTTATCCATACAGCTTATAGTCTTGTTGAGATCTCTTGAAAAAATATCTATAAAATGTTCTACCAGCAGGGGTATATCCTCAACCTTCTCACGAAGGGGAGGAACATTCATTTCAATCCCGGATAGTCGATAATACAGGTCTTCACGAAAATTACCACTTTCGATCTGTCCGCGAATATCCGCGTTTGTGGCACTTATAACCCGCACATCAACTTTCAGGGGCTTGCTGGAGCCAACTGGTTTAATCTCACGTTCCTGGAGAAATCGAAGCAGCTTACTTTGAACCTGCAGCGAGAGGTTACCGATCTCATCAAGGAAAATGGTGCCCATATGGGCCTCTTCAAACATCCCCTTGCGTGTCCTGTCTGCGCCGGTAAAAGCGCCCTTAAGATGACCAAAAAGCTCTGATTCAATAATTGATTCCGTGAGAGTGCTGCAGTCAACCGGTATAAAAGCCCTGTCAGAACGGTCACTTTCATTATGGATGGCCTTTGCGATAAGCTCCTTACCTGTTCCACTTTCACCCAGCACCATTATCGATGCATTTGTCGGGGCTACCTGTAGAATCTGGCGCTTCAGCTGTTCCATGGGAGGGCTGTCACCTATAAGAAGATTAACACCCCTGTTACTTTTTTTGGACGACTTCAGGTAGGCAAGTTCACGTTTCAGACGCACAGTCTCCAGGTTTTTTTCAACCTTGATGATAAACTCGTCCGCGTTCAATGGCTTGGTGACAAAATCACTGGCTCCATGCCTGATTGCCTGCACGGCTTCAGGAACCCCTCCTACCCCGGTAATCATTATAATGGGGATCTCCAGGTCTGCGGAACGGACTTTTTGTATCAACTCCAGGCCATCCACTACCGGCATTGCCATGTCAGAAATGATAAGATCAAAAGGTTCTTTCTGTAATTCTGCCAGTCCTTCAGCGCCATTTGATCCTTTTTTTACGGTATGGCCGGAAACAGTTAATACGTCCTCAATATATTCAAGTATTGCTGGACTATCATCGACAATAAGAATATGGCTCATAATATCTTTTTTTTGATGGCAAAAGCCATTATACCCTGATTATTTAAGTATGAATTGACGGATTAGACAATCTATACAATCATGCAGGCGAATGCAACAATATTATTATGGACAATAAACGCCGCGATCGGTATAAATGATATGATAAAAATACTTTTAATGGCAGATTTACACCTGGGAGCTGTTTCTCCGGATACAGGAATTGATGACGCTGTACGGCTGGATACATTCAAAAAGATCATTTCCCTCGCGCGAGAACATGACATTCTTATAATAGCCGGTGACCTTTTTGAAGGCCCTTTTACAGACACCTATACATTCATGCAAATGAACTCAGAATTACAGTCACTTATTGATGCCGGCATTGAAGTACTATTTACAGCGGGTGAAAGTGAATTTCGTGATGTCCCCAATCTCAGCAACCTGCTTCATATTCCGGCAAGCCACGCATTCCTTAACAATCAACCCATGATCCCGGTTCAAATAGAAAAGAACGGCACCAGCCTGTATATATACAGTAAACCTGCGCTTGATACGCAGGATATTGCTACCATACAAAAATGCGACAGCGAAGGATTTCACATGGGTGTTTTTCATATTGATTTTGATCCGGGAAACCCCACCGGTGAAAGTCTTGTGTACAAGCTTCCACGGGACGCTGTAAAATCCCTTGATCTGGATTTTTACGCCCTGGGGCATAATCACAATTTCAAACTATACAAGTTTCAGAACAGGATCATTGGAGCGTACCCGGGAAGTCCGGAAGCTACATCGCCTGATGAGATCGGTGATAGATATGTATTGTCCATACATGTCTCGGGATCTGACATCATGCAGATTAAAAGGCTTGCAGTAAATACACTGAGCCTTGAAGAATTGCATATAGACTGCGAGACTATCAACTCCCAGGTTGAGCTGGTAAACACTATCAATGAATCTGCTTCACCCCGAACAGTACTCAGGGTAACTATTTCCGGGAAAAGATCTTTTCCCATAGATGGTATATTCAATGCTCTTCATGACAGGTGTGCTGACTTCAGGCTTATGGATTATTCAATACCCGATCTGCATCTTTTAATAATGCAGTATGCTTCTGAACATTCACTCAGGGGAACACTTATGACGCGGTTACAGGAATTAGTAAAAGAAGACGGGATTCCCGGGGACATCGACAAGACCATCCTTGCCGAAATACTGCACAGGATAAATACATCAAAACAATTCACACCGGAGGAATTGCTGTGCGAATCAAGAAATGCATAGCAACATGTCCCGGTGTATTCCAGCACAAAAACATTGAACTGGATGACGGCATTACCGTTGTGCATGGAAAAAATAATGCCGGGAAAACCCTACTTTCCCGGGCCCTGGTTGACGCCATCTTTCCCTTCGCTTCTACTCCACTGCTTGAGCTGGAATCATGGAAAGACATCTCCATTGAAATCGATACCATGTTTGACAACATAACCTACAGGTTCATACGAAAAGACCTTAATCAATATTCCTTTAACACGACAAACGACAGGGGAAACATTCTACACTCATATAAAAAAAATACCGCAGGGTACTCGATTTCTGACGTTGTACAGGAATTGCAGTCTAAAAACGGATTTGTTCGGCTGGCTGACTTCTATCGCAACATTGGATTCCAGGGATTCATTGCCGCCGGATACCTTCCCTCTGCCGTTGATCTTGAAAACCTTCCCCCTATTTCACGTGACTCCATAGATTTTCTGTTACTTCAGGATCGCAGCAACTATTACGCGACCTACAGTGCCATCAGGGAATCATACAGCAACAGGGATATTTCCTCGAAGGTACATAATGAGCTAATGAACCAGATTTTCAAATTCGAACGTCTTCACAAGGACACCGCGAAAAAAATCGCACTAATGAAAATCAACGCATCAAAAAAAAATAAACAACAGGGCGAACTTGCCCGTTACAACGAGGAGATTAAATCCATATCCAGTAAAATTGATGCGTTCAGCATTCGCAAAAATCATATAGCCAGGATACTAGAGGCCTGTTCCCGAAAAAATACCCTGATTCATGATATACAGGATATACAGAGAAAAATTAAGGCCGGGATAGACCAGGAGAAGGAGATAGCCGCAAGGGAAAAGGAACTGCATGGGTCATACCCGCAATTTAGAAATTTCAACCAGACGAAAAAGAACAACATCAAGCATATGCAGGACAGGTACAGGGAAATACGGACAATTAATGAAAAAATTGAAAATGAACTTTTTAAACGGGAATCGAGGGGCAGACATGTGGGCAGGGTACTTTCAGGAATAAACCTGCTGATATTATCAGCTGTGGTATGGTTATTCATACAAACTTCAATGACACTCAGCCGTGACGAAAAGATGATTATTATCGGCAGCATGATCATTGTGCAGCTTCTCAGCTATATTTCACATACAATATACAGGTATCGTCTTTTCCACTCATCAGTACTATATAAACTGGAACAGGAAAAAAATGATCTTGAGCAGAAGCTTGAAAATATCTTGCGGGCAAATGACATCGACATGAAGAATATTGACCTTGAAGAGATTTACGAATTTCTTCTTCAGTATTTTGAGGAATACGGTGAATTCAATGAGAAACAGCTGGATCTTTACATGCTGAAGAAAACCCATAGCGAACAATATATCAATTCCAAACTGGAAGAGAAAAAAGAAGCGCTTGAAGCAGACCTGCAAAGCTTATCGGGAACCATACATGAAATGGCTAACATGGCAGGAATTGATGCAAAGATACTCGACGATGAAGAATCACTGCTTACCATGATGGACGAAACCATTGAAAAAATTGATGCCCTGACCAGCGAACTCAACGCAAAACAAAAAATTGCCGACAGCATATCATTAAACCTCCAGAACAGTCCGGATACATCGAATGAACAGAAACATCTTGAACAGCAGCTTGACGAATATGGTGAAATGTTAGATACTCTTACCAGAAAGCAAAAACATATGGAATACCTGCTTGATCTTTTCGATGAATCGATACAGCATAGAATGCAAACACAAATGAAACAGCTTGTGCATACAACAGCATCCATATTCAGTGAATTAACCGGCTCCAGTTATTCGCAACCAATTGACATGAAGACCATCGTCAATGTAATGGAAAAAAAGCATACTGGCAGCACCTCCAATGCTTCATTTTCTCACCTTCTTCAATTGGCAATTAAATGTGCCCTCCATGATTTTTTGGTTGATTCTGGTGTCTCAATTCCTTTAATTCTGGATGATCCCCTTGTTTTTATAGATGAGGATAAAATTGATGCGTTCAGGAAGATTGTTGAAAAAACGGCACAATCGCGTCAGGTTGTGATATTTACTCACAGCAATGTACTGAACAGCTGGTATACCCCGGTAGAATTGTAATAACATATGGACCAGGACGGACAGTTAACATTCAATGATGACCCTCTTCTGACGGGAAGTAACGAGGCATTCCGTCTTATTGAGGAAGGAAACTTTTTCGCGGCCGTGGAGAAGCTGGATACACTTATGTCCAAAAACCCGGATTATCCCGGTCTGGCTGAAGGATACAGGGCTGCCAAGTTCTGGCATAATCGCAAAAAAACTATCGAAGATTTAAACCCGGGAAGAGATACCGCTGACTTTCTTATGAAACAATGGGAAGAATTCATCAGCTATGCTGAAGAAAAAAATCTTTCCGGTTCAACTGCCTATAATTCTGTTATGAGATACATTTTTTTTACCGCCTCTGAGCATTATAAAATAGCCTTCAATGACAGGGAAAACCCTACTGATAATTTTACACTTCTTCTACAGCTTGGAACCTGTTTCCTGCGTCTTGGCGAATACACCCATACCATAGAGGCGCTCGAATACGCAAGGAGTTCATATAGAAGCAACGCCCTTCTGCTTGCCCTGCTGGGAGAGGCTTATTTTCACAAGAATGATATACCAAAATCCCTTCTCTATTTCAGGGAAGCATTTCTAATAGATCCATCAGAAATAGATCTCACCCTTATCAGGGCCCGGCCCATACATGATATTATTGCCATCATCAAACAGGAGAATCCCGAGGTTGAAGATGTCCGTGAGTGGATACCAGTATACGGATTTCTCCATGATATATTCTACGTAAAACGTCATCTCAATTCACAGCAGGTTGAGCAGTTAAAGCGTGAGATTTACACACTTGAACAGAATTACCAGACCATGAGCAAAGACCGCATACGAACATCAAACATAGTACCGAGGCTTATCAACAAGTACCTCTGGATGCTTGATTATTTCGAATTCCAAAATTACGATTTTGAAAGTATCACCGACATTCGTTCCAGGCTGCTTGCAATTGACAGGGACAAATTTGAACCATATTTCAAGAATAAACCCGGATTATCGTAATGCCCTGTATATCAATTCCCCAATTATGTTTGCGCCATCGTCCTTCCCAAAAATGAATTGACATCCCCTTTCACGGCAGGTTATTGACTTTCACATACAATATAATGCGAGTACAGGAAACAGCCTTATGGAAATGCCTTCGTCATACGACCCCACATCAGTTGAAGAAAAATGGTATCACATCTGGCAGGAAGAAAACCTCTTTCATGCCGACGATAATGATCCAGGTGAACCCTATTCCATTGTGATTCCTCCTCCCAATGTGACAGGCAACCTGCACATGGGGCATGCCCTCAATAATACGCTGCAGGACGTACTTATCAGGTGGCAGCGAATGATGGGAAAAGCAGCCATGTGGATGCCGGGAATGGATCACGCGGGAATTGCCACCCAGAACGTGGTTGAGCGCCTTTTACAAAAGGATGGCAAAACAAAACATGACCTGGGACGTGAAAACTTTGTTACCCGTGTATGGGAATGGAAGGAACATTCAGGCGGCCAGATTCAGGGTCAGCTTCGTCGTCTTGGCTGCTCGCTGGACTGGCAACGGGAACGTTTCACCCTTGATGAGGGCCTTTCCAGGGCTGTACGAAAGGTATTTGTCACCCTCTACGAAGAAGGTCTTATCTACCAGGGGTACCGTATCATTAACTGGTGTCCCCGATGTGAAACCGCATTATCTGATATAGAAACAGAATACCAGGACCTGCCCGGCAAACTGTACCATATACAATACCCTGTCGCGGGCAGTAACGATTATATTACCGTTGCCACTACCAGACCTGAAACAATGCTTGGAGATACCGGCGTTGCCGTTAATCCTGATGACGAACGATATACCCACCTTGTGGGTAAAAACGTAATTTTACCGCTGATGGAACGTGAAATTCCGATTTTTGCCGACGATTATGTATCCAGCGAATTCGGTACAGGGCTGGTAAAAGTTACCCCCGCCCACGATCCCAACGACTTTGAGATGGGAAAACGACACAATCTTGAAGAGATAAACATACTGGATAAAAACGGTTACATAAATGAAAACGGCGGCAAATACCAGGGCCTGGGCAGGGACGAGGCAAGGTTAAAGGTTCTGGAAGATCTCGAAAAAAAGGGACTGCTGGTCAAAACAGAAGATCATGATCATTCAGTTGGTCATTGTTACCGTTGCCATACCGTTATCGAGCCATATCTCTCAAAACAGTGGTTCGTTAAGATCAAACCGCTGGCGGATGAAGCCATCGCGGCAGTGGAGGACGGACGTATCACCTTCGTGCCGAAGAACTGGGAGAAAACCTACTTTGAGTGGATGTACAATATACGAGACTGGTGCATATCCCGCCAGTTGTGGTGGGGTCATCGAATCCCCGCTTTTCGCTGCGATGAATGTGATCACGTTACCGTATCAATGGAAGACCCCACCACATGTGAGAAGTGTGGTTCGGGTAATATCATCCAGGATCCCGATGTCCTTGATACCTGGTTCTCATCCGCATTATGGCCCTTCTCAACCCTGGGATGGCCTGACAACACAAAAGCCCTTGAAAAGTTCTATCCAACCAGCGTGCTTGTGACCGGGTTTGACATTATATTTTTCTGGGTTGCCCGCATGATAATGATGGGCTTAAAGTTTATGGGTGATATCCCCTTCAAAGACGTATATATTCACGCCCTGGTTCGGGATGAGCAGGGACACAAAATGAGCAAATCAAGGGGCAACGTGATCGACCCTATCATCATGATGGACCAGTATGGAACAGACGCCTTCAGGTTTACCCTGGCCGCCTTTGCCGCGCAGGGGCGGGACATTATCATGTCAGAGAAAAGAATCGAAGGATACCGGGCCTTTTGCAACAAGATCTGGAATACCACCCGTTTTATCATGATGAACCTTGGTGATAATTTCACCCCGGCCCCACTGGATGCTGACAATCTCGAGCTTTTTGACAGGTGGATACTTCACCGGCTGAACCGGGCTGTCGACACGGTAACAGTTGCCCTTGAAGAATATAAATTTAACGATGCCGCACATGAACTTTACGAATTCTGGTGGCATGAATTCTGCGACTGGTATCTTGAACTCACAAAGACAAGGATGTACGGGGAGGACATAGAAAATTCCATATCTTCGCAAACGGCAAAACAGGTTTTATATCATGTACTCACCTCCACGTTAAAACTTCTTCATCCATTCATGCCATTTATATCTGAAGAAATATGGGAGAAGGTGGCCGCGGGCAGCGAAAGGCTTATTGTTGCCCCATGGCCAGAGCAAACCCCCCGGTTCAATTTCACCGAGGAAAATAAAAAGACCGAGATCTTCAAAGAGATCGTCTACAGGATACGAAATATACGCGGTGAAATGAATATACCCCCGGATAAAAAGGCAAGCGTAATATTGAAAACCAACAACCAGCTGGTAACACAACTGGTAGAATCAGAGAAGGCCAACCTCCACTCGCTGGCCAAACTTGAACATTCTGCTGTTGATCCTTCATATTCTCCCGATAAAACAGATGCCGCGGCAGTGATGCCGGACATAGAGTTATATATGCCCCTCAAGGGACTTATCGATATGGAGAAAGAAGCAGCCCGTCTTACAAAGGAAATTGACAAAATCAACGGTGAGTTGAAAAAAGTGGAAGGAAAACTATCTAACGAAAAGTTCCTTTCTAAGGCACCTGCCGATGTGGTGGCAAAAGAAAAAGCGAAACAGGAAGAGCTGCAGGAGATAATTGAAAAGTTACAGACAAGTTTGAACAACTTATCATAAAAAAAAGTCACTTCTCCGGGAGTGACTTTTTTTACATAAATATCAAAAAAAATTTGTCCAATATGATTATCAAACAGCACTTATTGTAAATGAATATGCCGGGAATACCCGCTAATAATATTCAAATACAATAATGGTAAGTGCAATCATGAAAATAATTATTCACCTCATGTATAATTTTATCGTTTTTTTTATCACGTGTTCGTTACTATCTTTCCCCCTTCATGCCGGCAACATATCAGCAGACATGATATCTTTTGACAATTATTCAGGCTACCTGCTTCTCCTGCTGATATTGTGTATCCTGTGTATAAATATTGTTATTTGCCTTATATGGTATTTCCTTTTTCAGAAAAAGACGCACCTGTACATGGCATCCCTTGGCGGGATATGGATTATTCACACATTGATACTGTGTCCCCAATATAATCCTTTTTCTACTGAAACCATAAAAACCTGTATACTGATCTGCATGACAATCACGCCACCACTCATCTACGTTATTCTGCAGCATGTATACAGGATATTTCTTCGTGAATTAAACATGATCGTGTACACCTTCTGCCTTTTTCTTGTTTCTACCATATTGATACTGCAAATATCCGGATCACTACACCATCTACAGATTGTCAGCTGTGTCAGTATTATGTTTTCCGCAATTCTGGTGACCGGGTATTGTATATATGCCCTGCATCTTCTCAAACCTGACAAAAAAATATTCATCATGGCAATATATATTCTGGTTCCATTTCTTTTTATAACGAGGGACATGATCTATTACCTTTTCTTCCCGGGGGAATTCACAGTAGCGGTATTCTTTATGTTTCTGCCATTAATGCTGGGATTACATTTTTTCGCATGGCATTCAATTTTTGAGAAAAAAGTAACTAAAAAGGTTCTGTACGTCAGAGACATCACTGTTTACCCGAATGGAACCGGCATGGTGGCATCTCAGCATTGTCATCTCATGGAAACCGTAATCGAATATATACGGGACAACTATACATGTCCGCTTACCCGTGAAGACCTTGCAGACATTGTAGAGATCAGCCCGGATTATCTTGGCCGCATGTTTCAGAAATATACCGGGAAGAAGATCAAAGAATATATCAATGAATATCGTATCACTGTATCTGCCAGGCTGATTAGCGAAACCAGCCACAGTTTTATTCACATCGCCTATGAAGTTGGCTTTGAATGTGTTGCTACTTTCAACAGGTATTTCCAGAAAGTATATGGAATGGCACCCAGGGTATATCGACAAAAAATGTCATCAATGGTTAGTTGCGCAATGACAGAAGCGGAGCGGGGATCCTGCCACCCCGGTGTATAAAAATCGAGGGGGATGACATGTGCGCCTCCATTACAGTGGCGCTGCCCAGCAAACCTCCAAATGCAACATTATCCCCTTTTACCCCACCTGGTACCGGGATGACCCTGACAGCCGTTGTTTTATTATTGCAAACACCAATGCTTACTTCATCAGCGATTATGGCAGAAATCACATCGGCCGGGGTATCTCCCGGGATTGCGATCATGTCAAGGCCCACTGAACACACAGATGTCATCGCTTCAAGTTTATCAATGGTGATATCCCCTGATTGTACCCTTCTTGCCATGGTGGAATCTTCACTTACTGGAATGAATGCCCCTGATAGTCCACCTACGTATGAAGAAGCAAAAACTCCACCCTTCTTCACGGCATCATTCAACATTGCCAGGGCCGCGGTTGTACCATGCCCCCCACAACGCTCAATTCCCATGGCTTCTATTATGTCAGCAACACTGTCCCCAATAGCCGGGGTAGGAGCAAGAGAAAGGTCAAGAATTCCAAATGGCACACCCAGCGCACCGGCCACCTCCCGGCCCATCAGCTCCCCCATCCTGGTTATTTTAAAAACAGTTTTCTTTATCTCTTCTGCCAGGGTTCCCATATCCGCATCATCAGCCAGGTTATGTATCACATGATGTACCACACCCGGACCCGATATTCCCACGTTCAGGGCCGCCTCACCCTCACCGGTACCGTGTATTGCCCCTGCCATGAATGGATTGTCATCAGGAATATTACAGAACACCACCAGGCGGGCACAACCTGCACCAGCACTTTCAGCTGTCAGCTGTGCGGTATCCCGAACAGTTTTCCCCATTAAGCGAACCGCGTCCATGTTGATACCCGCCCGAGTTGATGCCACATTAACAGATGAACACAACCTGGACGTGGCAGCCAGGGCTGCGGGTATTGACCTGATAAATATCCTCTCCCGGCCAGTCATAGCCTTGTGAACAAGGGCGGAGTAACCACCAATAAAATCAACCCCGATATCACCTGCTGCCTTATCAACCTCTTTTGCCAGGAGTACGAAATCATCTTCATTTTGAAGTGGTGATGCCACAAGGGAAAGGGGTGTTAATGAAACCCGCTTATTTACAATTGATACGCCATACTTTCCTGAAACCTGTTCGCTTACTTTAACAAGATCATTTGCCCTGAACCTGATCCTGTCTGTAACCGCGTTAATAAATGATTTTTTACCAGTTGCAGAAATATCCAGAAGGCTGATCCCCAGTGTAACAGTTCGAACATCCAGGTTCTGCAACGATGTCATCTGAATTGCTTCAAGTATTTCTTCTACTTCGTAATGCATGTGTATTCCTTTTATATCCTGTTCATACTTTTAAAGATATTCTCATGCTGTATGTAAATTTTAAGTGCTTTTTTTTCAGCTACTTCATCCATCCTGGTCTGCAATGCGTCAATATCAAGATTCATCATCGATATGTCTATTGTCAGTATCAGGGCGAAAAAACCATGCAACACCGTCTGGTTCATACCCTCGATGTTGGTATTTGATTCTGCCAGCACCCTTGTTACATCTGCCACTATACCAACAGTATCTTTTCCAATAACCGATACAACCGCGACCTCTCTTTCCTGGTCTCTTTGTTTCATTAAGGATCGAAGGGCCGCATCTATTGAATCCTGGTCAGTTGTGTCCTCACGACCCAGATCATTCAGCATCTTTTCAATCAGGTTATTATCAATGTTTTTACCCTGGTGTTCTTTTAATATATCATTCAGCATTTTCATATGTTTTTTCATACATCACGCACCTGGTTCACATATTTTATATTTCAGTTGACATTACCCTTTGATTTTTCCAAAAATTGCAATAACAATTAATATGCAGGTATTAATTTAGCGGGGGCCGCAAGCCATGATTTCGTATGACCTGGAATGTAAGAACGGACATCGTTTCGAAGGAATATTTTCTGACTATTCTTCTTTCTGCGCGCAGAGGGATAAAAAGATGATACAATGTCCCATATGTAATGACTCCCGTATTAAACAACTTTTTACCGGATGTTCCATTCAGGGTAAATCCTCAATCAGGAAAACACTGGAAAAAGAACACCCCACATTACTTGAATCATTGAGAATAGTTGAACAATATGTTAAGGATAACTTCGAAAACGTGGGAAAAGACTTCCCAGACACCGCGAGGGCCATATATTACGGTATAGAAAAAGAACGAAACATTTACGGTGAAACTACACGTGACGAGATTAAAGATCTTGTGGAAGAAGGAATACCCGTGTTACCTTTACCCGGGAATGACAAGATGGAAAACTGATACTCATTCCCTGTATATGGCAAAAGAAACAGCTGCCACCAGGATATACACTGCGGGTACCGCAATATTCACATAATACCCAACATTAATCTCATAGGGATCCGCTTTCGTTAATTCACCCGCCATTGGCAGGTAGATGACCCAGAACAGGTAATACATATTAACCAGCACCCTCAGCACAAGTACCCAGAAATACCTGAAAAGTGTACTCGCCACCATGAAGAACACAATACCGATCATGTATACTGACAGGGGGTTGTTTATGTAATACCACTCTTCAAATATATAATAACGGGCAACCGGCAATACTACGGCAAAAAATGCAGGAATGGTATTAATTACGATGATCTTTTCTGTTAACGGTATTTCCAGGAACTTTTCATAGAGAAACAGGATAAAATCATACGCATATCCCAGTATGGCCATGGAGAGGTCCCTGGCAAGTCTGAAAATTTCGTAAAATATAGTAATTACAGGATCTACAATGCGCATAATATTTCTTCCTTCGTGATTACTCAGCTGTCATACTGAATAATCAAAATTATTACAAAATGAATAATAATGCAGCACCTTCTCCCGCCTTCGGCGGGGGAGATGCTGCAATTCCTTTCCATTATGAAGCAAATGATCAATATTTTAGTAATAGCTGAGTAGTT
>CAZAOK010000031.1:0-8162 GCA_964486725.1 uncultured Leptospiraceae bacterium
ATTCAAAATTGACATTGAAATTTGTTTTATTACCCGAAATTTAATTCACTCCCTTTTTTCTCTTCACGTGAGGAACAATAATTTTCTTGATATATTTATAACATCATGCAACATGTAATTGAAATTATCTACTGGAGGACGTTATGGCATCATTTATTCCACTTGAAGACATTACCATGGAGCTTTCCGACGTGGCCATGGGGCGGCGCGGGGCAGACCTTGTTATTAAAAACGGTAAACTGGTTAATGTGAATACCCGTGAAATTCTCGAGGGTGTGGACGTTGCCGTGTATAAAGGACGGGTTGCCCTGGTAGGGGACGCCGCAGGCTGTATCGGGGATGATACGAAGATCATGGACGCTACCGGGTATTACCTGTCGCCGGGCTTCATGGACGGACACATTCACGTGGAAAGCAGCATGCTCACGGTGTCACAGTACAGCAACACCGTGGTGCCACACGGGACAACCGCCATCTTCATGGATCCCCACGAGATCGCGAACGTGCTGGGCCTGAAGGGAGTGAAGCTGATGATGGACGAATCAACATCCGTCCCCCTTCGGGTATATGCCACTGTACCCTCCTGCGTGCCGGCCGCCCCGGGTTTTGAGGATGCCGGCGCGGTGATCGGGGCAGACGAGATCGCCGAGGCCATGCAGTGGGATGGTATCGCGGGACTGGGAGAGCTCATGAATTTCCCCGGTGTCTTTAACAGCGTACCTGAGGTGCATAAAGAGATCGAGGTAACACTGAAGGCGGGTAAACCCGTAACGGGGCATTTCTCCATACCGGAAACAGGGCCCCTTCTCAATTCATACGTGGCTTCGGGTGTGCGTTCATGTCACGAATCGGTACGAGTCGAAGACGCCCTGGCCAAGATGCGCCTTGGCATGTATGCAAAGATACGTGAAGGCTCAGCGTGGCATGACCTGAAGGAGGTTATACAGGTGATAACCCGCCTCAAGGTGGACAGCCGCCTTGCGGTACTGGTGAGTGACGATACCCACCCTGATACCCTTATAAGCCTGGGACACCTTGACCACATAGTGAAACGTGCCATTGAAGAGGGTGTTGACCCGGTAACCGCCATTCAGATGGTCACCATCAACACCGCCGAATGTTTCATGATGAGTAAAGACTTTGGAAGTATTTCCCCTTCGAAGGTGGCGGACATACTCTTTATCAGCGATCTTGAGAATGTAAAGATCGAAAAGGTGATAATCGGCGGTGAGCTGGTGGCCGAAAAGGGAAAGATGCTGAAAGAGGATACACCGGTTACCTATCCTGACTGGTCAAAGAACACGGTGAAGCTGGGTAAAACTCTTTCACCGGATGATTTCAAGGTTGAGGCCATTGGTGATACGGCCACGGTGCGGGTGATGGAAATAGAAGAAGCGAAGGTGGGTACCAAAAGTATCACCGAAACACTTGGCATAGTAAACGGGAATATTCCCGCTGATATAAAGAAGGATATCGCCAAGGTAGCCCTCTTTGAGCGGCATAAGGAAACGGGAACCCGGGGTCTTGGTTTCACAAAAGGGTTCGGCCTGAAGGGCGGGGCTGCCGCCTCCACCGTGGCTCACGATTCACATAACCTGCTGGTGGTAGGAATGGATGAAGAGGATATGGCATTTGCCGCGAACCGCCTGGCAGAGGCTGGTGGCGGTATGATCGTGGTGAAGGATAAAAAGGTGCTGGCACTTCTGCCCCTTCCCGTGGCAGGGCTTTTAACCGACCGCCCCGTAGGGGAGGTTCACGCCCTTGTTGAAAAACTTGACGAGGCATGGAAGGAGCTTGGATGTGTGCTGGTGTCTCCTTTTATGACAATGGCATTGCTGGGCCTGCCCGTATTACCTGAATTGCGGATAAGCAACAGGGGGCTTGTTGACACCATGAATTTCAAATTTGTGGATGTGGTGGTGTGATTACTTTTTCTTGCCCCGGGCCTGTTTCATCATCTTCCGGAGGGTGTTCTCTCCAAGCTCAAGGTGGATGACCAGGCGCTTTTCAGTGACGTTTCCAAGGGTGGCCGAGATGATCTTCTCGGCCATGTTGGTTTTGCGGCGCATGTGCTGAATGGTGGGGATGGTGCACTTGAAGTGACGGGCCAGTTCCCAGTCCCTGTACTGGTAGCGCCCGTTTTTCTGTTTCTTGTTGTGCCTGATGAAATCAACGATCATGTCCCTTGTCCATTCCAGGTTGGATCCGTCACCGTAATTATGTTCAATGGCCCGGGCCACGTTTCGCTCTGCCGTTCCTTCCATTTTTTTTGATTTCCAGTATGGATGACGGTTGCGGGCATGTTTGATATCCTCGGTGGTGTATCCTGTTTTTTTCAGCCAGTAGCGGGTGACATATGCTTTTCGTCCGGGGGGTATATCCAGGGTTAATGATTTTTCAATATATTCCTTCGGGGTTTTTGCCCGGTAAAGTTTCTTTTCCTCAAGATTAAATTCGGGTTCCATGAATAACCACCTTTTAGAGTTAAAAAATATACGTGGAAATGAGAACAGTACCGGTTGGGTACAGCTATTATAATGGATGATGAAAGCAACCATTTCAAGAATTTTTTATATATGATCAAGGAATGTGAAGGAGAAGAAAAGGTATATCGTGGATTTATAAAGAAAAAAAGAAATCCTAAAAAGAAAGTGACATCCCGCCTCAGGGGATGATAATATTGGCAGCATCAATCAGCACATTTACCGGAGGACGGTATGAAATTCCCCATGAAGTATAGATGGTATTATATCCCTGTTGTTATATTGATGGTTATGTCAGCAGTCACCATGGGCAGGGGCTACAGGGTTGACGTTGAGGAGATCAAAAAAGCTAAGAAGGTAGAGTTTCAAAACTACCGGGGAAAATTGCGCAAAAAAGAGCCGGTAGCCGAGATCAGGGCTATCGGTAAAAAGCTCGCGGGCACGACGGAGAAGGGATGGATACGGTTTCATATGAAATACTCGTTGATCCACGCCCGCTCCGGAAAAGATAAAGACAAGCTGGGTGCCGACATCTTCTCCATCGACAAAGATGCCAGGGTGGGCCATGTGAAGAATATACGGCGCATCATCGCCGGGTATCTTTCTGCCATGTACGGTTATTCCTCCCGTGACGCCGGGGCGCTTGCCTTGTTTCTTACCTACTATAACGCCGTATACAGGGGGGACGTAGAATACCTGGGTGAACGATACAGGGCTGAGGTGATGAAACATGTGAACCGCAAGAACGCCGGTCTTGCCCTGAAATATACACAGTGGCCGGGAAACACAAGAATGCTTATCCCGGTTACCAGAGACCCCGGCCGGGGCAAGCTTGATTCTATTGACGCGGACACTATTACCGGTGATCATACCAGGCGGGAGGTTCGCAAGGATGATACCCATATACCGGAAAGAAAGGACATGGTAGACCTGAAGAAACGGGTACTTGAAAAGGATAAGGACGAGCTCAGGGAAGAGAAGCGGGAGCTGAAAGAGGAAAAACGAGACCTGGAGGAAAAGCGAAAAGAACAGGAAGATCGGAAAAAAGAGATAACCGAAGAGAAGGAAAAAACTCCCGATAAAACTCAACAGGAAGAAATTAAAAAGAAGGAAGATGAAATAAAAAAAGAGGAAAAAGAGATCAGGAAGAAGGAAAGGGAAGTAGCCGAAAAAGAAGACCAGATCCAGCAGAAAGAAGAGGAGATAGCAGAAAGGGAAGAGAAACTGAAAGAAGAAGAGAAAGAGATAGAGGAGGACGAACTGCGGCGGGACATTGAAGAGGAACCAGACAGGGCGAAGAAGAAACTGCTGGAAAAAGAAGCAGAACTGGATGCCCGTGAAGACAGGCTGCGTGAGGAAAAGTCAGACGAGAAGATCTTCGGATTGAAGCTGTACTACCTGAAGATTAATAAATACCTTGAAGGAGGGCATTACAACAACGAACTTATCATGATCGACGCGGCGTCCCGCAGGGTGCTTTTCAGTTCACCTGTAACCAATATTTGCGGCAGAAAGTACGACGTGTTTTCAGGCGGGGTTATTGTGATCACCCATCTTGGCAGCCATAAAGAAGGACACCGGTTAACCCTCGTAGACCGGAAAACACTGAAAGCCCTGAAACATGGCAGTGATCACATATTCTGGCGCAGCTTTATCGAGGTACGAAACGGTTCAATATACGCCATATTGTATGATGATGGACGCCACTTTCTTGGCAGGTTCAACGAAAACCTGAAGCTGGAGGCCCGCTCAAAAGTTGAGATAGACCGTGACACCTTCATAAGCTTCTTCAAGGATTCCATCTATATCAACAGGAAAGACAAGACGGTCATTGTGCTGCAACGGGATGATCTCTCCCTGGAGGGAGAAGTTTCACCATAAAAATATCTTGACATATTGTCATACAAGTTATACATTCCACCCAGTCGGTATATCTTCCGTTCAGTCGGTTTACTGCACCCATTAATGCGTATCTTCAAAGGGCATACCACTCTCCATGCCGAACCTGTAAACCGATACTTACGATCACCATTACTTTCACCTGATGATGCATAGTACTCCATGTACCGGCATCCCATTATTGTGGTTGGTTGTACAACCATGGTCAAGGAGGTGTGCCCGCATGCATAATATCACACTGGAGTCCATTCGCAGGGGGCAGATCCTGGATGCCACCCTTCGTACCATATCTGAGATGGGAATTCAGCGGGTAACGCTGGATGACATTGCTGCCGCCTCGGGCCTGTCAAAAGGTGGCCTGGCGCATTATTTCGCTACAAAGGAAATACTATTCAGGGAAGCATTCAGGGAATTCTTTGAGCGGATTTTCATACGCAGCCGACAGACCATGGAGGCCTGCAATACACCCCTTCAAAAACTTCTTTCATTCGGCTGGCTGTATAACTGGGACGACCCCGACGTGAACATCGGGTATCCCGTGTTGTTTGATTGCATGGCACTGGCGGCGCATGACGAAGAATACAGGACTCTCTTTCACGAATGGGTGAACAGCTGGATCAGCATGCTTGCCGATGCCATCGTCGAGGGAAATAATTCAGGAGAGTTCAACATCACGGAGGTGGACGGGGCCGCACGGGCCATATCCTCGGTTTATCATGGCATCGCCGTTCGATGGTACCTTGACAGGAACAGCCATTCATCGGAGTGGGCCATCATGTCATTTACCAGGGCTATTTACGGATTACTGAAGAAACAGCTGCAGTAAAAACAAAAAAATGGAGGCGCATTATGGCAGTTTTTGAAAATACGCAGAAAATGTATGAGGTTCTTGGATCGCTGTTTGAAACATTACTGAAAGACCCGGATGCAGGACCAAAATACGTCGACTCCGGGATTATTATCAAGTTTGCCATCAACAATCCTGACGGTGCCATATGGCTTACCGACGAGGGTACGGTGGTATGCGGTGACTGTGACAAGAAGGCCACCATCGAGATGACCTTAAGCGGGGACACCTGCCACCGGTTCTGGCTTCAGGACGTGTCCCTCCCCATCGCCCTTTCAAAAGGCCTTATAAAGGCGAAAGGCCCGATGCCCAAGGTGCTGAAGCTGCTTCCCCTGTTAAAACCCGCTTACGCCGCCTATCCGGCTATCGCGAAACAGCACAACATCAGCCTGTAGGAGGTCAATATGAGCATGGAACGAAGCATGAAGCAATTCGAAGATGACAGGAGAGAAGCGGTAAAGCTGGCTGCCAGGCTGTTGCTGGCTTCCGGCACCACCGCACCGCGGGTTGGCGGGGTTGGTGAATGCACTATCCACATTCTTGACGATCCCTGTGATATTGAAGACCTGTGCCAGGCAGTGGAAGGCATGGCAGCGGAGAGCAAGTCGTGGGGCAATACTTTTCCACGGGACGCCGCCATACTGCGGGACGCGGACGCGGTGCTCATTCTTACCTCTTTGCGTAGTCTTACCGACCCGGCGGACATCAACTGCAACATGTGCGGCAAGCTTACCTGCGAGTACCTGCGTGAAGCAGAGCGCATCCCCGCCGGAGAGGGGGTTGCCTACCCGGGGCCCCTTTGCATATTCCGGGCCAATAACGTGGCGTATGCCATCGACGGGGTGGTATCACAGGCCCGCAACCTGGGTATCGACTACGGGGTGTACTGGTCTGCGGGGGCGGCCGCAATGCGGATGGGGATCGTGCCCAGGGATACGGGATTTGCCGTGGCCATCGGGATCTCGGTTACCGAGAAGAGCCCCTTCAGGGATATACCCTTCAGGTACCAGGAGATCAACGAGCGAACCATGAATGATCGTATCATCAGGCGGCTCTGGCCGCAGTTCCGCTCAATTTACAGCTAGAAAAGGCAAGGAGGAATATATGGCAGTCAGGGAAATGAGTGATCTTATACAGCATGGACTTGACCGTGCGGTTGAGATGATGGCGGTTGCCGCTAATAACAGTTTTCGTTTCGGCAGAAAGAGCACCCTCAAGCTTATTACCGTGGGGAATGAAGAGATGCAGGAGATCGGGGAGTTCTGCTATTCCATGGCGGACATGTCCCCGCTTGCGGCCCGGGACGGCAGGTTCGTTATGGAACTGATAAAGGAACCATGCGTCCTTATGCTTCTGGGGGACAAGCGTAAATCAGACTTTAATTATAATTGCGGAGCGTGCGGGTATCGCACCTGTGCTGAGCTGAACAGGGCGGAAGAGATGGAGTCGCTCACCGCAAGGGGGCCAAGCTGCCAGTTCAAGAACCTGAACCTTAACATGGCAACAAGCGCCGCCGCGTGCATGGCATGGCGGCTTGGGCTGCACTGCAGGGTGTTCAGCACACTGGCCATGGCAGCCCTGGCCATGAATATTATCGAGGACGTTGATATCGTATCAAGCGTTTCGGTAAGCGTGGCCAAAGAGGATCCCTACTTCGACCGGCACAAGTTCTGGACGAAGGAACACTGGGACGAAATTTTCGACAAGGAATTCCCCACCTTTACCAGGGGGTTCATAGGCGCCATCGAAGACTAACCTGGCAGTGATGAATTTTTTCAGCACTTTGTGCAGACTCATCACGGCACGGAAAGAAGAAGGCGGCTGAATATGTTAAAGGAGGCAGGTATGACGACGAAGGCCCATTTAAATCCGGTAATCGCCTCGCACCTGGTTGAAGTAAAAGCGGACGAGGTGCCGGATACTGAAATATACATTATCGAACGGGGTGATCACGGTGAAGACGTGCTCACCTATGGCAGCATTGACGAGAATGCCAACAGGATTGCCCGAATGCTGCTTGACAACGGCATAGGGAAGGGTGACCCATTCGCCGTGTTCATGCGGAACTACCCGGAATTCATTTACAGTCTTATCGCCGGCACCACCATCGGCGCCATCATGGTGCCCATAGACCCACGCTCAAAGGGAGAACGCCTGGCATTTTTATTGAATAACAGCAGGGTGAAGGGGGCCATTGTCTCGGGTGAATGCCTGGGGCAGCTTGAAGAGGTGATCGGCCAGGTGCCTGAGTTGAAATTCCTGGCGGTGGTATACCAGCGTGACCAGGACATGGCTGTATCATCAAAATACCATTCTGTAAACGAGACCCTGGAGGCGTCTTCCTGGCAAAGGGTTGAGCAGGGTATCATGGACGTGCGCCATCCCATGCAGATCATCTATACCTCGGGAACCACGGGTAATCCCAAGGGGGTAACCATACGCAACAACCGGACGGGGCTTTTTAACATCCTCAACCGGCTGGTATGGAAATACAAAAAAGACGATGTCCTCTACAACGGGCTTTCCCTCACCCACGGGAACGCGCAGGCGGTCACCCTGTTTCCCGCCCTCTCGCTGGGGATCAAGGCGGTGTTCAGTCCCCGTTTTACCCGCAGCAGGATATGGGACATCTGCCGCAGGTACGGGTGCACGTCCTTCTCCATGCTGGGGGGGATGATGGCAGGTGTGTTCAATGAACCGGAAAAACCTGATGACGCCGATAACCCGGTGAGAACGGTTATTAGCGCCGGCACACCCGCCCCCATCTGGGAGGCATTCGAGAAGCGGTTTAACGTGAAGATACTGGAATGGTACGGCTCGGTGGAAGGGGGGTTCGCTTACAAGCCGGTAGGACAGGGGCCCGTTGGCTCTTTCGGTAAACCGGTGCCGGGGGTAATGGAATTTAAAATCGTAGACGACGAGGATCAGCAGGT
>CAZAOK010000031.1:8262-9322 GCA_964486725.1 uncultured Leptospiraceae bacterium
AAAAAGATCGATCCCGCATCCGTTTACGCCATGTGCAAAGAAAAGCTTGAGGCAAACTTCATCCCCTCATGGCTGCAGCTGGTACACGACATTCCCAAGACCCTCACAGAGAAACCCCTTGCCCGTGTGCTGAAAGAGGACTTTCAGAAGGGAGAAGGTGATATTCATAAATTCGAGGATTATAAATAAAACCGGAGGATACCATGCAGGCAACATACACGGAACTTGACATAGAGTTGACCGATGAACACCTGGCCCTCAAGGAGAACATACATAAATTCGCGGTGAACGTGCTGCGCCCCGCATCCATCGAACTTGACCGGATGACGCCGGAGGAGGTGGTGGCGCCGGGATCGCTGTTCTGGAAGGTGATGGCACAGATGTACCAGCAGGGCTACCACACGGCACTCATCACCGACGAGTACGGCGGCATGGGGCTTGACCCCATGGCCAATCACATATTCTGGGAAGAGCTGGCCTACGGCAGCGTGGGATTTGCCGTGTCACTGGGGTGCAGCACCTTCTCGGCGTTTTACGCCACCATGATGGGGGATGACGCCCTCATAGACCGGTTCGTTCTTCCCTACGTGGAGTGCAAGGATGCAAGCATCATGAGCTGCTGGGGTATCACCGAGCCTGATCACGGCTCTGACAACCTGATGCCCCGTACCAGCTTCTTCAGGGACGCCGGGGTTACCCAGCAGGTGCGGGCAACGAAGAAGGACGGCTACTGGGTGATCAGCGGCCAGAAGTCAGCCTGGGTGTCAAACGGCCCGGTGGCCTCTGACTGCGCCCTCTTTGTGAACCTTGACCCCTCCATGGGGATGTCGGGCGGGGGTATATGCCTTATCGACCTTGACCAGCCCGGCGTGACCAGGGGAAAGCCCCTTGACAAGATGGGACAGCGTGAACTCCCGCAGGGTGAGATATTCTTTGACGGGGTTGAGGTGCCGGAGAACCAGATGATAATCGACCCGGAAAGCTACGAGATGTTCACCGAGCTTACCCTGGCCCACGCCAACGCCACCATGGGTGCCTACTTCACCGGTGTTGCCCAGGC
>CAZAOK010000031.1:9422-37168 GCA_964486725.1 uncultured Leptospiraceae bacterium
ATCGAGAAGATTTTCCGTGACGCACGGGCGGGTATGATAGAGGACGGTTCAAACGATACCCTCTCAATAACTGCCGGCAACATGATACTGAACGGGGAGGATGAGTAAATGCAGAATGTCTACATAATCGGCTCGGGGATGATCAGGTTCAACAAGTACCCAAACGGCAGCGTGCGGGGCATGGCGGAGGAGGCCATCAACAGGGCACTGGCTGATGCCGGCATTGAAAAGACGCGGCTGCAGGCAGCGTATTTTTCCAATACTTTCTGGGGTATGTTTACCAACCAGCATTCCATACGGGGACAGGTGGTGTTTCGCAACATGGGGATTGACCGGATACCGGTTACCAACGTGGAGAACGCCTGCGCGGGGGCATCCACGGCTTTGCACCTGGCATACACGGGGGTGCGTGCCGGCATGTTTGACGTGGCCATCGCGGTGGGCTCTGAAAAGATCACCCACGAGAACAAGGGGGTGTCCATGGGAGCCTATGCCTCGTGCATGGACGTGGAGAACTTCGAGAAACACATACAGATGATCATGGATGTGGGGAAAACCTTTAAAATACAGATACCCGGGCAGGAGGGGTCAGAGCCCGGGCAGGGGAGAAGCATATTCATGGACGCCTACGCCATGGGGGCCCGTTGGCACATGGACCGCTACGGCTCCACCCAACAGCAGCTGGCACACATATGTGCCAAGAATCACTTCCATGGCTCACTCAACCCCATGTCACAGTACCAGAATACCATGACGGCCGAAGAGGTGCTGGCGGACAAGGAGGTGGCCTGGCCCCTTACCCGCCCCATGTGCGCCCCCATCGGTGACGGGGCCGCGGCAGCCATTATATGCTCTGACCCCTTTTTGAAAAAGCTGAAGGGCGCACGGCCGGTGAAGATACGGGCATCGGTGCTGGGGCAGGGCAGCGACCGGGATCTCGATGGTGAAGATATCGGGAAGCGATTATCGATGCAGGCCTACGAGACAGCAGGGGCAGGGCCGGAGGACATGGATCTCGCCGAGCTGCACGATGCCACCTCCTGGGGTGAGCTGCATCAATGCGAGGTGATGGGTTTCTGTCCAGAGGGAGAAGGGGGCCCATATGCCCTCTCCGGTGCCACCAGGCTTGGCGGTGAGAAGCCCATCAACACCAGCGGCGGCCTGGAATGCCGGGGGCACCCCATCGGGGCATCGGGGCTTGCCCAGGTACACGAGCTGGTTGAGCAGCTGCGGGGTGATGCCGGGAATCGCCAGGTTGAAGGGGCACGCATGGGCCTGGCGGAGAACGGAGGGGGCAACATCGGCGTGGAAGAGGCTGCCATGTGCGTGCATATACTGGAGAAATGCTGATATATGTACAGCCTGGAAGGAAAGAATGTTTTCATCACCGGTTCATCATCCGGTATCGGGCGCGAACTGGCACTGGAATGCGCACGGCTCGGGGCGTTTTGCGTGCTGCATTCCCATCCGGATGGTGAGGATGACCTGCGGAAAGTATCAGCCCGGCTGGAGGATATAACCGGGGTCAGAGCCCCATGGTTCACGGCGGACCTTTCGCTGCCGGAAGGTCCGCGTCAGGCATATGATGGGGTCAGAGCCCTGGTTGATCACGTGGATGTGCTGGTGAACAATGCCGGTTTGATGCTGTACGGCAACTTCCATGAGCTGGACCTGGACGCGCAGGACAGGCTTTTCATGGTGAATGCCCGTGCCTGTATGGTACTGATGCGCCTTTTCCTGGGGGACATGGTACGGCGGGGCAGCGGCAGGGTGCTGAACGTCTGTTCCACGTCAGCATTTCAACCCTCCGCCCATCATGCCCTTTACGGTGCCACCAAGGCCTTCATGCAGAGCCTGAGCGAAGGGGTGCAGCAGGAATTGCGGAAAACCGGGGTGAGTGTGCACACCCTTAACCCGCCATATACCGATACCCCGCTGCTTCATGGCAGGGATTTCCCGGAAAAGGTGCTGTGGTACCGTATCGGGGGCCTGATGAAGCCTGATGATGTTGCCCGAAAGGGGGTCAGAGCCTTCATGCGGGGGAAAAGGCTGTATATCCCCGGTTTTCGAAACAGGTTTATCCACCTGTTCCTCCCCAGGATAATGCCGAGAAGACTGGCTGCAGTTATATCGTATTATGTATTGCGGTGATATTGGCTGTATCTCATGTCTGAAATGAGTCACCGCTAAGGCGCGGGGGATTCAATGTGCTGAAATCGATATACCCTGCTAATGTTTCTTGACTGGAAGAATATTACCGTTAATAATTGACACTCACATGTGTCATCCTGTTGGAAAAGAGAAATCGATAATGAGCCCACTTCGCTTACAGCATAAAGATTTTTTCGATGATATCAATCTTCCACTAAAAATATTGCGCAGGGAACCACAGGAACCTTACCCGTTACACTCTCATGACTTCAGTGAGCTTGTTATTGTATTCAGCGGAACAGGGTTGCATAAGATTAAGGATGATGAATATCCTATTGGTACTGGTGATACATTTGTGATCAATCCGGGGCAGATGCATGAATACTGCGAGTTAAATGACCTGGTTCTGGTTAATATATTGTTTGATCTCAATATACTGGATATTCCCATTGATGACCTGGCAAGCATTACAGGATTTCATTCCCTTTTTACGGTTGAACCAGCGTATCGTAGTGAGGACCGTTTATACAACCATTTAAAACTTAAAAGCACCCAGCTTGATCATGTTAAAAACCTGGTACAGGATATTGAAAATGAAATACATTTTAAACAGCCGGGATACATTTTTTTCAGTAAAAGCATTTTTATGAGTCTAATAGGATTCCTTTCCCGCTGTTATGCTGGTGAATCGATGGTGTATTCAAATAAAATTTTAAAGATAGGTAAAGCCATTAGTTACGTTGATGAAAACTACAGTGACAATATCACCATTAACGACCTGGTATCCATAACCCAACTTTCTGAAAGCACCATCTTGCGGTCATTCAAAAAATGCTTTAACTGCAGTCCGGTACATTATATAAATATCAAGCGGATTGAAAAGGCAAGCTGGTTATTGAAGAATACAGATTATTCAATAACTGATATCGCCTTCACCGTTGGTTTTTCTGACAGCAACTACTTCACAAAAAAATTTAAAGCCATAAAACATATTACCCCCAAAGAATATCGCAAATTCTACGATAATTAATCAATTCTGACTGAATTATAATTGACATTATTCTTTTTAATGAAACAGTGTTACCGTAACACTGTTTCATTAAAAAGAGGAATCTAATGCCCAAAAAACCACGCTCTAAAAAAGAGTTAGATAACTGCAAGAAGGATATTCTCACGCATGCCCTTGACCTCATTCAGGAGGAAGGGTACGAAGGTTTTTCTATGCGAAAACTTTCCAGCCGGTTAAATGTTTCAGTTGTAAGCCTTTATCGCATTTATGAAAGCAAAGACCACATCTACCTTGATGTATTAACTAAAGGCTTTCAACTTCTTTACAAAGAATGCAGGAAAGCCTTTGAATCAAAAGGATTACCGGAAGAACGACTCAAATCGATGGCCACAGCATATCTACGGTTCGGTATTGAACAGGCCAATTTTTATAATCTGATGTTTACCTGGCATGTTCCCAAATATCAGGACTATGTGGGAACACCAATGGAAGAGACCGCACAATATGAACTTTTAGAATCACAGAAAGTCTATTTCTTCGCCATACAGGCAACAAAGGAAATAGCTGAAACAATTGGCATTGTAACTGACTACCAAATACGCTCATATTTCATTTATTTCTGGAGCACTTTGCATGGCTATATCTCGAGCATGAATAATCATCTTTTGCACTATATGCATGAAGATCCACTTTCCCTGAAGCAATCAGTTGTTGAAAATCTTTTCTCCTATCTGAAGATACTTATTGAAGAGAATCGGGATATAAAGCATGAGTAAGTTTATTCAAAAGGATTATATAATGAAAACCGCGTTAATCACTGGCGCTACGGGATTTATGGGAGCAAGCCTCTGCAAATCTCTGCATGAAAGGGGCTATGAAATCAGAGTGCTGGTCTTTCCCGGCGAATCTTTAACTCATATTCAACAATTTATTACAGAAGTCAGGGAAGGGGATATCACCCAACCAGAAACCCTCAAGGGAATAGGTGATGCTATTGATGTTGTCTACCATTTAGCAGCCCGTGTCGTGGATCATGGCACCAGAGAACAGTTTTACCACCCTATCGTAGAGGGCACCCGAAATATTCTCAATGCCTGTGCGGGCAGTGCCGGCCGTTTCGTATATATCAGTTCCATTTGTGCCTGTGGTATTGGCAGGCACATGAAAGGTATAACGGAGACATCGCCCTGCATTAAGACCGGCATCTATTACGGTGACGCCAAGCTGGAGGCCGAAAAAATAGTTAACTCATTCAAGGGACGGTTTCCAAACGGATGGGTGATTGTCCGGCCGGCGAATGTGACCGGGCCTCGAAGTGTCTGGGTAAATGAAGTCGGTGAAATGTTTCAAAAAAGTATTGTGACATTATTTGATCGGGGCAAATATAGCGCGAGCCTTATCTACATTGACAACCTGATTGATGGTCTGATCCTGGCAGGAGAACGGACTGAAGCCGCTCATCAAACCTACTTTTTTCGTGATGACTGGCAGGTGACCTGGAAACAATATCTTACAGACCTCTCTGCCATGCTGGGAAAACGTCCGAGATTCAGTATGCCGTTTGGGCTGGCGTGGTCACTGGGGGCTCTGTCCGAGACTGTTAGCAGGCTTTTGGGAATACGCCCAATGGTAACGCGCCATGCTGTCGGTCTTATGGGCAGAAACAATGATGTGGACACCTCCAAAGCCCAGACGCAACTGGGTTGGAATACGCGAATCACTTACCAAGAAGCGATGAAAAATATCCAACAATGGGTAAAAAAGAGTATGTTATGAATTCGAATTCGAAAATTAAAAGTCATGAGGATTTCAAAAAGGATAAGTTTTTTAACGTTCCGTCCATAAGAACTCATACATCCGTATCCGAGGTAGAGCTTCCCATGCTGTTTAATAAGACGCGTGTACGGCATCTGAATTTTTTTATCGATCCTGTGCGGGTGGAGCCGCTGATTAAAGGTACAGGCCTCATCCCCTGCCGTTTTTTCAACGGCAAGTGCATTGTCAGCCTCATATTTTACAATTATCAGGAGGTAACGATAGGAGCATATAATGAAGTAACCATTACGATTCTTGTCCGTCCCGAGATGCTTCCCGATCCAAAAATATATATCACAAACCTTCTCAAAAAGAAGGGTGAATCATGGAATGGCATCGGCGCGTATGTTCTTGAAATGCCTGTAACCATCCCCCAGGCCAGGGCAGCCGGACGCGAGCTGTGGGGGTTTCCGAAATTTGAAACAAAAATACCCTTTTCTCTTTCAGGCAGCAATTTCGAATTCGGCGTGAAAGACCCCGATAATGACCAGTGGATTGTCCAGGTAAAGGGTTCTCATCGACCTGGTATTCCCATGAAAGGCTTCGACCTTGTCACCCTGTCCAACTTTCGTAATAAAATATGGAAGACTATCATTCATACACAGGTGACTTACAGCCATTGCCTCTTGAAGAATATCAAAGTAGTCGCAGGTAATAGTTCTCACGGTATGGCTAACAATATAAAAGCTCTTGGGCTTGATACCACAAAGCCGTTTATGCTTCAGACTTCAGACAATTTCAAATCACGGCTTAACCACGGGGTGGCTATCACCGACTGGCCGACACCTCCCTTACAATACCCACCTGCAGGTGGCGATGGAATTGCGGAAGGAGTGAATATATTATGAAATCTCTTAACAGTAAAACAATTCTTATCACCGGCGCTGCCGGCGGATTGGGACAGGAGTACACAAAACAACTATTAAATCTGGGAGCACATATAATTCTTGCCGACATTAACAAGCTTGCATTAGAACAAATATCCGACCGATATAAAGATACAGCGGGGGATATTATTGGAGTTGTTGAAGCCGATATCTCCAGTAGAAGAGGATGTGATGATCTCTACCGCAAAACTAGAACACTCGTCACACATTTGGATATCCTTATTAACAACGCAGGTATAATTAACTACGGGTGTTTTTGGGAAATACCCTCTATGCAATGGGAGTCTCTTGTCAATATCAATCTTCTTGCCCCCATGTGGCTATCTCAATTATATTTACCGGATATGGTTAAACGTAAGAGCGGGCATCTCGTATTTATGTGTTCTCTTGCCGGATTAGCGGCTACCTCTTTGAGCACACCATATGCTGCTTCCAAGTTTGGAATGCGCGGATTTGCCATGGCCCTGTCTGGCGAAATGAAAGAAAGGGGATTGCATACAACTATCATCTATCCATCATGGGTTAAAACTAATCTTTTAAAATCTACTGAGTTTGGATCAGCTCAAGCGAAGATTTTGCCCTCCTTTTTAGCAGAAGATCCGGCAAAGGTGGTCAAGACATCGATAAAAGGCATCAGAGAAAACAAACTACATGTCTATCCGGGTCTGTTTGCCAAAATAATTTCCCAGGCTGCAAAATTCAGGCCGCTTGTTTCAAGGCAGTTGCATTAAGTAATAACGGGTCCACTTCGGGAAAAAGTTCCTTGTAATATGCAGATATAATAAAAAATAACCGTCAATGTTTTAAATAAGGTTAACGAAAAAAACAAGCAGAATGAATCAGTCATCACATTTGTGGAGGCACAGAAGTCCGCAATAATAGACGTGAAAGAGCAATCCCGCATGGTAGACAATATGACAACAGGAACGTCATTAAGCTGACAGAATCGATCAAAGGGAAGGGTGAAGATATGGAATATATTATGCAAGATTCAGCTGAGAATCATTGAAATTAGTGATATAGGCAGCGTTAAATGCCTCACAGTTGACTGAACAAATTCGCTTCAAATTAAAAAACATCATTTTCCGCAAATTCTACGATAATTAATCACTTCTGACTGAATTATACTATTTCATGAATTATTTATTAAGGTGCCTGAAATGCTGATGATGTAGCGTAGCATTCAGGTTTTACGTGATAGACAATAATTCTCATAGGGGAGAATACTATGAATGCAAACAGGGTAATCTCAGCAGCATGGCGTCACAGACAAGTTTCATAGATGATGTATTTAGAATGAAAGGATTATTCTTATATGAGTAATATTAGTAACAAAAAAATTATTTTTCCAGAAGGATTTCTGTGGGGTTCTGCTTCTGCCTCTCATCAGGTAGAAGGAAACTGCACTCATAATCAGTGGTGGGAATTTGAACAGCAGCCGGGTAGGATAAAAGCTGGTGACAAATCTGGAATAGCTTGCGATCATTATAATCGATATGAAGAAGATTTTAATATGCTTAAGGCATTAAATCACAATGCCCATCGTATATCATTTGAATGGAGCAGATTTTATCCGGAATCTCCGGAAGAATTGAATAAAGGAGCAGTTGAACATTATCACAAGGTTCTGGAAAAATTGATCGAACTTGGTATAGAACCATTTGTGACTACCTTCCATTTCACCTTACCCTTATGGTTTGCCACAAAAGGTGGATTTGAAGAATATACGAACATTAAATATTACGAAAAATTTTGTGAGCTTTTAGCTAAAGAATATAAAGGTAAGATTAAATACTGGAACACAATAAATGAGCCGTCGGTATATGCTTTTATGTCTTATTATTTGGGAGAATTTCCGCCGGCTAAAAAAAATTTAATAGAAGCCCTGACCGTACTTAAAAATCTAATGAAAGCTCATGCTAAAGTTTATGAGATAATCAAAGGCGAAGATGATAATAATCAGGTGGGATTAGTGAAACATATGGCTTCTTTTATAGCCAGAAATAAAAACAATCCATTTGATAGAATGGCATCATCAATTACAGATCGGGTTTTTAATCATACGATAATTAAGGCTTTAAAAACAGGTGATATAGCTTTTCCCCTGGGAATTTTTGAAAGTTGTGATTATATAAAAAATTCCAGTGATTTTATTGGATTAAATTATTATACACGTAAATTCTGTACCCTGAGAAATCCTGGTGGCTTTTTTACAAAAACCGGTGATGAAAAGATCACCAAAATGGGATGGACGGTCTTTCCAGAAGGAATATACCATAACCTGAAAATTTTGTATAAAGAGTTAGGATTACCTCTCTATATAACAGAAAATGGTATAGCTACTGATGATGATAAATGGAAAACCGAGTTTATTAAAATACACTTAAAAGAAATTCATAGGAGTATAAGTGAAGGAATTGATGTGAAAGGTTATTTCTACTGGACTAATATGGATAATTTTGAGTGGGCTGATGGTTATGGTTCTAATTTTGGTTTAATCGAAATTGAAAGAGAAAATAATTTGAATAGAAAAGTAAGAAAAAGTGCTTTGGATTATGCAGACATAATAAAGAAAAACGGTTTCGAAGTCGAGTACTCACCAGTAAAAAATAACAATATACCTCGTTGATCCTGTGATGATCCTTTGAATATTTTGCAACCCGGGATACTCCTTTCCTGTCCCTATATGAGATTACTGTAATTTAAAGATTGAGCGTACTCAAGACACGCAACAGGTGAATAATATCATCACTGGAGGTCATAACCATGAAGGGGAGACGGATTTTGTTGACGGGGGTTTTTGGCCCTTATGGGATTAAAGATACATATTCCGAAGGGAGAGGCATGCAGATGGAACTGTTGAACAACCAGATCACCAGGGGGCAGGGCATCCATTCACCCCGACAGTCATACCTGACATTTCCATTGTATCTTCTGGCAGAAAATATCAAAGTATCTTCAACGGTTCTTGATTTCCCCGCATGGAGAGATTTTACCAGTGAGCTGAAAAAAGGATATACCCATGTGGGTATAAATTTCATCGTTGCAAATGTTCACAAGGTCAGAAAGATGGCGCAATACGTACGGCGTCATTATCCGGACATGAAAATAATGCTTGGCGGTTATGGTACTATTATCCCGAACCTGAAAGAGATGATCCCATGTGACGAGGTGTGCAGAGGGGAAGGTGTTCTCTGGCTGAGAAAATATTTTGGCGAAGATACAGAGGCACCGGTAGTACATCCTGCTATTTTCGGGCCCGCCTATGAGTATATATACGGGGTCAGAAGAAGGCCAACTGGTGGCGTTATTCTTCCCGGAGTGGGTTGTGAAAACGGCTGCAATTTCTGCATTACTACTCACCAGTTCAATAAACAATACGTGTCTTTTCTTAAAACAGGAAAGGATATATATGATGCCTGTATGAAATCGAAAATGAAGATCGGTTCCAGCGGGTTTTCTATAATGGATGAAAACTTTTTAAAGACACCAGATCGCGCCAGGCAGCTTCTTGAAGAGATGACAAAAAACAATATGCCGTTCGTGTTTGACATATTCAGTTCAGCAGAGGTGATACAAAAGATGGGTACAGATTTTCTTGTTCGGCTTGGTGTGCGTATGGTCTGGATCGGGGTTGAATCCAGTGCCAGTGCCCACGAGAAAACCAGGGGAATTGATCTTAAGTCACTCATCAAAGAATTGCAGTCAAAAGGGATATCCGTGAACGCCTCGGCAATTCTCTTCATGGAGCATCATGACAGGGAATCACTGATCAGGGATATTGACTGGGCAATAGGGCTCGGTTCGGACTTGATGCAGTTCATGAATTACACTCCATTCCCTACTACCTCTCTGTATGAACGTTTGGACAGGGAAGGAAAAATTAAGAACATGGATTACCGGCATCTGCACGGCCAGGGTGAACTTGCGTATGAGCACCCGGTCTTCAAAAATGCCGCGGATCATCACAGTATACTGAAAAATGCATTCAGAAAAAAGTATATAACTGACGGGCCCGGGGTGCTCAATATGGCCTTTACCATAATTCGCGGTTACAGGTGTGCCGTTTCAGATTTTATTGAGCGGAGCAGACAAAAACTGAAATGGAACCCGACAACACTGCAGTATGAAAAAACAGATGACCAGTTTAGTGATGAATTCATGCTATTAAGAATAAAGATGATGCAGAAGATGGCGAAAAAGATAGGGGTACTGCTTCCGGCAGCCATGTTATTTTCGCCGGGGATGAATATCCGCCGAAAGACCTTTAATTGTATGTCTCTTTTTCGTGAATCTCTTGGTAGCATGTCTTTGAAAACCAGGGTTGCCTCGTCTTTGCTGATATTGGCGGGCCTGTTTGAAGCAATACGTCTTGTATTTTCCAGAATCAGGGGAAGGGAAAGCATCATTAGACAACCCTCTACACGACGTGTTGAATATCCATTGAGTGCACTGACGGTAATGAACCAGTACAACAAACCTGTGCGTATCACCCCCCTTGGGATGGATAATTTTTAACAAGAAACTATTAAAAAGTTTTTTCAGTTTTATTTATTTCAGGGGGGTACATGTCATGAATACCCCAAATTCTACGATTATTAATCTTTTTTGACTGAATTATACTATTCCATGAATTATTTGTTAAGGTGTCAAAAATATACATATGATGTATTGCATCATTCAGGTTTTAGGTGATGCAATATAATCAGAATGTTAGTATATATTACAACACAGTCTAAAAAAGGACACTGGAATATTCAGAAGATTAAAAAGGTTAGTGCGCAATTACATTTTTTTGGGGTTGTTTATCATGAATATCAATGCACATACTCTCGGAAAAATTTTGCGTAAGAAAACATCCCTGTGTATCATTATGTGTCTTGCAACAGGTGTCATCCATGGTGCAATTCAGGCCGCAGAACCATTCTTGCTCAGAGGCAATGAACTGGATGGAGATTACATTACAACTCATTGTCAATATCTCGTCGACGAGACTCAACAACTAACCATCAATGATGTACAGTTGCCGAAATTCAAAAAGATGTTTTTTGATATTGATGACTCTACAGCAAATTTCGGTTTCACCAGTGCCACATACTGGATAAAACTAAGGGTGAACAACGTAACCGATACCAGTCAGAAATGGTTTCTTGAATACCCTGTTCCGCAGCTAGGTTACTTACATCTGTATTATCGTGCCAATGATAGATATAAAGAAAAGCAGGTGGGGAACTACCACCCTTTTCACGAAAGGGACGTTGAACATGTTACATATATTTTCAAAATGATCGAAGAACCGGGAACTACTACATATTATCTTCGAGTAAGAACCAAATCAGCCATGTACATTATGCTTAAGGCCTGGTCGAGTGCATCACTTTTTGAAGGTCTTAGCACAGAAAAAGCAATACAAATAGCTTTTCTGGTAGTCCTTATGGTAATGGGAATCTATAATTTGTTTTTGTTCCTGATGATACGGAATGCTGAATATTTTTACTACACGGGATTTAATTTTTTATTGCTGGTGCTTTTTACTATCCATCATGGATATGGATTTCAATATATATGGCCTGAAATAACCGGAATAAATGACTTGACCGCACCCGCCATGCTGCTGGTTTCATCTGCCGGCATCATGTTTACAAGGAATTATTATAACATTAAAACATATGACCCGAAACTGGATGTCTTTGTACTAATGCCCCTGGCCGTACTGACATCAATATTAGCAGTCGTCTTTTATCCTGTATATATGGACATTGATGATTCGCTTCGAATTTTAATGATCATGTGTTCCATGGCAATAACATTGATAGCTATAATTGTTATAATGTTCTCTGGAATACTGTATCTGAATAAAATGAAAAGGAAAGCTGTTTTCATGCTTTCCGCATTCAGTATTTTCTTAATTGGAGCTTTTGCCCGACAGCTTGTGGAATTCGGGGTATTTCCGGTAAATTTTGTTACGATAAATGCTGTTCACTTTGGTGTAATTGGCCTTCTTATCCTTTTTTCTCTCGGGATGGGAGATAGTTTCCATAAGATGAGTTTCAGTCTTATTGTTCTTAATAAAGAACTGGCTGATAAAGAAAAAATTTCCAGTGAAAGGGCTGACTACCTGGAAAATATATTAAATTTAATAAAGGTTACTGCTTCTGAACTAAATTCGGTGAGCGAAGAGCTGAGTGAACTGGGGAATAAGCTTGCTGAGATGTCTGTTGAAGAGGCCGCTAAATCTGAAGAGATGTCAGCATCTTTTGAAGAACTGACGAATACCACAGAGGTGATAGCGGTGTCGACAAGAAACCAGAAATCCGAAGTTGATAAAACAATGGAATTGATTTCCAGGTTGCGAGAAGCCCATGAAGAAGTGAGCATGGGTAATGCCAGGGTTACCGGAAGCATCTCAACCATAACGGAATCTACCAATGAGACAGAAAAAAATTTGAAAAACATGCTGGATAAAATGAGTGTTATTGCGAAAGGAGGTGAGTCGATAGGAAATTTTATTTCGATTATAGATGATATATCTGACAAGATTAACCTTCTTTCTTTGAATGCCGCAATCGAGGCTGCCCGTGCAGGGGATGCGGGTAGGGGGTTTGCGGTTGTTGCTGATGAGATTGGAAAACTCGCTTCAGCAACCTCGGACAACTCGAAGGAAATAGCAAAGGAGATTTTCAGTATAACAAATGACATAAAGGAAGGCATGACAATTGTCAGTAATACTAAAGAATCAGCTGTCTCTGTATTAAATATGGTCAGTGAAATAAATAAGCAAACCGGATCAGTTATCAAGTTGATGGAGTCTCAGAAGTTCGCATTAAAAGATGTGGAAGAACAATCCCGTGTGGTTGACGAAATGACAACTGAAATTACAAATTCAGCGAGAGAGCAGAATAGCTCCATGGAAGAAGCCATGAACATGGTGGTCAGACTTTCCGAAATGGCGCAGAATCTATCCGAATACAACAGAAGCGTTATAAATCTAACAGAATCAATCAAGGTGAAAGGTAAAGAGCTTGAATTTATTATGCATGATTCAGTTGGGAATAATAGAGATGTGTGATACTGAAAGCGTTGATCTCCTTTCTGTTGACTGGATATATTTACTTCTAATCAACTACGTCTTTTTCAATAAATTCTACGATAATTAATAACTTCTGACTGAATTATACTATTTCGTGAATTATTTATTAAGGTGCCCGAAATGCTGATGATGTAGAGTAGTATTCAGGTTTTACGTGATAGCCAAAAACTCTCATTCGGGGGTAACTATGAATACTAACAGGGTAATCTCAACAGTAAGGCTTCACAGGCAGGTATTATATATTTTTATTCTGGCAACAGTTATAGTATTTCAAAATACAACATTTAGTTACTGTGCTGAACCTCTTGTACTCAAACAGGAAAACCTGCAGGGCGCACTTCTCGGGGAGCATCATTTAGAATATTACGTTGATACAAGTAACACTCTCACCATTGATAAAATACTATCAGAAAACTTTTCAGGTAAGTTCATTGATGCAGACAAGAATTCCCTGAATTTTGGATTTTCAAGTGCCTCTTACTGGTTTAAATTGAGTACTAAAAACCCCACGTCAAATAAGTTGAATTGGTTTTTAGAAATAGTAAATAACAGTATCAATCATGTTGATCTTTATTACATGGATGCTGAAGGTTCATACCGGGTACAAGAATCGGGAGACATGTATCCTGTTGCAAACCGTGCCATTCAGCATGTTACATTCATTTTTCCCATGACCGATAAGCCGGGTTCCAGTGAATACTATATACATATATCAAGCTTTGGATCTATAGCTGTTCCTTTTAAGGCCTGGTCGTACATCCCAATGTTTGAAAGTATTAAAACGGAAACAGCGGTTATGGTATCTTTTCTTTTCATCCTCCTTGTCATGGGAACATACAACTTATTCATGTTCGTTATGATAAGAAAAGCCACCTATTTTTATTATACCAGCCTTATATTCTCACTCCTCATGCTTTTCATGGTACACACGGGATATGGAAATCTTTACCTGTTTCCTCAAATAACAGGGATATCAATTGCTGTTCTTCCCCTTCAAATGCTTACATGTGTAATGGCACTGCTTTTCACTCGTACATATTTTGAAATTAAGCAGGTTATTCCATGGTTAAACAGATATTTCATAATGCCAGGAATTATAATAAATGCTTTTACGGGCATACTGTTCTACCCACTGGTGAAGGTATTATCCCCGGACAGTCAAGTATACCTGATTGTCGGCACAATGATTATTGCAATTCTTACGATTATATTATGCATTGCATGCGGATTTATATTCGCATCACGGAAAAGTCGAAAAGCGGTTTTCTACCTGGTTGCCTTTTTTGCCGTGATGGTGGGGGGTATTGTTCATAATCTATGGAATTTCGGCATACTCCCTACAAATTTTTTTACATATTACGGCGTATATATCGCAATTGTGTGCCTCGTAATATTGTTTTCTATCGGCCTGGGGGATGACATTCACCGTATGAGAATGGAGGTACTGGATCTCAACAAAAACCTGCAGGAAAAGGAACGCATTTCAACAAAACGGGCACAATATCTTGAAAGTATCATTACACTGATAAAAACTTCTGCCAGGGAACTGTTTGGCATCAGTAGTGAACTTAACAACCTGAGCAATACTCTTACCAGCATATCTAATGAGGAAGCCTCTACTGCCGAGGAATTGTCTGCTTCTTTTGAAGAACTGACAAGTGCCACCTTGAATATATCCAGTGCCGCAGATCATCAAAAGAGTGAAGTTGGGAAAACTAAAGAGCTTATTTTGCATCTCAAGAATGCACAGGAGAAAGTTGGCAGGGCAAATGAAAGTGTGATCGGGTCAATGCAAATAATATCCCAGGCAACAGGAGAAACAGAACGCAACCTGGTGAACATGTTAGACAAGATCAATATCATCAGTGATGGAGGCGAGTCTATCAGCAATTTTGTGACCATGATAGACAACATTTCGGATCAGACCAACCTGCTTTCCCTGAACGCTGCGATTGAAGCAGCACGGGCCGGAAATGCCGGTAAAGGTTTTACAGTTGTTGCTGATGAAATAGGGAAATTGGCTTCAGCAACTTCGGAGAATTCCAAGCAGATAGCAAATGAAATATTCGGAATCAACAATGATATACAGGAAGGTGTACAAATAGTGAATACCACAAAGGAATCAACGAAATCTATAATACAGATGGCCGGTGTTATAAATGATCAGACACACTCGGTAATCAGCCTGATGGAAAACCAGCAATCTGCAATGAAAGATGTTGAAGGACAGTCCACGGTGGTTGATGATCTATCATCTGAGATCGCTGTATCGGCCAGGCAACAAAGCTCATCCATGAATGAAGCCATGGGTATGATCGAAAGGATATCACAGACGTCCCAGAACCTGGCTAATCATAATTCAAAAATTTTAGACCTTACCGATTCCATTACTCAGAAAGCAAAAGACCTTGAATTCATTTTACATGATTCCATGGCCGATGAGATGGATCATGCTTCAAGCTTATAAATCCGTTTGGAAGGAGATAGCCATGAAATGGAACACATTATTGATTGAACCTGAACTTTCGGTAAACAAGAAAGAACATCAAAATGCCTCATATGTACGAAAGACTTTTACCATTAAGAAAAGAATAAGATCGGCAAGCCTTGTTTTAACTGCATGCGGTCTTTATAAAGGATATGTGAACGGTCAAGCGGTGGGCAACCAGGTGTTTATGCCGGGGTTTACTGATTATACCAGGCGATTACAATTCCAGTCTTACGATGTTACCTCCATGCTTAACAAGGGGGAGAACGTAATCGGGGTGATTCTTGGTGACGGATGGTACAGGGGCAAACTGGGGCTTTTTTCCAGGCGATATCAGTATGGCCTGAAGACAAAACTGCTGGCTGTACTGGAGATAACCTATGATGACGGATCAAATGAACTTATCCATACTGATACTACATGGAAAGCAACCCAGGACGGCCCAATTTTAAAAAGCGATTGGAAAGATGGTGAAATTTACGATGCAACATGCGAAATTGATGGATGGAACACTGTCTCATTTGACGACAGCCAGTGGCATGAAGTATATCCATCACCGTATGAAGGAGCGCTTGTACCAACAGAAGGTGAAAAGATACTTGAGCACGAAACCTTCAAACCCGAGGTATTCATCACCCCTGATGGATCAACCGTTCTTGATTTTGGGCAAAACATGTATGGCTATGTGAAGTTTGTGGTAACCGGTAAAAGTGGTCATACTGTTACCCTGCAGCATGGTGAGACCCTGGACGAGAAAGGAAATTTCACGCTGAAGAATCTTTCCCCTGAAGGTGGTTTCATGTGGAAGATAGACCCTCTTTTACAAAAAATCATCTATACACTTAAGGAAGGCAAACAGAGCTATAAACCATCATTTACTGCCCATGGTTTCAGATACGTCAAGCTGGAGAACTGGCCCGAGCAGGTTCGCCCGGAAAACTTTACAGCCATTGCCATTTATTCGGATATGCAGGAGACCGGCTATTTCCAGTGTTCCAATCCGATGATCAACCAGCTCGTTGGAAACGCAAAGTGGAGTCAGAAAAGCAATTTTCTTGATGTACCCACAGACTGTCCCACCCGTGAACGTGCCCCCTGGACCGGTGACATCTCGGTATTCGCTGAAGCCGGCAGCTACATGATGAATACCAAAAAGTTTTTAGCGAAATGGTTGAAAGACCTTGCTCTTCGCCAGAGAGATGACGGGTGTGTTCCCAACTTTATCCCCTCCGTGGGATGGGACAGTGATTTTTTTGATGGAAGTGCCGGGTGGGGAGATGCCGCCATAACTGTACCCTTCACATTGTATACTTTTTTCGGTGATAAAACTATCCTGAAGACACAGTATGACAGCATGGTTAAATGGATGGATTTTCTTGAGAAAAGAGCAAAGAAGTCTCATCCTCTCAGCTGGTTCAGAAAAAATCCATACAGAAAATATACAATTGATACCGGGTATCACTGGGGTGAATGGCTTGAACCGGGAAGCGTCATGTCACTCACCATAGCGAAAAACATAATTAAACCGGATGCCGAGGTTGCAACCGCCTATTTCGCATATTCATCCAAACTAATGGCAGAAGTTGCAGGTATACTTGGCAAGACAGACCATGCCCAAAAATACAGGGAGCTGCACGAAAACATCAAAAAAGCATACCGGTACAATTTTACAAAGAATGGCAAAGTAAGATCAAGAAGGCAGTGCAGGTATATCAGGCCGGTGGCACTTGATTTGCTGCCCGATGAAGAAAAGAAACAGAATATCAGAAAGCTTAATGAAATAGTGATCCATAATAATTACCGTATCGGAACCGGTTTTCTGACCACACCTTTTATCCTTCCCGTATTATGTGAATACGGGTTTGTTGAAACGGCATACAGGATGATACAGAACACGGAAAGACCCGGCTGGTTGTATGCCATCAGAAAAGGTGCCACCACTATCTGGGAAAACTGGAATGGTATTGATGAGAAGGGTGTACCCAGGGATTCGCTGAACCACTTTGCATACGGTGCCGTGGTGGGATGGCTGTTCAAGTATGTTGCGGGGATTGCTGCTATCGAACCGGCATTTAAAAAAATCCGCATCAAGCCCGTCCCCCATCACAGCCTTACTTTCGTAAAGTGCTCTTTTGACAGCCCTTCAGGTATAATTAAGAGCGAGTGGACTATTATAAAAGGGCAATTCACTTTAAAAGTTGAGGTGCCGGTTGCTGCTGAAGTCATCATGCCGGACGACTCACATCATCAAGTAACCGGGGGTATTCATACTTTTTCCTGTAAATTATAAATCTCAGAAAAAGGGATACAGTGCCATGAGCAATACAATGAATATAGAACAAACATACTTACTTGCCAGGGAACAATACGCGCAGATAGGGGTAGACACAGATGCTGCACTTGAGCGGCTGAACGAGGTAACCGTAAGTCTTCACTGCTGGCAGGCTGATGATGTTGGAGGTTTTGAAACGGGGAGGTCACAGCTTGGAGAAGGGGGCATACAGGCTACCGGAAATTTTCATGGCAGGGCAATGTCAATCATAGAAATGCAATCTGACCTGGAAAAGGTATTGTCACTTTTGCCCGGGCCATACCGTTTAAATCTTCATGCCATCTACGGCGACTTTGCAAATATGCCTGTAGACAGGAACCAGGTAGAACCGGCACATTACCAGGGATGGATCGACTGGTGCAGGCAAATGGGAATAGGTATGGACTTCAATGCCACCTGCTTCTCTCACCCCATGGCAAGGTCTGGTTTCACTTTATCATCAAAAGACCGGAAGGTTCGTGCTTTCTGGATAGAACATGTGAAACGATGCAGGGAAATAGCGTCATATACAGGGCTACAACTTGGTACCCCATGCATTCACAATCTCTGGATACCCGATGGCTCCAAGGATATACCCATCGATAGAAACGGTCACAGGTCAATACTGAGGGAATCACTGGATGAGATCATGTCCATTCCCTACTCCGAAAAATACATGAAGGATGCCCTTGAAAGCAAGCTTTTCGGTATCGGTAAAGAATCAATGACTGTTGGTTCGCATGATTTCTACATGGCATATGCTATGAAAGCAAATAAACTTATCTGTCTTGATAACGGTCATTTTCATCCCACAGAACAGGTGGGTGATAAGATCTCTTCATGCCTGCAGTTTCTCAACGAGATACTTCTGCACCTGACCCGGCCTGTACGATGGGATTCCGATCACGTGGTCATCCTTGATGACGAGATCAGGCTTATCGCTTCAGAGATAGTCAGAAATAACTACCTTAATCGTGTACACCTGGGACTGGATTATTTTGACGCGTCCATGAATCGAATTGGCGCCTATGTGATAGGGGCACGTGCTGTAAAAAAAGCATTTCTTATGGCACTTCTTGAGCCAACACCTGGATTGCTGGATTACGAGGAACACGATATGCTCTTTGAACGTCTTGCTATGCTGGAAGAACTGAAAACTAAACCCTATGGCGCGGTTTGGGACTATTATTGCCTGCAGCAGGGAGTTCCGGTGGGTGAAGAGTATATATCCACTGTCCAGGAATATGATAAGAAAGTTCTTATAAAACGTCCATATTGATTCGTAATTATACGGGTATAGAAAGTATACTGTACACTGAAAGAGAAAACGACATGAAAGAAAAAGTAATCGCGGTTTTTGATATCGGCAAAACAAACAAGAAGATATTGCTGTTTAACAGTGAGATGGATGTTGTCTACCAGCATGCAACCTCATTCGCGGAGACTATTGATGAAGACGGCTTTCACTGTGAGGACATCCAGGCGCTGGAACAATGGATGGTAAGAACCATTCAGTCATTACTTAAGGATGAACGATATGAGATCAAGGCCCTGAACTTCGCCACCTACGGAGCATCCCTGGTGTTTCTGGATAAAAACGGGAAGCGATTGACACCCCTGTATAATTACCTGAAAGAAATACCCGCTACTGTTGCTGATGAATTGTTCAACCAGTACGGCGGAGCTGTAGAATTTTGCAGATCAACGGCAAGTCCCGCACTTGATGGCATGCTCAATGCGGGGGTTCAGATCCTATGGCTCAAGGAGTACAGGAAACAGGTATATGAGCAAGTCCATTCCATTCTCCATCTGCCGCAGTACTTTTCTTATCTCTTTACAGGAAAGATCGTTTCTGAACTGACCTCTATTGGCTGCCATACTTTCATGTGGAATTTTGACGATCATCGTTACCATCAATGGATTTCTGATAAGAATATTCCCCTTCCAAAACCATTAGCTAATTCACATACCTTTACTGTTTCTGCAAACAATACACCCCTGAAATGTGGAATCGGTATTCATGACAGTACGGCATCCATGGTGCCGTTCCTGGCAGGTTCAGATGAAAAGTTTATTCTTATATCCAGCGGGACATGGTGCATCAACATGAATCCATTCAATACCAGCCCTCTCACTGTTGAGCAGCTTAAAAACGATTGCCTTGCCTATATAAGCACATGTGGGGAATCTGTAAAATCATCACGTATTTTTTCCGGTTTTATCCGGGAAATCAACAATGCCAGGCTGGCAGATTATTTTTCTGTTGATGAAGACAGGTTCAAAACAGTCAGTGTAAACCGTGAATATATAACCCGTTTTCTTTCATCCAGCGAGAAGATGTTTTTCAGCAATGGCATCCCTGATGATTATTGTGACAATTCCGTTGATCTATCAGTTTTTTCAGGTTATGAAGAAGCATATCATCGTCTGTTATACGATTTGTCCCTTATGAATAAGGAGGCCATAGACAGGATACTTTCTCCAGGTGATGATATTAAAAATATTTACGTAACAGGAGGCTTCGCCGGCAATGAAATATTTATTCGATTACTTGCCACCCTGTATCCTGATAAACGAATATTTACCGCTGACATTGAGCATGCCACATCACAGGGTGCTGCACTGGTATTGAAAAATTTAATTCAGCCATCATCAAACTCATGCAATTATATTAAAATGAAGGAGTGGCCAGAATTCTAAAATTCCGGGTACAAACCATGAAATCAAAAAAAACCAGGCACATGCAACCGGCAGCACAGATCGCCTCTATTCTTCACAGAATATATGCCGGCAGACTCACAACATCATCAGGTGGGAATATATCCATACTCGACAAGCACGGGAATATCTGGATTACACCTGCCGCTATTGACAAGGGCTCAATAACCGAAAAGGACATTGTATGTATACAGAAGGACGGGAAAACCAGCGGGATTCACAGGCCTTCTTCCGAGTTACCTTTTCACAGGGCAATATATACAGCACGTCCCGACATCAGGGCCATAATCCATGCTCATTCACCGGCACTGGTGTCATTCAGCATCGTACACCAAGTACCTGATACTACCATCACCCCTCACGTGTATACAACATGCGGCATACCCGGCTATGCTTCATATGAATTACCGGGTAGCAGTGCCCTTGGTGACACTATCGCATCTGTGTTCAACAGGCAAAGGGAAAGCAGGGCGATCATCCTTGAAAACCATGGTGTGGTTGTTGGCGGAACTGACCTGGTTGACTCCTTTCAATGCTTCGAAACACTTGAAAACGCTGCCTGCATACTTATCAATGCAAGAAAAATAGGAAAGCCAGTACAATTGACAAACAAGCAGTTGCGTGAATCACTACATCATCCTGACAATGAAAGCGGGGTAAACCAAAGACATCGCTGTTCTTATGGGGAAAGAAAACACAGGAAAGAAATGGTACGTTTTGTGCGAAGGGCGTGCAGCCAGGGGCTGATGACCAGTACCCAGGGTACCCTTTCTGTTCGCCTGGGTGCAAATGATTTCCTTATTACCCCTCATTCTGTTTCCCGCAGGGAAATTCAGCCCGGAGACATCCTTCCCGTCAGGAATGGGAAGCTCTTGAAAGGAAAAGATACCCATGGTTTCATTCAGTTACATAATGAGATATACAGAAACTGTGCTAATGTCAACGCCATATTTCAGGCACAGCCGCCGAACCTGATGGCCTTTGCCATCACGGGAGAATCTTTTGATACCCGTACCATTCCTGAAAGCTGGATATTTTTGCAGGACATCCCGTATATTCCACCCGAATCACTGTATAAGAGATATGAAGTGGCATCACGGCTGTTCAGCACGGATGCACCGGCTGCCTTCATCATGAATGATTCATTTTTAATGACCGGGTGCTCGATTATGGATGCCTTTGACAAGCTTGAAATTGCTGAGTTCACCGCACAATCCATTATTATGGCAAAAGATATGGGTACAATAATACCAATCACTGATGAGCAGATTGATGAATTAAGAATTAAATTTCTCTCTTGATTGAGTAATTCAATTTGAGCCCCTTTAAAAAAACGAGGAGGTTTTTATGTTTGGAAAAGAACAGGTGTGCCGGTTAACCAGTGCAGAAATTGAATCAGGGGCGAATGCTCTCCTGGCAGAGATGACCCTGAAGGAGAAGGTGTGGCTGTTAAACGGTAACTGGTATGTGGTTAGGAATACTTTACAGCACAAAAACTCTTATAACCCGGTTCCCATATCTACTAACGGTTGTAAACGCCTGGGGATAGCCCCCATCAGCTTTGCCGACGGGCCCCGTGGTGTGGTTCTGGGGCACTCCACCTGCTTTCCCGTTTCAATGGGCAGGGGAGCAAGCTTTGACAGGGACCTGGAATGCCGCATCGGTGATGTTATTGGGAAAGAGTGCAGGGCACAGGGTGCCAACTATTTTGGCGGGGTCTGCATAAACCTGCTGCGCCATCCTGCCTGGGGGCGGGCCCAGGAAACATATGGAGAAGACCCTTACCTTCTTGGGGAGATGGGTGTTGCCTTGACCCGAAGTGTGCAGAACCACAATGTTATGGCATGTGTGAAACACTATGCACTGAACAGTATTGAAAATACCCGGTTCAAAGTTAATGTTATCTCAGATGAACGAACCTTGCATGAAGTATACCTTCCACATTTCAAAAAATGCATTGATGCCGGGGCTGCGTCGGTGATGGGAGCATATAACCTGTATAATGGTGACCACTGTTGTGAAAGCATTTATCTGCTTACCGACGTGCTTCGTAAGGAATGGGGTTTTCAGGGATTCACACTTTCGGACTTCCTCTTTGGTATTCGTAACACTGAAAAGGCCATCAACGCGGGTATGGATGTGGAAATGCCCATGCCCGTGCATTATCAGAAAAACCTGTTTAAGGCTGTCTCGGAGGGACGTGTTTCGGAAAAGGCAGTGAACCGTTCGGTGCTCAGGGTAATTAAAGCACTCCTGGTTTTTGAAAATACGCCGGATGACATGGAGTACACGAAAGACCTGGTGGCGCATGAAAAACATACGGCACTGGCACGTGAAGCTGCTGAAAAATCCATGGTGATGATCAAAAATGAAAATTCAATACTGCCTTTTTCCAAAGATGCTAAAAAAATACTGGTGGTGGGAAAACTGGCACAAAGGGCTGTTACCGGTGATCACGGCAGCAGCCGCATCTACGCCCCGTATGTGGTTACCATCCTTGAAGGGCTGAAAAACTACTTTGGTAAGCAAACGGAGATTGTCCACTGTGATGAAAAGGAAATTGAAACAGCAAAACAGGAATCAGTTTCGGCGGATTGTGTGATCATTGTTGCCGGAAATGATTATAATGACGAAGGTGAATACATAATGCCCGATGAGGACGTGGACATGTACGATATTATCAAAAAAGGGTATTTCAACCAGGGTATGCCTGTCAGGGGAATGCTGGTAAAGTTTCTGGGTAAATTTGTCAGGAAATCATATACTGGTAGTGATGACGAATCATCCGGGGGAGACCGGAAGAGCCTGTCTTTACGGTATGATGAGATCAGGTGCATCAGGGAGATAGGAAGAATCAATCCCAATACCGTTACAGTGCTTGTCTGTGGCAGTATGATAATGACCCGCGAGTGGGATGATGCTGTACCGGCTATCCTTTACGGCTGGTACTCCGGCATGGAAGGGGGAAATGCCCTGCCCCGCATCCTGTTTGGTGATGTGACTCCCGGTGGTAAACTCCCCTTTACTATTCCGCAAGATGAAAGTCATCTGCCTTACTTCAGCGTTACCGATAAAAAAATTGTGTACGACCTGTATCACGGTTATTCGCTGCTGGACAAAAATGGACTGAAAGCCGCATACCCTTTTGGTTTTGGTCTCTCATACACCACCTTTGAAATGAGTGAGCCCGTACTGAAAAAACAGGATAACCTTGTAGAAGTACATGCCACTGTGAAAAACACCGGTGACAGGGAAGGGGCCCAGGTTGTCCAGGTATACATGGGAATGAAAAATTCCCGTTATGAAAGGCAAAGAAAACTGCTGAAAGGTTTTCAGAAGGTTTACCTGGATGCCGGTGAGGAAAAAGAAGTGATGATCCCTGTCCAACTTGAAGACCTGAAGGTTTACAGCAAGAATGAAGGAGGGTGGATATTTGAAAAGGGGAAATATATTTTCTATGTTGGTTCAAGCTCGAAAGATGATGATCTAACGGCAATCGAAATCAATCTATGAGTTAACAAGGAGGATAATATGTCAGAAAAATCTTTTCATAGTCTCTGCGCCTGGACATTTAATGCCGGTAAAGGCGGTTTTACACCGGCAGACAGCCGGCCTGCCTGGAGCGGACAAAACCTGGATACGGTGGGGAAAATAAAATTAATAGCTGAAAAAATCAAACCCCTGCTTCCCGACCACATTGAGCTGGGATTTGAAGTTCATTACAACAATGAATGCGACGAATCCAATTCGGCAGCCATAGCCGATGCCCTTGCAGACGCAGGTATATGGCTGGCCATGATGTCCCCCGGCGCGCATCAGCTATTTGCCTACGGCGGGATCTGTTCACCTGATCCCGGGGAGAGAAAAAAGGCCAGGCAATTCGGGGCCGATGCTATCCGTCTCACCTACAGGGATATGCAGAAGGCATGGCACCCCTCTGTTGTGCCTTCACTGGTGATCTGGAACGGTTCATTCGGATACGACCTTGCCAGCGTGGGTACATGGGACATGTACGGATATCTCAAAGAGGAAATTGCTGCGCTGTGCCGTGTTGAACAGGAACTCGGGGGAAAATTACCCATTGCTATCGAACCAAAACCCAACGAGGGTCACCCGGCAATGCTGTTACCCACTGTTGCAAGTGCCATTGTCTTCTGGCATCGGATGGAAAAAGATTACGGTATTGATATTACCAACAAGGGAGTAAACAAGGAGTTTGGTCATTCCGAGATGATCGGCCTGGATCATGTATATGACACGGTGGAAGAAATAGATAACAACATGCTGCTTCACATGCATATAAACAGTCAGGGGTACAATGACGGACTTATACTGGGTGGTCCCGGTAAATATGACATCGATAACGGGGCCAGGATTAACGGGATGAATATCGCCATTGCCGGGCTTATCCAGCAGGTAAGCTATGGCCGCTGGAAGGGACATGACATGCAGGTGCGGGCCCACGATTCTGAAGAACAGGGAATCGACCGGGTGATTCGCAGTATTCTCAGCTGGGAAGCCTGCGAAATGGCTGCACGGGAGATGGATTATACAACACTGCGTAAAGCTCTTGAAACCCGGGAGACCGCTTGGGCGGAAGACATCATGAGGAAGTCTGTGGTAAGCGCCCATGATCACTTCGAAGAAATGTATGGGCCTGTATCACGATTTTAACAGGATGGTATAACGCTCGGATTATTGGTAAGGTATGGTTTAAATGATATCAATAGGCATAGAATTCAGTACCCAGTCAGTAAAGACTGTTGCACTTGATCTGAAATCAGGAGAAATGGTATTTTCAGATACCTTTGAATACGATACAGTATTTCCGGAATATGAAACCATGGGTGGTATTCTGCCATCTGAATTACCGGAAGAACGCCACACCTCTCCACTGATGCTGGTGGAGGCGATGGATCACTGTTTCAAGCGACTGTCATCCAGCATGGATCTTTCACTGGTCAGGGTAATCAAGGTAGATGCCATGCAGCATTGTACTGTATATGTGAAAGCCGGTTTCCGGGACCGCCTGAGTTCGCTTAATTATCAGTATTCACTGGTTGATCAGCTTACAGATATCTTTTCCCGTTCCACATGTCCTACCTGGGAAGATCGGTCCACTGCTGATGAGGCAAAATATCTTGCCGGGGCGCTGGACTATATGGGGGGGATGTCCAGGTTAACCGGCAACAGGGCTGAACTTCGGTTTCCTGCAGCGCAGATCTTACGCTGGGCCAAAACCAATCCAGTCCAATACGACCAAACAGAACGGATTATTTTGCTCAGCGCTTTCATGACCTCTATCCTGGCGGGCAAAGAGGTTTCTGTGGATACTGGTGATGGTTGGGGTACAAATCTGAATAACCTGGACATCAATAATCCCGGATGGCACCCACATGTGGTGGAAATAGTTGATACACGCATAGCTGCATTCGGTGCTGTGACACCTTTGCTGGAAAAACTCGGGGTTATGGATCACTATGATACTCCGGCAGGACCCATCAGTCCCTATTTTGCTGAGAAGTACGGGTTAGATCCCAGTACCGAAATATTAACAGGCACAGGGGATAACCCAGCAACCCTTCTGGGATGCGGTGGCAGTATTACAGTCTCGCTGGGGAGCAGTTATACACTCAACGGGGTGATGCGGGATATTGAACCATCATTGGAGGGTGAATACAACATTTTCGGATATACCAGGGGACAGTCCATGGCACTTTCAGTGATTACCAATGGTGCCAAGGTTCATGATAACTTCATGAGGGCCTATCTTCGGGTACCAAAAGATAGAAAGCCAGGGGCCCGGGAGTGGGCCCTGTATACCAGTTATGCAGGTGAACTTGAACTGAAACCTGATGAACCACTTTTGCTGCCTTACCTGATGGATGAATCTGTTCCACAAAATAAGAAGGGAATCCACCGCGACCGATTGCACCATGATGATGCAAAAGGCAATATCAGGGCACTGCACCTTTCGCAGGTTCTCTCAATGAAATTACACTCCAGTCACCTTGGAGCGGTTGACCAGCTTTGTATTGTGGGAGGGGGAGCCAAAAACAAGGTCATGAGACAATGGATAGCAGACACCTTTAATGCTGTCACCTATTCTATCAAACACGCTGATCTTGCAGCACCGATGGGCTGCTCTGTCAGCGGCGCTGCCCATGTCCTTTCGTTGTCATACGAAAAGGCAATACAAGGTTTTGTGAAAAGAGATGAAACAACCATTTGTCGGCCGGAGAAGAAAAACAACGCAATAATAAACCAGTTGCAGCACAGGTACCTGCTGCTAGAGAACTCGGTAGTCTCTGGCTGATTAAAAATATTCAGAAAAAAAAATATTTAAAAAAGAAAGAAATAATAATTCAATATCTTATATTAATCCCCAACTGTAATTACAACATAAGCCCTTTGCGCCCTTCGCGCTCTTCACGACTTCGCGGTGAATCCGTTTACGAGGATCACATGGCTACGATGATTTCTTTGGCGAAGTAGAAGGTAAGCACCGCCGCGTAGATGAGTTTCATGCCGCTTCCGATGAGAAAACCCATGAATGAACCAAGTCCGGAGCGTATGGCTTTGCGGGTGTTGTTCTCGTGTATCATCTCGGCGATAAATGCCCCCATGAAGGGGCCCAGGATGATGCCGAATGGGGGAAATATGAATATACCAACAAAGGTGCCGATCATGGCACCCCGCACACCCATCTGCGAGCCGCCGAAACGCTTTGTTCCCCATGAAGGAACTACGTAGTCAAGCAGGGTGATGACCACTGCCAGTATGCCGGTAATTACCAGGAAGTTAGTGCCATACTGCACAAAGGTTGTCAGGTGCAGGGCGATAATGCCCAGAAAGGCAAGCGGGGGGCCGGGCAGAACAGGTAAAATTGCCCCGATCAGCCCCATGAGAATAAGAATAATTCCGGAGATAATTAATATGATATCCATATGTTATAAATAATCCTCTTCAAATTGTGCCTGTGACAATATATTAAAGTACCTGTTTAATCCTGACAACGCAAAAATTTCTTCCACGTTTTCACTTATTCCATAGAATATCAGCTCAATGTCTTTTATGATGGTTGACCGTGAAAATTTCACCAGACCGCTGATGCCGGTGAGATCGACCTGGTACACGTGGGTGAAGTCAATGGCCACCACGAAGGGACGTCGTGACAGCATCTCATGCAGGGCCTTTTCAAGTATGCTGAAAGTGTTGATGTTGATTTCACCTTTTACATGACAGGTAAGGATAGTGCCAAGATCATCAATTGTATA
>CAZAOK010000032.1:0-1516 GCA_964486725.1 uncultured Leptospiraceae bacterium
TCGAGCGAAGCGGGCGGTTTCATGTATTTAAAGCCGTATGATATCATAAGCTTTTTGGGATGGTTAATAATTATTTGTAGACATATAATAAATTATGATGACATTACCCAATATTCCGGAATGAGGCAAAAACATTTATTTTAAACACACCAGGCATGAAGAACCTGTAATGGTATCACCACTAAATAAGTACTTCCCGTGGTTTGCTTCCCTGTTGGGGGCCGATATACTCCAGGTCTTCCATTCGCTCAATGATCCGGGCCGCACGGTTGTACCCTATGGAAAGCCGTCTCTGCAGGTAAGAGGCCGAAGCCTTCCTGGTCTCTTCTATTATCTTCAGCGCTTCCATGAAGAGTTCGTCCTCCTCCTGCGAATCTTCTTCACGTGCCGCTTCAAACAGAAACCCCTCAATATCGATATAATTGGGAGTTCCCATGGACTGCAGATGCTCTACCACCGACATGATCTCATCTTCTGAAATATATGCCCCCTGTATTCGAACAGGAAATGAGCTAATCGGGGACTGGTACAGCATATCACCCCTGCCCAAAAGCTTTTCGGCACCGTTCTGATCGATGATGGTTCGCGAATCCGTTTTCTGTGCCACCTGGAATGCAACCCTTGCCGGAAAGTTTGCCTTGATGATCCCGGTAATAACATCTACCGAAGGCCTCTGGGTGGCAAGCACCAGGTGTATCCCTACCGCCCGTGCCTTCTGGGCGATACGGGTGATAAATCCTTCAATCTCTTTGGCGGCTACCATCATCAGGTCGGCAAGTTCATCCATTATAACCACGATGTAGGGTAGTATCTCCGCGTCCCCCCCTTTCTTCACAGCCTTTTCATTGTACCGGTCGATGTCCCTGGTATTCATCTCGGAAAGAAGGTAATAGCGCCGTTCCATCTCATACATTGCCCATTTCAACGCCTTTGGTGCCAGGCCCGGATCGGTTATTACCGGGGTCAGAAGATGTGGAATACCATTATACAACTGTAATTCAACCATCTTTGGATCAACCAGTATAAACCGCACGAAATTTGGATCGTAGTTGTAGACCAGGCTGGTAATGATAGAGTTCACGCATACCGATTTACCCGAGCCGGTTGCGCCGGCTATCAGAAGGTGGGGCAGCTGTTTCAGGTCCATAATCACCGGTTTTCCCAGGATATCCTTGCCAAGTGCGACTTTCAGTTTTCCTGATTTGGAATGATACTCCGGGGATTTCACGATATCCCCCAGGGTAACCACTTCCCTTTTTATATTGGGAACCTCAACACCTATAGCCTTCTTCCCGGGGATGGGTGCTACTATCCGAACCCGTGAGGCAGCAAGGGCCATGGTGATGTCATCTGCCAGCCCGACAATGCGGTTTACCTTTATCCCTGGAGCGATCTGCATCTCGTATAATGAGATAACGGGTCCCCTGTTCACGGTAAGAACCCGCGATTCAATGCCGAACTCTTTCAGGGTATTTACCAGGAGGTCTGAATTTCTCAAAATTTCTGTTTTCCAGCT
>CAZAOK010000032.1:1616-25698 GCA_964486725.1 uncultured Leptospiraceae bacterium
GGAGCAGGTGTTTCAGTTTTTTCTTTTTCATAATAGCCGTCATCATAAAGAACAACTTTTTTCTTGACCACCCATGGCAGCCTTTTTTTCCCATTCAACTGCGCGTCAATACTGTTCAGTGGTACTGTCTGTGTGTGTTTGTTTTTTCGGAAGAGTCCTTTTATCCACGTAATGAACCGCTGCATCCTCCCCCTGTGTTCACCACTATATTCAATAATACTGGTAATCGATACAACCCCCAGCAAAATCATCCCGATGAGGTTAATAAGCAGGGTTACTATCCATGCGCCCGCGGTGCCAGCCAGGTGAATAAATGTTTTCATAAGGGAAATCCCGATGAACCCGCCGGAAAACTGTGATATTACATTCCCCCGAACCAGTGCTAAAAGCACCGAGGTGGTAACCATGATAAAGGCAAGTGAGAATACCCGTTCCATGACAGGAAGAGCAGACCCGTTTCTTATAAATGACCATCCGGCCACCATCAGCATGATGCTGAAAAGATACGATGAGTAGCCAAAAGAAAGACGCAGCAGGTGACTGATCCACGCCCCGATGGGACCGGTAATATTCAGAACATTCCTGCTCTCCCGCAGGCTGTCGATGTCAGATATATGATAACTGAGAAGTGAAGCTAATATGAACAAGCCGGCAATGATGAGTGATAAACCGGCTATTTCTCGTAAACGTCGGTCCTGTACCACGGCTCCTCCCCGATATACTTGGCTACTGAACACGGCATGATTACAGGGATATGATGAAAATACCTGCAAGGCCAAGGGCAATGGTGTAATATCCGAACACATCAATCCGTATCCGTTTCACCATCGCGAACAGAAGTGCCAGAGAGGCCATCGCCACAATGAAGGTAACCGTCATGGCCACCAGAAGCGGCACCAGAACCTCCATTCGTATCCCCGTTTCAAAAAGGGGCATCGTTTCAAGCAGCCCCGCCCCGGCGATAACCGGGACGGCCATAAGAAACGAAAAACGGGCCGATTGTTCCGGGTCCAATCCTGCCAGCATGCCACCTGTTATGGTGGCACCCGACCGCGAGATTCCCGGTATAATGGCCAGCGCCTGGCACACCCCAATCCACAATGACCTGTACATGCCTGTCTCTTCTATATTTCGGCTATTAATGGGGATAATTTTAGTTGATAACAGAATTAATCCGTTCACGCAAAGCATAATACATACAGAAAATGGATTGTTAAAAAGACGGGCAAAATGCTCATGCAGCAATATGCCTGCCACACCCGCGGGAATGGAAGCGGCAAGAATGTATATTACCGCACGAAGTTCTCCTTTTCTTTCCTGCCTGCCAAGTATCTCTTTAACGGAACCAACACTCAACCGGATGATGTCCTTTCTCAGAAATACCAGCACGGCCATAAGAGATGCCACGTGCATTGCCACGTTTACGAACAGTTCGGAAGAATTACCCATGGTCAGCATGGTTGTCTTAAACCAGGGTATATGTTCAAACAGCACAAGATGGCCCGAAGACGAGACGGGAAGAAACTCTGCGACCCCCTGAACAATGCCAAGGACAATAAGAACAATCATAAGTTCAAACATATCAGATCTCCACTATGGTCACTTCAACAACGGGGTTACGCCTTGTATGTTTGTGGATGGTATTCTTTACTGTTTTTTTCAGTCCCGCCTGCACCTGTTTGAGGGAGGCTCCGTCAGCCAGCATCCTGTTCATTTGCTGTTCGGCGTCACGCTGGATAAGATGAATAACCTTCTCGCCCTTCTGTCCCACAAACCCCCGTGAAAAGACTTCCGGCCGGCTCATCATCATGCCTTCAGATACCGCCGACGTAACGATGACCACCCCGTCCAACGAAAGGGTTTTCCTTTCTTCTATTAGATCCTGGGTTACGTCTCCCTGCAGTGAACCATCGATATATACCATGGGCAGGTTCAACGTATCTGCTTTCTCAAATTTCTTTCGGGTCAGTTCAACCACGTCGCCCGTCTGTCCTATCACGATATGTGAAGACTTGATTCCCAGTGATTCGGCAAGTTTGGCGTGGGCCCGCAGGTGCTTGTACTCACCATGAATGGGCATAAAAAATTTGGGACGGGTAAGGGACATCAAAAGCTTCAATTCCTCCTGTGAGCCGTGACCGGACACATGAATATCCTCGTCCTGCTCATAATGAACCTCAGCCTTCATCTTCAAGAGCGAATTGATGATCTTATTGACCATGCGCTCATTGCCGGGTATCACCGAAGCGGTGATCACCACGGTGTCACCCGCACCGATCCTGAAATACTTGTGGGTGCCTCCCGCCATCCTGGAGAGGGCAGACATGGGCTCACCCTGGGTGCCGGTACATATTACCACCATCCTTTTGTTGGTATATTTTCCCATCTCCCGTGTATCAATAATAAGTCCTTCTTTATAATTGAGATACCCCAGCTGAGTGGCAATTTCGATATTTTTGAGCATGGTCATCCCCGTTACCACCACTTTCCTGTTGTAACGGCTGGCAGCGTCCAGCACCTGCTGTATCCGGTGAATGTTTGAGGCGAACGTTGCCACGATGATACGCCCCTTACAGCCAGAAAAAATATCTACCAGCTTGTCACGCAGCACGCTCTCTGAACGGGTATAGCCTTTCCGTTCAGCGTTGGTGCTGTCAGATAAGAGCAACTGTACACCCTGCTGTCCGTAATCACCGAATCGATGAAGGTCGGCCACCATCCCGTCTACCGGCGAATGGTCTATCTTGAAGTCACCGGAATGTATGATGGTACCAACCGGCGTCTTTATGGCAAGACCTACCCCATCTATAATGGAATGGTTTACCCGTATAAATTCCACCGCCATGCTGCCGATATGTACAAGGTCACGGGGAACTATCTCGATAAAAACCGGTTCCTCACGTGGCTTCCGTTCCGCAAGCCTGCTCTGTATAAGACCTATGGTGAGCTTTGTCGCGTATATGGGAGCGTTGATCTCCTGTAGAAGAAAAGGTATGGCACCTATATGGTCTTCGTGACCATGGGTGACAACGATTGCTTTCAATTTTTTGCGATTTTTAATAACATAGCTGAAGTCCGGTATAATGAGATCAACCCCCGGCATATCATCGGATGGGAACATGATACCGCAATCGATGATTATCATCTCATCCCTGTATTCCATTACCATCATATTACCGCCGACAGCCCCAAGGCCTCCCAGCGAAAGAATTCTTACTTTATCCTGTTCTTTTTTCTTCATATTCCCGTATGACCGAATCCACCTTCATTTCTTTTTGTTTCCTTAAGTACATCTACTACTTCAAATCTGCCCTGGTATACCCTGGTAAACACCATCTGGGCAATACGCATTCCCGGTTCGATCAGGAATGGTTCTTTACCCATGTTCCCCACGATAATTTTCACTTCACCCCGATAATCCGCGTCGATGGTGCCGGGACTGTTGGGCAAGAGTATCCCATGCTTCAGGGCCAGCCCGCTCCTGGGACGTATCTGCGCCTCGTATCCCCGGGGTATCTCTATGTATATACCGGTAGGCACCAGCACCCTTTCACCGGGACATACTGTCATGGCCCCGTCCAGTGCCGCGTACAGGTCTGCGCCGGCAGCGTGTTCACTTTGATATTCAGGAACACGGGCATTCGGCAAAAGCTTCATTTTCACATCTATCATTATACTCTCTTTCTTTAACCCGAAGACAGCACCCATCGCGGCATGCCTCAAATACACACAAAGCATACTCACCCCAACCATGCAGGCAAGTCAAGCAATTACCGCGCACAGGTCAGGTCTTCTTCTGTGCTGTTTTTTTTCGTGTGGCCGGTTTACCGGATCGAGCAACGCTGTCGTCAACACGCAGCATATGTGTTTTCACCCCGAGTTTTCGAAGCTCGATGGCAAGGTCCATTCGCAGCTGGCTGCGAAACAACCATGCGTTGCCCGGGCTGTTCACCCAACCGGCCACCCAGCATTCCACGCTGTCCTTTGCCAGGTCCATTACCCAGAAATCCGTTTCGAAATTTGTCAACACATACTCACTCTGCGCGGCAATCTCCATGGCACGTTTCCGCACCAGTTCAAGGTCAGCATCATACGACACCCAGAATTTTACAGATGTCCACTGGTACGAATCCGTGATGGTATAATTGATGAGTTCCTTTTGTAACATCGTACTGTTTGGCACAATGTAGCGTTTCCAGTCCCATATCTTGATAATGGTATGGGTGATGGTAATATCTTCCACGGTTCCATAAAAATTATCGATCATCACCGTATCCCCAAGCCGCAGCTGTTTCGAGAAAGAAATTACAATACCCGAAATTACATTCTCAACAAAAGGCTTGGCCGCGATGCCCACAACAACGGCTGCCACCGTCACGAAAAGCGAGATTACCGCAGCGGGAGCTTTGCCAAGAAAGGGCACTGTGAAGGCTATCATCCAGACAAAAAGCAGTAAAATATAGGACAGCCTCCTTATAATTGTAAACCTGCCCCCGATACTGCTTATCGCTTTTTTCCTGGCCCGTTTAACCGGGTTTTTTATGGGGGCTTCAAGTGGTACCGCCTGAAAGCCTCTCATATCTTCCACTCTTTCGGTTCTTTGCTGCTCGTAGGCAGTAATAAGGTACTTGAGCAGCATATACAATACCGCGGTGATTACCGATATGGAGATAAGATATATAAAGTCCTGATTTTCTAATATACCTGTCATTTCGCATTCGACCCCGTGCGTGTAAAATTATTCAGTAAAAAATATACTATATCACACCTGTCACCGCAATCGTAATTTAAAATTCAATTGACATCACTCTTCCGTAAAACAAATTGCCGGTGATCCTTTTTTTAATTGCAGAAGAATCCCCATGCCGTATATACTTATTTTCACCACTATCGCAACTGGAGAAAAGAATGATTCCAACCGGCATAGCCCATCTTGACAAGATCACCGGCGGACTTACGCTGGGAGATAACGTTGTTTTCCAGATAGCAAGCGGGGTACCAATCGAGTATTTTATCAAGTCATATTTCAACTCTCCCCATGAATACAACAAGAGTGTTATATATATCAATTTCAATTATTCACCCCATACCATCTACAAACGATTTCATCACATCTTCACAAGGGCCAATGTCACCCTCGTGGATGCCTTCACCCATGGCAAAGGCAACAGCGATCCTGTCTTCCTGGATTTTTACAGCCAGGATACGCAGCATGACATACAGGAAGTAATCTGCATTGAAAATCCAAGAAATATTGTTTCTTTTCTTGATGCCATGAACCAGATTCAGGAAGTACACAAGGAGGGATCCTTCTACATTTTCGACAGCCTTACCGGCATGAACGAACTCTGGAAGGATGAACAGTCAGTACTGGATATCTTCGCCTTCACCTGCCCGAAACTGTACGACCTGAATACCATAGCATACTGGGTATATGAAAAAAATGCTCATTCAAAGAAATTCATCGCGGGCATTACCCATATCACCCAGATCGTGTTTTCCTTAAACAATACTGACGAAGATTATTACGATCTCAGGGTACTGAAACTTGAAGACAGGCCCACCACAGGCAGTGCGGGTTCACACAGGTTCAGAATTATAAACAGGACTATAGAATTCCAGGAACACCGGGAAGTAATGCCCTTTCATATAGGTGCCAGGGTAAAAGAGCTTCGCAAGTCACAGCAGATAACCCAGTCAGGCCTGGCCCAGCGTCTGAATATGACGCCAGGTGCCATATCCCAGATAGAAAATGATATTACCATGCCTTCACTGCACACACTGGTACAGCTCTCAACCATCTTCAACAGGCCAATAGAATACTTTATATCAATAGACGCACATAAAAATACCCGTAAGGGCTTTTCATTGATTGAGAAAAAAGACATATCCTCCATTACCCACAGTAACATTAAACTTGAAAAACTGTCTGATGATTCAATTACAGGTATACAGGCCTTTTATATAACCTTTGACAAGAAGGGAGATGTACAAAGGCCGCTGTTTTTACACAAGGGGCGGGAGTTTTTTACGGTAATCGAGGGCACCATCAACATACGCATTAATGAAGAGGATTATACTGTAAAAAAGGGCGAATCAATGTATCTGGAAACCGCATTTATCGAAAAATGGGTAAACCCGAATGACGGAGATTGCCAGATCATTTACTTGTTGCTTTGATGGTATACTACTGTAAAAGCATTTTGCTGATCCGCAATTCTGCCGATAACACTCATAAGACAATATATTATATACTGTTAAGGAAACCCGATAATGACTGATCCAAGAGAAATCAACCAGCTTGAGAAAAAGGTATATGATCTGCGTAATCTCATTGAGATAGGAATCAGCCTGTCATCAAACCTTGAATTCGAAAGCCTTGTAGAATCACTGTTATACAGCTGTATCGGGCAAATGTTTATTGAGAAAGTGGCACTTTTACTCCAGGTGGATATCGACATAAATGATTATTATATCCACATGTCGAAAGGATATGATTCAGAATTCCCCTCCAATGTCATCATAACTGAGAATTCTCCCCTTGTGCAATATCTCGAAAGCAACCCCCACCCGGCAAATTATGACGATCTTATGCAGGTACAGGACATCAGGGATGAGCTGACCAGGATGGCTTTCCTGGAACCTGAAATCATTGTGCCCCTTAAGTCAAAAAATTCTCTTAACGGGATACTGATCCTTGGTAAAAAACTGAACGACGAGGATTTTGACACAAGCGACCGCGAGTTCCTCAATTACCTGTCACGATTCGGCGCCATCGCGGTTGAAAACTCGCGCCTGTACCTCATGTCTACCCTTGATCGAATGACGAGGCTGTTCATCCATCATTATTTTCAAATACGCCTTCTTGAAGAAATGAAACGCAGCCAGAGGTATAAAACCCCCATGACAATCATCATCTCTGATATAGATCACTTCAAAAATTTTAACGATACCTATGGCCATCAGCAGGGAGATATAGTACTGAAAGAAGCCGCCCAGATATTCAGGGATCAGCTTCGAAAAATTGACCTGCCTGCCCGATACGGGGGTGAAGAATTTGCTGTTATACTACCCGAAACCAACCTGAAACAGGCGGGAGCAGTTGCGCAGCGTTTACGCCAGGCTATTGAGAGTCATCCTTTCAGTGGCCAGGACAAGGCGCTGCATGTGACTATCTCACTTGGTGTTGCAGAGTATGACGTTAACAGGGATGTTGATTCAAAAAGCCTCATTGACCGGGCAGACCGTGCCATGTACAAGGCCAAGCAAACGGGACGCAACCGTGTGGCAGTTTTCAGATAACGATCCTGGTTATGAGCACAGGAAACTTTTTTAATTATTGCATGTATACGTCCGATAGAATGTAATGAATATTATGTCACAGAAAAAGAACTCCACTACAGGGAGAAACTCAATGCAGACACAACAGCAGCGTTTCGCTAATGCCGTTGAACTTGAGAAGAAGGGTGAGTATACCAGCGCCCTGCGGGAATACCAGGCCATCGTGTCTGAAGATTCCACCTTCAAAGAAGCCTACCTGAATCTCGGCTCCCTGTATTCACGAATGGAACATTATGATGAGGCCATGGAAAACTACCATCATGCCCTTCGCCTTGGTGAAGACTACCTCATCTACTTCAATATCGGCAGCATACTCTATCGAAAAGGTGAATACAAGCGGGCTGTTCTGATGCTTGAAAAAGCCCGCAGAATACAGTCATTTTTCCCGCTCACCATACTGGTAATGGGACTCTGTTTCAGCAGGTTACGCAACAGGAAGGCTGCACTCAACTGTTTTAAAGACGTGCTTGCAATAGCACCCGGCAACAGGGTGGCACTAACCGCACTGGCCCTGCACCATTACGAGAACGGGGATTACGCGAACACAATCTATTACCTTGATGAACTTGAAAAGACAGGTGTGGACAACAGCCGTTTTCAGCGCCTTCGCGCCGATGCCCTCATGAATGGAAACCGGGTAGACGAGGCCGCGAAGGTTATCCAGTCAATGCGACACAGCACCGAGGGGTTTAAAAAATTTGACACATTCATAGAGGCAGTTCCGGTTGAAGTCTTCACTGACAGGCACGGCACCATAGACACCAAGATACATGTACTCAAAGAGAAAATAAAGTCAGGGGAGGACAGGGAAAGTCTCATCTCCCTGAGCCTCTGCCACATGCTTAAAGGGGACATGGACTCCGCCATGGATTACCTCTTCCAGGCTAAAAAGCAGATCCTTCATTAGTTATCTACAAGGATCACCGCAAAGACACAGAGTACGCAAAGAAGGAGTATTTAAAATATTATCCTTTTCTTTTTCTTTGCGCTCTTCGCGATCTTTGCGACTTTGCGGTGACTCTTAAAAACAACGAAACATCACCTGTGCAGGTTTTCGTGCAGGCGGGCGTATGAGATGCCGGTGAATTCTGCGGGCTTCCGGGGTTTTTCACCTTTTACCGCGATCCCGAAACAATACTGTTCATCAAGTACTTGATGTTCAAGATACATGGCATCCTTGGTATCCATCACCCTTCCGTCTACAACCAGGTTATCTTTCAGCAATTCAAGTATCCCCCCTTTTTGCACCTTGGCGATAGCCTCCTTGAGAGTCCACAGTGTAAAAAAATGTGTGGGAGTTTTATTCTCATCAGAATGGAAGTAGGCTTTTTCCTGTTCAGAAAAAAATCGAAATGCTATTGCCTCAAGGTGACGCCGGGTATCCAGCATATCCTCTACGTCCACCCCCACCTCGCCGTGCCCGTAAAAGGCCACGGCCACAAGCCCGTGGGTATGGGCAAGACTGAAACGGGGCAGGTGAAATTTGGTACCTCCCTTTATTTCTAATCGTGGCTCACCCCCGGGTGCAGACCACAACACCACATCTTGGAGAAGAACCCCCGAAAATCGTGCCATTACACTCTTTACCAGCAGGCGTGATACCAGCAGCTCGGCCTTTTTCTCTGAATGGGTATAACGGTGATACCGGGCGAGATCGTCCTCATCCAGCACCGTTAATAGTTCACCCGCGCTGTCAAGAACAGGCGAATCCTGGTATTCCACGTAAAAACAATTAACCTGCCCGGGTTCAGTCATTTTTCATTCTCGTTGTCAAGCATGTCATCTCATACCCCGTGAGATCATTTTAATCATTGATGTACAACAGTTACCATGGTATACTGCAGGTTATAAAAAGCAACTGATTTGGAGGAAAATTATGCTGGGCGCAATTGCCGGTGACATTATCGGCTCAATCTACGAGGGGTCACCCATCAAGACAAAGGACTTCCCCCTTTTCAGCCCGTCATGCACCTTCACCGACGATTCTGTTCTTACCGTTGCCATCGCCCATGCCATTCTGAATGATATCCCCTATGACATGACATTGCGGGATTTCTACCGGTCACACCCACACGCCGGGTACGGGGGCATGTTCCAGCGATGGGCTGTTGATGAACGCATGGGACCCTACAACAGCTGGGGAAACGGCTCAGCCATGCGGGTAAGCCCGGTTGGATACGCCTTTGACACCCTTGAAGAGGTGATCACCGAAGCAGAATTGACCGCAGCAGTCACCCATAATCATCCCGAGGGGATACGGGGGGCCCAGGCAACAGCCGCCTGTGTGTTCACTGCCCGCGGCAGTCAGGACAAAAGCCAGATACGGGACATGGTAACAGGGCGGTTTGGCTATGACCTGTCCATGACCCTGGAAGACATCCGCCCTTCCTACGGGTTCGACGTCTCATGCCAGGGCACCGTCCCCCCCGCCATCATTGCTTTCCTTGAGTCTACCGATTACGAGGATGCCGTGCGCAACGCCGTCTCCCTCGGCGGTGACAGCGACACCCTTGCCTGCATCACCGGCGGCATTGCCGAAGCCTTCTACGGGGGAATTCCCGGCGATATCGAAAAACGGGCACTGGAGTTGTTGACAGATGATCTTCGAAAAGTCACCATAGCCTTTCGTCAACAATACTGCTGAAACAGTGACAACACATGAACATACTATTCATCCAGCTGCCCCTGGTTGACCACGGGTGGAACTATATACAGGGAAACATATCCTACGCCCCGGCAACCCTTGCGGCCTACCTGCAGGCCAGGCATGGCAAAAGCCACAGCCCCGCACTCATGCCCATGGTACTTGAGAACTTCGCCTCCGAGCGGGTGCTGCTTCGTTACATTTTAGGCACCCGTCCTGACATGCTCTGTTTCACCTGCTATCTCTGGAACGTTGAACGGGTGCTCACACTTGCCGCCATGGTAAAGGAAGCGGACAGGAATATACAGGTAGCACTTGGCGGCCCCGAGATCAGCGAAGGCTCGTGGGCGCTGTCCGAAAGGCGAACGCAGGTCGACCTCTTCGTCAGCGGCGAGGGTGAGTGGTTTCTTGACCGCCTTGCCGACGGCACCCTTGAAAGCCAGGTAACCGTCACTGCATCGGGGAACCCCCTGCTTACACAGCCCATCGATGCCCTCATGGATGCGGGCCGTTTCGTTGAGCCCTTCAGCCGCAACTGGCTCACCCCCATGTTCGATGGTTCCATCTCATTCGAAATGACCCGCGGCTGCCCTTACCGCTGCAGTTACTGCTTCTATTCGAAGAACTGCTACACCGTCCGCGAGCAGCCCTTTGATCTGCTGACCACCGCAATCGAAAAAGGACTTCACACGGATGTTTCCGAGATATACATACTCTCACCCACATTCAACCGTACCCCGAAATTCAAAGAAAAGCTACGGCAGCTGGCGGACGTGAACCGCGGCATCAGGCTGCACACCGAGATGCGGGCCGACGGCATCGGCCCGCAGGAGGCTCACCTCATGGCAGAGGCAGGCTTCACCAGCTGCGAGGTTGGCCTGCAGACTCTCACCCCTTCGGCCCTTGAACGGGTGGGCAGGCGCACACATGTAGAAAAAGAGCTTGCCGGCATGCGTTACCTTGCCGACGCGGGCCTCGAGCTCCAGGTGGGCATCATACCCGCTCTCCCCGGAGACACGCCGGAAGGTTTTCTCAACACCATAGGGCGGCTGGTTGAAGAGGGTTTCGGTGAATTCATCGAGTTCTATCCACTCATGCTGCTGCCCGGCACCCGCATCCGCGACGAGGCTCCGCAGTTTGCCCGCAGGTACCAGTCCCGTCCCCCATATTACCTGCTTGAAAGCGATACATTCTCGTTTGAGCAGGTGCGAACGCTTGCAGACCACATGGAAGAAGAAACCGGGATATCCATTACCCCACTCTCCCTTCCCGATTTCACAATGGAAGAGGAGGGAATACTCACCCGTGGTGCCCGCTTCAACGGGGATGAGCCTTCCTCCTGGGAGGACAGCAGGTACGCGCACATGGTTGAGACCAGCGTATTTTCATTCTACATCGGGCTCAACAAGGCCGTCCCCCTGCAGCCGCGGCTTGAGTCTCTTTTTACGGGGCTTCCCACAGGACACACCCTGTACAACGTTATTCTGGAATCAGGATCCATGATGGATGAAGAGGGGGTCAGAGCCTTCCTGGAAGGCCGGGAGGATGAGGGCTTTCTTTCCCGTCTGCACGTTTTCTCCGGCCCGGAAGAGGGTCAGAGCATACAGGTATACCACGTGACATCCAACCTTGATGTTTTCATGCAGGCAGTGCGCCGCTGCCGGGTTGTTACTCCCATACTGCGCATCACCCGTGACAACGCCCAGGCTGCACTGAAGCTGCTAAGCGACGCGCCGTCAGCGTCACTGGTGACCGCGGGGTCGTATGATACGCTGGCCGAAGACCTTACGGCCGTATTTGCTGATGACCCGGAGCTTCTGCTCTTCGAGGAAGAGTCAGAGCAGGCCCTCTTTCTCCGTGCTATTGGTGAAGAGTATGTGAAGCTGCCTTTTACGTTTCGGGTTGCCGGGATGTGACTTAACGGGACGGCAACCACCGAGGCACAGGGGCACTGAGTTTTTTACGGAAACCGCAAAGGCGCTGAGGACGCTAAGTTCGCAGAGGGTTTCAAAGAAACTGTTTCATGGTATTTGATCCAAATACTTATAATCCTTAAATCTATAAATCATTGCTTCATTTGAAACATTGAACTTTTGAGATAATTTTTGAGCAATTCCATCTAGAACAAAATCTATATATGAATTTCTATCTATGCCATTTTCCTTTGCCTGATCAATTTTATTTTTAAAATTTTCCAGTGCGTCTTGAAAGTAAATATTTAAATGACTATCCGGGATCAGAATGCAACCAGCAACAACATTTGCCTGGTATTCAAATAGTTTAAGATCATCATCAGGTAAAGATGAATATATTTTTGACCACTCATCTATTGATGTGCCGATTTCAATTTTTGATTTATAATACTCAAGGTGCAGGTAATAATGAGAAATTTCATGGGCAATCGAAAACCTGTATCTGTTTTCTAATTTCGGGCTGCAATATAAATCCTGATCTACAAATATTTCTTTTGTATTTGGAGATAAAAATGCTTCTCTTGTAATTTGTTCTTTAAAGTTTGCTACAGGAATTATAGTGAATCCTAATATTTCTGCTAAAAGATCAATATCTATTGGTATTTCAGTTTCAATATCTGGTGCTTCTGACAATATTTTTTCAGCTGTTTCCTTCAGCCTGTTGAACTTCAGGTAAAAATCACTCATTATAGCCCCTCTCTCCCTATGACTTCTTAATAATACTTAATAACTCTTTGAGTTCCTCCTCGGTTAACTTTTCACCTCTGGCACTTCTGAAAAACAGGGGCAATCTTTCAGCTATTTGTTCATTTGATAAAACCTCTGGAGGTATACTCTGTCTTGCTATATGTGCCAGATCACGCATTTTAGTCCATGTTTCTGAATCTGTACTAATATTAAGCGCTTTGGCATATTTTAGAAGAATATCTTCGGAAGGTGGGTTTATGAGGCCCCTTTCCATTTTTGAGATGTTGCTTGGATCTAAATTATTATCAAGACAGAATTTTCTTAAACTTATACCAAGTTTTTGCCTTTCCTTTTGGAAAAATGTTCCAAATGTTTCCATCGTAATACCTCCTTTCTCTCGTGTGGTAAAAATAATACCACACTGCTAAAATGTCAAGCAGAATGTGGTATAAATTATACCACATATAATTTTTTACACAAACACGTATTTGAAGATTTATTGTTTCCTATACGTAACTACTCAGCTGTCATGCTGAATAATTACAAATTATGCTAAAAAATAATAATCCTGCATTTCCCCCCGCCTTCGGCGGGGGGAAATGCTCAAATTCCTTTTTATTATGAAGTAAATGATCAATATTTTAGTCATAGCTAAGTAGTAACTCCAATACTACTAATTGCAGAAATATGCTCATCTTAATTATTATTGATCTTTAAATAGTAAAATATTCCTTGCGGTAATGTGATAATTACATGTAATAGGATTCGAAAAAATCTGATGTCGGCAATAGAGAAGATTAATATGAGGATACACAATTACATAAAAACAATTTATGATTCCATTAAAATTATTTCAGCTCTTGTCATACTTGTTTCTATTTTTAATTCAGAATATTTTGTTAAACTAAAACCAGCCCACGCCGAAACCCCCGAAACCCAATTCCGCACCCTTATTGAGAAAGCCCGTTCGCATGAATCTTTATCCAGGGACGAAGTAGATACGGTTGAAAGCCTGGCGAAGCTGCGGATACTGCGTAATGCCGTATACGCCGGACACGGATACCGGTTCAACTCTCCCGATCTTGGATCGTATTTTTCGCAGTACAAATGGTTCAAGCCTGAGCATCCAGACGTGAAGGACAGGCTCACCGAGACTGATCGGGCAAACCTTGAGAAGATCACCTGGCGTGAGTTCAGCCTGCAGCTGCGAGAGAAGCTGATGTCCGGTAAAGTGAAAAATGAAGGGTTGAGTAAGTCCGAAAAAAAGCTTATCGGCATATGGAACGACGCTCCCGTTCTTGCGGCGGGCTGGGGCAACAGCTGGCAGTTCTTTCCGAACGGTAAAGTTCTTTACCGGTACAATACCATGGATTGCGATGAACGAAATATACTGAAACCCGGCACATGGCAACTTGAAGGGACAACCCTTTCTGTAAGTTTTACCACCCTGGGATACCTGCGTGGCGGTGAAATGGTAGAAGCCACAGGCTCATGTGCCTCCGACCAGGAGCTTATCCACGCACTCCCCACCCTTCAGAAAATGGAAGAAACAGAGACTCAAACATTTACCGGTGTTAAGCCCCTGTTCGATGCTGAATTCGAACGGGATATCATAAAGCTTGACGAAAAACGCTACTGGAAACTCAACGTGGATCCATGGGATTATTGATGAATGCACAACAAAAAAATATATCAATATAAGAATACAGGAACTTCCTTGACGTAATACAACACCACACCTAAAAATATTTTTTTATAAATAAAAATAACGGAAAGGAAATTGTTATGAAAAAATGTTCACTCTCAATTCTTTTGACCATTCTTCTTATCCCTGCATTTCTTGCTGCTGAAAGCTACCAGGGCCAGATCGAGAAGTCAATGAAGTTGATGAAGACTGATCCTGAAAACGCACGGGAAATACTTAACAGCGCAATTGAATCACATCCAGACCTGGGCCCGGCATACATAGTGAAGGGATTTCTCCATCTCAGCATCGACAAAGAACCGGTAAAAGCCGGTGTTGAGTTCAAGCGGGGAATAACACTGGTGAAAGATAAGGACGAAAAGCAGACCTACCTGAACCTGATTGATAAATTCACCGCCGGGTTTAACAACCGTGATGAATTCATACTGTACAAAAAGGCCCACCAGGCGGTGAAGCAAAACAGGCCTTCAGAGGCAGTAGGCTACATGAAAAAAGCGCTGAAAAGCAATAAATCAAACTATCGCCTGTACTACGAGATGGGATACGCTCATATAGAGCTAAATAAGTTCAAAAAAGCCATTCACTATTTTGAAGAGGGCAGAAAGATCAACCCTGTTTCAAGGGCACTGCTTGATGAACTTAAGTATTCCTACAGCCATCTTGGCAACATGGGGAAATTACAGGAAATTATCGTAGATATAAAAAACATCTACGGTGACAACCCCGAACTCAACATGGAACTGGCCTTTTGCCAGTATAAGCAGAAAGACACTGATCTTGCCATGAATACACTTCAGAGTAACATAAATAAATTTCCTGATTACTATCTATCATACTATACACTTGCCCAGATGTATCATGATAAGAAAAACTGTAAAAGGACAAGGGAACTTTTAAAAGTGTTCCTTGATAATGCTGACAGGAAATACCTGCAAAAATCTTCCGCGAAGAATGATCCGGATAAAATACTGGATGACGCACAGAAGATGTATGAAAGCTGTAAGTAAACAGCAAAAACAACGTATCGAAGAGCTGGTCCGTGAAGAGATCGCCATTGTCCCCTACGATCCCGCGTGGCCCGGGATGTTCCATGCCGAGGCTGCATTCCTGCGCAGCAGGCTCCCCAGCAACATCATCAGGCGTATAGAACATTTCGGCAGCACCGCCGTGCCGGGGCTTGCGGCAAAACCCGTCATCGATATGCTGATAGAAGTTGCAGGTCTTGATGAAACGAAAAAACACGTGGTACCCCTGCTGCAGGCAGAGGGGTACGAGTACTTCTGGCGTCCCTCATTCGGAGATGATGTCCCCCCCTGGTACGCATGGTTTATTAAGCGAAATACACATGGTACCCGCACCCATCACCTGCACATGGTTGAGGCAGGCTGGGACATATGGGACAGGCTCTACTTCAGGGACTACCTGCGGGAATTCCCTGGAGTGGCAGAAGAATACGAAAAGCTGAAAATGACCCTTGCCAGTGCCCACCCCCGCGACCGGGTAACCTACACCGCCCAAAAGACATATTTTATAGTATCTGTTACTAAAAAAGCAAAAGAGTACTTCAATAGTCGAAAGGATAAATAAATATTTCAACCGCAGATACACGCAGACCTGTGCTGAGCCTGTCTAAGTATGAACTCAGATGATGTGTGATCAGAATTTATTGAAAAGTGAAGTATGAAATTTTCGAAATCCTGATATGGGTATAGATGATCACTACTACTTAATAATCATCTGTGTTCATCTGCGTGCATCAAGCGAAGCGGGCGGTTTCATGTATTTAACAATGTCATTCCCGATGGACCAACAATGTCATTCCCGCGAAGGCGGGAATCCAGGAGTAAACAGCATGATGTACATCGGAGTTACCAGTAACCTGGTTAAAAGAATGTATGAGCATAAAGAAGGACTGCTGGAAGGTTTTACGAAAAAATATAAAGTGAAAGATCTTGTTTATTATGAACAGGCAAATGATGTTAACGAAGCTATCATTCGTGAAAAGCAGTTGAAAAAGTGGAACCGCCAGTGGAAAATAAATCTAATAGAGAAAGAGAATCCCGGCTGGCTTGATCTATTTGACGGGTTGCTGTAACAGAATGGATTCCCGCCTTCGCGGGAATGACAGTGAAAAGAGACAAGTTAGTAAACTCTTCTGAATAGCCACTCCAGGTAGCGTGACCGCATCTGGCGGCTGGCCATGGCCTGCTTTACCGGGGGCATGTTCAGTATGGCGCCAAGTATGGCCCCCATCACCCGGTGGCTGTAAAGGGCCTTCGTATCGGCGATCAGGTGCTGCAGCATCCCCTTCTCAATGGCCATGTTCACGATACGATGGGCCGAGTTCACCGGGGTTATCACCCTTTTTTCGCGTGCCCGCATTTGTATGCTGTTTCGGTCACACACCCGTACGCATACCCCGCATCCCAGGCAGAGGTCTTCATTCAGCCTGGCTTTTTTCTTTTTCGGTTTATGGGGATCACCGGCAGACACCAGCGACATGGCCTCAACCGGGCACACCTCCACGCACTTCCCGCAACCGGTGCAGGTATCCCCGTTCACCTCCGCAATGTAGTTGGTGGTATGCACGGGATTGGCGAAGGCAAAACGCTTGGCTGCCAGCATGGCTTCACAGCAGCAGCCGCAGCAGTTGCAGATGAAGTTCACTCCCTCCTGCACGTTGTCGGCAAACTGCACCAGGTTGTGGCCGTATGCCGTCTGCAAGAGGTCCATGCACTCGGCCACGTCCACCTCCCTTGCGATACCGTGCTTTGTGAGTGACTGGGCTGATGAATTGAAGGTCATGCATATGTCCATGGGGGCATCGCATGCCCTGCCCATGTGTTCCATCTTGTGGCGGCAGTAGCAGATTCCGATGCCGATATGGGTGGCGGTTTTTATGATCTCTGTGGCGCGTTCGTAATCAAGCACCTCCATGTAATTGCCCGCCGGAAGGGTCTCCTCGTTTATAAGGGCACGGCCAAGCTGTGTTTCGCTGGTTGCGAAGAGGTTGCGCAGGTAATCTTCTTCCACGTTCAGGTACTGGTAAAAGAGTTCGGCCAGTTTTTTCTGGTCGATATCGTCACGGTAACGCATCATGGAAAACTCGAAGAAACCCGCCATGGTGGGGGGTAACGAGAACACCTGCACGTCGTCCTCGTAATTATCCAGCAGTATTCCCCGTGAAGCAAGGGTCTCCAGTATATTCCGTGATTCCGTTACATTCTTTTTCCAGATTTTTGCCGCCCTTTCGGCTGTAAAGGGTTTCACGGGAAGAAGTGACACAAGTTCTGCCTCTTTCTCTGAAAAAAGCATCTTGAGAATATCATAAAGAAGTTCTGATTCAGGTGCTCCCTGGGGTACCTGGTTCAAGCGTTCAGTAAGCATGGAATATGCCGATCGGTTAGTCATGTGTGCCATATTTCCTCCTGTCACGTGTTTCTGCAGTATACTTTAATGTAGAATTATGTCAAGGTTTTGTACAGGTTATTGAGTAGAGTGAAAAGTGAGAAGTGAGGTGTGATCAGGAATATAAAAAACAGTATCACGCGGAGGCGCGGGGAACGCGGAGAGTTTGTGCCTTTCCTCAGCGTCTCCGTGCCTCCGCGTGAGCCAGTTAAGTATTGATGAAAATATTTGAGCTTGACGAGGTACAGGCAAAGAATTACACAAATATGGTATGAAGATTCAAAACAAAGGAGATATTATGAGCCTGTTTACCATAGACAAGAATGCCTGTACCGCGTGCGGGAACTGCGTGGCCGAGTGCCCCATAATGATAATCGCCATGCCCGATAAAGAGACGGGGCCCATCCCCGTGAAGAACGCCGATGCCCTCTGCATCGACTGCGGCCACTGCGTGGCGGTGTGTCCACACGACGCCCTTGACCATCGGTGCGGGTCGCCAGATGATTTGCCCCTGGTGGACAAAAACGCCCGGCTTGATCCGGACATGGCAGAACAGTTTTTACGCCAGCGTCGCTCAATACGTACCTACAGGGACAAGCCGGTGGAGCTTGACCTGCTGCAGGAGGTTGTACGGGTGGCACGGTACGCACCGTCAGGCCACAACACCCAGCCGGTTAAATGGCTCATTATACATGATACGCAGAAGGTACGTAAGATGACGGGCCTGGTGGTGGACTGGATGAAGGACACCCTGGAGAAAAACCCCGACATGGCACGGATGATGCACTTTGACATGCTGACAAAAGGGTGGGACTTCGGCATTGACGCCGTCTGCCGCGGCGCCCCCCACCTGGTGATGGCCTACGGGCAGAAACAGAACCCCATGGCACGGGACGCCTCCACCATCGCCCTCAGCTACTTCGAACTTGCCGCCTACTCTTTCGGACTGGGAACCTGCTGGGCGGGCTATTTCTCCATCGCAGCCAACGCGTGGGAACCTTTGAAGAATGAACTTAACCTTCCTGAAGGACATGTCTGCATGGGTACCATGATGGTGGGATACCCGAAGTACCGCTACCGCCGCCTGCCCAAACGCAACACCCCGGACGTAACGGTTCTGTGAAGCTCAGCCCGCCGCGTTCCTGCCGGCCATCCTGCCAAACACCAGGCAGTCGGTGATGGCGCAGCTGCCAAGCCGGCACGCGCCGTGTACCCCGCCGGTCACCTCGCCGGCGGCATACAGCCCTGGTACAGGCCGGTGGTCAAGATCGATCACCCGGGCTTCCTCGTTAATCTGCAGTCCTCCCATGGTATAGTGCACCTTGGGCCACAGCCGCATAGCGTAAAAAGGAGGCCGGTTTATGGGTATGGAATCGTGCAGTATGGGGCGGCCGTACTCATCGTCCACCCCCGCTTCAACCACATCGTTGAATTTCGTGATAGTTTCTGACAGGGCATCTGCCGAAAGGCCGTAATGTGCCGCAAGCCCCTCCAGCGTGTCAAAGGTTCTCACCACATTTCTCTCCAGGGCACGGCTTATATCCCAGCCCGAGTGTTCTACCGCCGCATGGTCGCTGATGCAGACACTGGGCCTGCCCGCGTTCAATATGGCATCACCCAGCACCCTGCGGTCAGCCTGCTCATTCACGAAGCGTTTACCCGTGTCAGGGTGCACGATGATACCGAAAAGAAAGCCGATGTAATCGGCAAACTGGGGGCCGCTGCCAAATCCCTTCTCGTCGGGGGAGGCCCATGCTCCAAGCTGAATGTGTGAAAGCTGCACCGGGGCCGCCCCAAGACGCATGGCCTCAACCAGTACTTCGGCGGTGGCAAAGGGCTTGTTGGTGGTATCGATCTTTCCAGTCAGCCGGGGGTCTTGCACCGCGCGGAATTCCACGTCTGCCCCGAATCCCCCGGTGGTGAGTATCACGGCCCTGTCTGCCTGCAGGTGTTGTACCCGTCCTGCTTCGGGGTCTTTATAATTATAGCCTTCACGAACTGTCAGCCCACTCACCCGCTGACCGTTGAAGATGATCTTCTCAAGGCAGGTACTTTTTCTCAGGGGGATACCCAGCTCTTTCACCTTTTTCAGCATAACCCTGATGATGGTGGCGCCGGTGATGCCGGCGGCAGCGTAACAGCGGTTTACCGAGTGGCCCCCGAACCGGTCAACCCTGTCCATGTACTCTACCCCCAGGTATTCTTCCGACCATCGGAATGCCTCCGCAGCATTTTGCGTAAGAACCCGCAGAAGGCCCGGGTGGTTCAGGCCAAGGCCCGCCTTCAGCATGTCGTTGTAAAAAAGTTCGGGTGAATCTTCAATCCCGTGCTGCTCTTGAAGACGGGTGCCTGCCGCAGCAACACCCCCGTCGCTGATGATGGAATTACCGCCGGGGGCCTTCATCTTCTCAAGCACCACAACCCGGGCACCCGCGTTAGAGGCTTCGATGGCGGCGGTGAGGCCGGCAAACCCCGCCCCCACCACTATCACGTCGAAGGTTTCATCCCACCTGGTCACGAGGCATTCTTCAGGTCGACCACCCTGCCCCGCACGGCAATGGCGATGTAGAGCATCCAGAGAATGAGTCCGATGTGCAGCACGTCGTTGGCGGAGAACCAGATCCCGTCCGCCCATAACTGTTCTGCTATGCCTGAGAGAAGGTAGGCGTAATAGGCAACCATCACCAGCAGTAGCAAAAGCCAGGTTATTACCAGGTTTCGGTTCATTGGATCTTTCTTTCGTCTGTAGCCACGCAGGTTCAGCACGAAGGCAGCAACAAGTCCCGGGAAACAGAAGAGCATCATCAGTTCAAAGGACACCATGAACCACGACGGGAGAACCGCGCCGGTGAGGGACACCGCCAGGTACACCAGCATGTTGGCCGCGCCATACACTTTAGCCAGCTTCAATGCGTTCCCCCTCACGGTGGAATGGGCCACCGCCACCAGCAGGGCATTGATGCTGGCAACCTCGAAGATCATGTATATCACCTCATACCAGCTTGTCCACGAGCAGAAGGCCTGGCCGGCGCACTTGATCTCCCAGGCGAAGGCCTGGTAGCTGGTACCGGCAAAAAGGGTGCCGATGCCCCACAAGAGCAGTCCCAGCCCCCACCAGTGCCGTGACTTTTCGTTTTCACGTCTCAGCAAAAAAAGTATTCCAATTATTATGGTAAGCACCCCCAGCGAATACACGATGGCAGACGAGCTGGGCTTTGCCAGCACGAAGGCGCTGGAGAAAAGTTCCAGGTTGAGATGGGGGTGGGTTTTCAGCCACTGGTCCGGGGTGGTCTCAGGCGACATGGGAATAGTTGCCAGCCTGCCGCAGGCGGTGAGCAGCATGAGTACAAAAAGATACAGTGTCGGTGTTCCAATTCTGGATATGGTTTTTTTCATCATGGTTACCTGCTAGTTTAATTTCACAAGACTATATACCTTTACGAGGCATTGTCAAATATCTTTCACGTGATACTACAAATTAAAACGTAACACTCTAACAATATATTTACGATGCGCTCGATAGTGATCATTTTGTTTTTACCATTGCCAAAAATAAAAATACGTAGCCTGATAATTATGTTGTTGCTGGAAGGTTTATGATTTACTATTTCAAAATAATTTCTTAATCATAAAAGCAAATTTAATAAGGTACATTACTATGGTTAACAAAACCAGTTATTATGATGCAGACACAAAAGCCGCTATAGGTATTTTCAAAGGATTTGTAAACCCCGATGAATTCAAACGTATAGCTGAAAACCTCCACCAGATCAGGATAGACAACAATTCGAATAAGCAGCTTAACAACATCGAAGATATGAAAGTATTGACTGAAGACATCAGGATGTGGTTAAAAGATGTCTGGTTCCCCAGGGCAATAGAAACCGGTTTAAAATATTTTGCCTTTGTTGTTCCTAAAGACCTGGTTGGCAGTCTCAGCATGAAAGATGCCAACGAAGAAGCACAGTTTATCCCGAATATGGAAATTAAATATTTTGATAACGAAACCAGTGCGAAGGAATGGTTAAAATCAAAGTATTCCTGAAAAAATAGTATTGTATCAAGATCCCTCAATTATGGCTTCTATCCTGGCCGAAGCATCAGGTGACAGGTAGGGATGGTACAGTGACAATACCTGCAGCATACCTTGTTTCACATTATCAACGGTAACCCCCCCGTAAATGGTGTGCCAGTAATACATCCACAGCTGGCTCACCAGCCACATGTTTCGGATAAGCAGTGTCTGTTCTTTTTCAGAGGGGATGGTTCGCATTATGCCCAGATGTATCCACGAACGGGTGAACCCCATGAACCTTTCCAGCATTCGCCTTGTTCTTGCCGAATACATTTCCTTTAAAACCGGATCCCTTCCCATCAACACGGGAAGTTCAAGGTAGAAAAAACGGTAACGGTAAAACACCGAGCTCAGGCCCTGCAGAAATTCGGCTATGGCCTGCTCGGAATGGTGCACATCATCAACACCCCAGACCCTGTCAAGCTCGGTTTCCATAATTTCCCAGATACTGCGCACAAGCTCCTCCTTGGTATTGAAATGATAATACAGGTTACCCGGGCTGATACCCATTTCACCGGCGATCCGCTTGGTGGATACCTCCCCTGCACCAAAGGTGTTAAACATTTCAATTGCGGTATGTATAATACGGTCTCTTGTTTTCATTTCTCACATGCCCTTTTAGTTTCTAAAATTTAGTACCCGGGTACTAAATTTTGTTGCATTTATATACAACATGAGTAAAATATCGTAATACAAAATAAAAAGTATTCTGTGCTGCATTGCAGGCAGAACACATGAAACATAAGGAGGTCTCCATAATGGCATGGAAAGAAGAATATGACAAGAAACTTGTATCAATTGAAAAGGCAGTTGAGCTCATAGAGTCGGGTGACCTGGTCTGCACGCCGGGTGGTCCCTGCGCTGCATATGATCTCCTGGAAACCCTTGCTGCCCGAAAGGATGAACTGGAAAACGTGCGTGTTGCATCAGCACTGCTGATGAAACCGCTGCCGCATTTCGATGCCAGCTTCAAGGGACATATCGGGCATATCGCCCTTTTTCTTGGTCCGCTTGAACGCATGTTTATGCCGCAGGATAATATCGAAGTTCTTTCATGCAGCTTTTCCCACTTCGATTCTCTCATCTCTTATCGGCTGAAACCAAACGTGTTAATGATAGCCTGCTCTGAACCAGACAGCAGGGGATACATGAGTTTCGGACCGGGCGGGGCATCGGTTATCCATTCCATACGAAAAACCGCTCAAAAAATTATCGTGCAGGTAAACAAGAAGGTACCCCACGTATTCGGCACACACGCCATGATGCATGTACGTGAAGCTGATTGTATATGCGAACATGAAAGCCCGTTGCCCATATTGCCCGACATCCCCGTCAACGACACCCACAGGGAGATTGCCTCACATATTATCGACCATATACCAGATGGGGCAACAATACAGCTTGGCCTTGGAGAGATCGCAAACGCGGTAGGGTTTTTTCTGAAGGATAAACGTGACCTTGGTGCCCACACCGAGATGCTCACCGACTCCATGATGGACCTGTGCATGGAAGGTGCCATCACCGGTTCCAAAAAAAAGTTTTTCCCGGGAAAGATCTCTTTTGGCTTCGGGGTGGGGTCTACAGAACTGTACGATTTCATGGACCACAATCCGATGCTGGAATCCATGCCCATACACTATATAACAGATATACGTAACATAGCCATGATGGACAACTTCATATCCGTGAACAACGCCCTGACTGTTGACCTCACCGGCCAGGTTTCCTCCGAATCAATCGGGTTTACCATGTACAGCGGCACCGGGGGACAGCTTGATTTCGTTCGTGGTGCCCATTACTCAAAAGGCGGCAAATCCTTCATCGCCCTGGGAGCAGCCGGCGAGAGCAAGGGGAAGATGTTTTCCCGCATATCCACAAGGCTTGTGCCGGGTACCATTATAACCACACCCCGCTCCGACGTGCAGTACGTGGTAACCGAATACGGCATAGCCGACCTGTGGGTGAAGAGCATACCGGAAAGGGCAGAGGCCATGATATCCATTGCCCACCCGGACTTCAGGGATTCACTCATGGATGAAGCCATTGAGGCGGGGATTATTCCCAGGAAGACGGTAATGACAAAATAATATGCGGGGGGGGGGGGGGGGGGGGGCGGGACACTCCCGTCCCATCCTTTCCTTTCTCGGGTGACCAATGATCCTAACACAAACCACTAAAAATTCTCTCTACGATTCCCCAATTTCCCCGCTGTAGCCCACCCCGCCCCTCTTTTCCGTCCCCACCACCAC
>CAZAOK010000032.1:25708-36845 GCA_964486725.1 uncultured Leptospiraceae bacterium
GGGGGGGGGGGGGGGGGGGGGGGGGGGGGGGGGGGGGGGGGGGGGGGGGCGGGGTGGCGGGGCGGGGGGGGGAGGGGGCGGGGGGGGGGGGGGGGGGGGGGGGGGGGGGGGAAGGGGGAGGGGGGGGGGGGGGGGGGGGGGGGGGGGGGCACCTGTCCGCCCCCCTCACATCATTTTCTTTAACTGGGTCACCATGATACTTACACCAATACCCTGAAACTGTTCCTTCAGTTCTGCAACATCCCGGCTGATGGCATCGACCGCCTTGTTGTCTGCTGCCACCATCATGCAGTTGTTCACACCTGGCCACACGTGAGAGCCCAGGTGGGGTTCACTCCCACCCTCTCCCTGCACACCCAGAAACTTGGTGTACCCGTCGGCATGCCTTTTTACCGTTTCCACCATCTCTTCGTCAACTGCGTTGCTGTATACTATGAACATGAGTACCATATCGCATTCTCCTCTATAGCTTTCTCCGCTTAGTTACCTTTCAGCGCTTTCAATGATTTCATCTCTTTTCTTCGTTTCAGCCGTTCCTTACCTGATTCAAACAGTGAATACACCACCGGTATAAACACCAGCGTGAAAATGAAGGATGAACTCATCCCCCCGATAACCGACCGGGCCAGCGGCGCCGACATCTCCGACCCTTCACCTATTCCCAGTGACATTGGTATCAATGCCAGTATAGTGGTAAAGGTGGTCATCATGATTGGCCTGAGCCGCATCCGGCCAGCCTCGATGATGGCCTCACGTACCTGCATACCACGGGCCCTGAGTATATTGGTATAGTCAACCAGAACGATTGCGTTGTTCACCACGATCCCCGAGAGCATAAGAACCCCCATGAATGATACCACGTTGAAGGTGGTGCCGGTTAAAAAGAGAAATACCATCACCCCGAAAAACAGCGTGGGCACCGAGAACATGATGATAAAGGGGGACGCAAAAGACTCAAACTGTGACGCCATGATAATATAGATAAGCACCACCGCCAGGAGCAACGCAAGCGCGAGGTCTTTAAAAGTATCCTGCATATCCTCATATGCACCGGCTATCATCACGTTGAAGTTAGTTGGACGGGGTATCTGGTCAATCCTGTCCTGTATATCAGCCACAACCGATCGAAGATCCTGTCCCTCGGCCCTGCACTTGATATACACCACACGCTCCTGTTTTTTACGCTCGATGCTTGTTGGGCCGGTGCGTGTATCAATCTTTATAAGGTTGCCCAGGGGTACAGAGACACCCACCGGGGTGGTAACACGGAGCTGCCTGATATCATTGATTGTCTCACGATCTTTTTCCCGGAGCCGTACAAACACGTCATACTCGTCTCCCTCGTGCCGGTAGATGGTGGCCACCTTCCCCGCCACGTAATTCTTGACCATGTTGGCGATCTGCGAGGCATTCAGCCCCATCTTTGAGGCCTTGTCCCGATTTATCCGTATCACCTTCTCGGGAAGTCCCTCCTCCCTGGATATATCAACATCCTTCAATGACGGTATATTCTTAATGGCCTCGTATATTTCTTTTGTATACTGTGCCGACTTCTCGAAATCATACCCGTATACTTCGATCGATATGGCAGCACCCCCTCCCAGGAGGCTGTCATCTTCAAAAGAAAAGTTAAAATCTACGCCAGGTATATCCTTCAGTTCCTCCCTGAGCACTTCACGTAATTCCTGCTGAGAGCGGTCACGTTCGGTTACAGGCACCAGCCGTATCTCCATTTTTCCGGTATGGTCAGCGGTATCTCCGAATGCCGCGGCAAACCCTTCACCGTAACCCGCACGCACCGATACCACCCTGTATTCACTGTCTTTCAGTGCCTTCATGGTGCGCTTCTCCACCATGGTCATGATCTTTTCGGTAGTATCAAGGTTGGTTCCCACCGGCAGCTTGGCAAGCATGGTTAAACGGGCCTCGTCCTGTTCGGGCATGAACTCCATTCCTGTGACAGGTAACAGTACAAAAGCCAGTATAACCGCTATTACCGTGTAGGCGATCACCCTCTTCCGATGGTCAAGCGCCCTGTTGACAACCTTCACGTAAAATTTTTCCAGGCGTATGAACCTGTTATCACTCCAGTCCAGTATCCCGTTAAGAAATGACAGCCTGCCGCTGTAACTGCGGTGCAGGGTGGTTATATACCTTGAAGTCATCATGGGAATAAGGGTGAGTGCCACAAGAAGTGAACACAAAAGTGAAAAGGTAATGGTAAGCGCCATGTCCTTGAACAACTGCCCTGCAAGCCCCTCGGTAAAGAGGAAGGGTATAAATACTGACACAGTTGTCAGGGTAGAGGCGGTAATGGCCATCCCCATTTCATCGGCCCCCAGCCTGGCCGCTTCACCAGGACGGGCTCCCTTCTCCCTGAACCGGAATATATTTTCCATAATTACAATGGAGTTGTCTATGAGCATACCAACTCCTATAGCAAGTCCGCCCATGGACATCATGTTCAGCGACAGGTCAAAATAGTACATCATGATAAATGTCGCGATTATGGATATAGGGATGGACAATCCAAGAATAAGAGCTGAACGGATATTTCTCAGGAATACGAACACCACCAGGATGGCAATAAGACCACCCTGCACCGCGTTTTTTACCACGTTATCAATAGAATTTTCAATATATTCTGCCTGGTTGAAGAAGGGTACAATCGTCATCCCTTTGGGCAGTGTTTTACGTATCTTTTCCAGGCGATCCATTACATTTCGGGCAACAATAACCGTATTTTTATCCGATTGCTTGTTTATCCGCATCACTACGCCATTCTTCCCATTGAGGTGAACTATCTCCGTTCGTTCCGCGGGAGCCATGTAGACCCGGGCCACCTCTTTCAGGTAAATGGGGGTGTCGTTTTTCACATCTACAACCACCTTGCGGATATCGTCAAGATCCTGGAATTCGCCCTGGGTACGGAGGGTGAATTTCCTCATGGGTGTTTTTATCTCACCACCGGCAACATTCAGGTTCTCCACTCCAAGAATCTGGATTACCTTGTCCACAGAAAGGTTATACGCGTCCATCCTGTTCTTTATAAGTTCAACTTTTACTTCTTCATCCTGCCCTCCGCTCACGTAGGCGGAAGCCACCCCATCGGTCTGTTCCACAAGACTTTTCAGGGTGTCCTCGGCGTAATTTCGCAGGTACATCAGGTCACCCGAACCCGAGATGGAAAGCACCATGATGGGAATCATCGATGTGTCAAACTTCAAAACAATGGGAGTTTCCACGTCCTCGGGTAAAAAGCCCTTGGTAATATCGATCCGCTCCCGCATGTCTGACACGGCAAGGGACATATCGGTACCCCAGGTGAATTCCATCATCACCATGGACATACCCTCCTTTGACGTAGAGGTGAGATTGTCCACGTTGTTTATCCCCGCAAGTGATTCTTCAAGGGGACGGGTGACGGTGCTCTCAATCTCCTTGGGCCCCACATCGGGATACTCGGTGATCACCACGGCAACCGGGAATTCTATCTCCGGGAAAAGGTCCAGCGCCATCTTGGAATAGCTGACAAAACCAAGCACCAGCAGTGCTACGAAAACCATGATGGCAGTTATGGACCTGTTTACAGAAATATCAGTCAGTTTCATTTAACGTCCTCCGACTTGCTCTTTTCAACATTCTTCTCTTCGTTTGGCTGGTCTTCGCGGTATACCTTCAGGTGTTCACCGTCTGATATATTTTCTTTACCAAGGGTTACTACCACGGCATCCTGACCAAGCCCGCTTTTTACCTCTGTAAAATTATCAACAGTAAGTCCCGTTTCTATCATCTTCCTGCGGGCAATGTCCTTTTCTACTACATACACATAGGCACTTTCCCTTTCATCCCTCATCACCGCGTCAACAGGCACTGCCAGCACGTTCTTTCTGCGGCCCAGTATTATCTCCACGTCTGCGAACATTCCGTGTTTTAATTTCGTACCCGGATTGTTGATCAGTATATGGACTTCCTGTGTTCTGCTTGCCGCGTTCAATACGGCACTCTTCTTGTATACCCGGCCTGCAAATGCCCTGCCCGGGAAAGCTTCTACACCAATCTTTGCGGTCATCCCGGGCTGTACCCGGTTAATATCCTCTTCCATCAACTGAACCACCGCCTCAACACTGCTCATGTTCACCACCTGGGCAAGGGCTGTTGATGACGCAATGCTCATCCCCCTGTCTACCATGAGACTGCCAACGTACCCGTTAATGGGTGATTCGACGATGGCCGGCATGTAGTCCATACCAACGATATCCCTGTTCACCTTGATGACGGTCTGGCCTTTCCATACCTTTTGTCCTTCCTTTACCAGTATTTCCTCTACCTTGCCCGGCACCCGGGAAAAAACGTTCACCACCTCGGTACCAATGATATCACCGGTCAGTTTAATGCTGTCCACCATGTCTTTTCTTATCACCGCTGTTGCCTTTACCGGAACAGTACGAACCTCTTCCTTCTTCGCCTCAGGATTAATTTTATCCATCACGAAGGTGCCGATCCTGTAGACAGCCACAATGCCAACTATGATAATTATTCCGTATATGATCTTCTTTCTCATCCCGTCCTCCGGTTTTCCTGTTACTTTATATCAAACACATCCCTGCCGATGGCCTTGTTCAGCTCAGCCTTCGCTACCTGGTAGTTATGCAATGCTTCTATGAAAAGTGTCTTTGCAGTGGTAAGCTCAACGTTAGCCTCAAGCATCTTGCTGTTATCGATTATACCGTTCCTGAATTGAAGAATGGAAACCCGCAGTGATTCTTCCGCCGTTTCAACGTTGCCCTGTTGTGAGTATATTGAATTTGAAGCGGACTTCAATTTCAGAAACTTCTGCTGCACGTCAACTTTCACCTGCTTCACAAACTCCTCAAGCTGCAGCTCGGCCTGCCGTGCCTGGCTGTTCAGCTGTGAGGCCTTCGCATGTGATGAATCAAATGGTACCAGCGATCCCCACCTGTAGGTAGCCCCGAAAGTGACCGACCAGCTGTCATTCCAGCCGCTTGGGGCGAAACTTTCACTCATGCTTTCATTCAATGCTTCTACAATTGGCGCGTACGTTGGATTAACATTTGCCGACGAATCTCTTTCCTTTGAAATAGCTTTCGATGTACCGTAACTCCCTGTCACGAAAAAACTTGGCCACATGTATACTGACTGTGCCGCTTTTGCCGAGTGCTCGGCTCCATCCTTTGCAAGCTTTATCTGCAGAAGCTCCGGCCTGCTTTTCAACGCTTCGGCAATCATGCCGTTGATCAGGTTATACTCACGTTCCGGGTTTATCTCCCTGTACTTCAGTGAATCCACGTCTACATCCAGGGCTGCCGTGTCAGGCTGCAGGGGATCACCGATTTCCCTGCCAAGGTGTACGTTCAGTGCCGCCCTTGCACTCTGGTAATCGTTTTCAGCGTTTATCAACTTGGTTTTTTCATTGGAGAGGGATACCTTCGCCCGCAGGAACTCCAGGCGCGAAAATGTACCCTTGCGATACCCGACTGTAACCACCCTGAGGTTCTCTTCCAGTGCCTTTATGGATTCTTTCCGTAAATTGATCATCTCTCCTGCAAGAAGCATCTGGTAATACAGCTGGATTGTAGTAATGATGGTATCCGCCTTGACAGTACGCACTTCGTTCTCGGCAGCCACCCTTCCCGTGTAAGATGCCTGCAATGAATGATAGAAAGTGCCCGGGTTCACCGTCAGCTGCCCGTTTATGAACTTGATATCATACTGTCCTTCTATCTGAGAATTAAACCCGGCTTCGGCCCATTGCCGGGTATAAGAGGCATCACTCGAGAGTTGAGGCCACAACATACCCCATGTCTCCCGCACCTTCATCCTGTTCTCTTTTACCTTTTCAAAGGATATCCTGTACGCGGTATTATTCTCGAGTGAAAGACCTATTGCTTCATCCAGTGGCAGTTTCTCTGCAGCATATATCTTACAGGGTGCCACACATATTACCATGCACACCATGAATATCCCTGTTACGTGTTGCCAGCTACTACTCTTCATCCATATCCTCCATAACCCATTTATGGCTGTCCTTGATCTTCCGAATAAGTTCATCAAGCTTTTCAAGTATCTCCCTGTCTATAACGGGTATCTCTGCTTCCTTCCCACGCGGGCATAAACCCTTGAAGGTATGCTCAAGCACGAAAAGAAAGAATTCTTTATCACCATTCTTGCCGTACAGCCTGTCATACCAGCTTGACCCCTTGAAATGATCGCGATCACTCTCATAGTTCATAACCAGCATAACCAGGTTATATACAGCCAGGAGGGGATTCCTGGTTTCAAAGTCTCCCGTTTTTATCCCTTCATGTATCACCTCTTCAAGCAACGCCAGGCGTGGAAGGAGAAAATCATTCAACAGTGTAGTAAAATTACTCTTCCCGTCAGCGATCTCCCTTGCGATTATTTTCATGAAGTCGGGATCGAAGGCTTCCCTGTGCACGTTGACCAGAATGTAAATGGCCATATATAGTCCCTCTGGTGGCGTAAAGGTCCACCTGGACAGAAATTCCTGCACCATGTCGGTATCATCCACACCGAAAAGTCTCTGCAGCACCACCATGTAGAGATTTTCCTTGTTCCCGAAATAATAATGTATCAGCGCCTGGTTGGCATTTGCCCGCCTTGAGATTGCCCCCATCCTGGCCCCATTGAAACCGTTTTCGGCAAACTCTCTTTTTGCCGCGTACAGTATTCGCTCCCTCGTATCAACGGATTCTTCCCCGGCCACTACACCTGCGTCTTTTTTCTTATCGCTCATATTATATTAAACACCTCATCTCATAAAACATGTTACCTGTATAATTAAACGTTTTAAGTTACAACTCAGCAATAAACAGGATAAAGATCATATTCTATATAATGAACAGTTATAGAGATGGTTCCCCCCGCCTTCGGCGGGGGGAACCATCATATTTTTATTCATTTCACGATAATTGAATCTTTTAATCATGACAGCTGAGCAGTTACCTTTTTAATTTAATTAACTGTTTAATTAAATCATATGATTAAACATATATAGCACCACTTTTCTGTCAAACAAAAAAACTTGTAGATGCGCATTTAAAATTTATGGGTCTTCCCGGATTATTGGGAATTGAAAATAATTTTTTATAACAATAATCGTTACTACTCAGCTATTATCAGAATATTGATCATTTTCTATATAATGAACAGATATAGACATGGTTCCCCCCGCCTTCGGCGGGGGAGATGCTCAAATTCCTTTTCATTATGAAGTAAATGATCAATATTTCAGTCATGCTGAGTAGTCACAAATAAATTATGATGGTTTTCCCCAAAATTCCGGAATGAGCCAAATTTATCAATATCAATTGACATATAATATTACGCTGATTATGTTTAATATAACAGGGTGTTAATGAAGTGGAGGAAGCCAGTGAGAGATCAAAAGAATGGAATACTTTATGAATTCGCCATGTTCTGCTTCAAGTGTGCCGCGAAAATATTGAGACAAAGACCACATCTTAACGGTAAAGAATATCTTAAAGATGTACCAACCCCTGTTATATTTACCGTGACCCATGACAGTTACTTTGAAGTTCCATCTTTATCCAGGGTATACTATTCGTTAAAGCCCCGTCCCCGCTTTCTCATTATGGCCAAGGATGAGTTTCTCAGCAGGGAATACCTTTCAACAAATTTCCCATCTGTAAATCCCGCTATAAAGAAAATATTTCAATTACTCGACCGAACCGGTCTTCCGCACGCCCTGTTCAGAAAATTGCGCCTGGTAACCATACATCGCCCCTTCATTGAACAATATGCTAAAGAAAAAGAAACCGTTCACCAGGAGATTGGCAAGCAGCTTGACAATATAGGGGACAGCGTCAGCCAGGGGTTTTCCACACTAATCTTTCCCGAAGGCACCACATGGGGGTACGGTGGCCTGAAGAAGATCAGAAGCGGTATATACCAGCTGGTATCAAACACCTATGAAACCTGCAGGAAAAGAATGTACATACTTCCAATAAATGTGAAAGTTGACCGCTGCATCAAGGGAGCCAAAGATGTCTTCATCAATATCGGCAAACCGGGATTCCTGATGGCTCAACGGGACGAATTCATCAGCCGTCTTGATTCAATTCTTCGTTCTCTACACACCATAACATTCAGTCAGATTGCCTCCTATTACCTGAAAGAGCTTGCAGAGAGTACCGAGAAAAAAATTTCCATAAGTAAAACCGAATTCTATCATAAGATGAATGATATCATCAATCACTGCCTGAACACAGATGCACGGGAATTTCTTCCCAACATCGACGAAAGACTTGCCAGGCGCAGGTACATGCTTCGAAAGATACGCGGTTTTCTGCGATTTTGTGTGAGTAAGGATTTTTTAATTGAGGAAAAACCCCGCAAGGGGAATACCATGTTCGTTATCAACACCGAGAAACTACTTGGAACCTGCAACAGAAAAACCTATCGCAAAATGAACCCCGTTGGGTATTCTGCCAATGAACTCATATCGCTTGGTGAGGATACACTTGCATACCTGTTTGACATGCCCCGAAAAGAATCCCCGCATGCCGTGTTGTCAAGATGACCCATTCGCGTCAAGGGCATAGAGAATATCCAGGTACACCTGTGCAGACTGGCTCACTTCAGTCATCCGAACCGATTCATCACTGGTGTGTGCTTTTGCAAGCTGTCCCGGTCCCAAAATTACCGGCTTTATACCGGCTCCCCATAATATGGTGGCATCTGAATCGCTCCGAAATGACGTTGGCTCCCATTTCATCGAACGCGCCGTAAGCACATCCTTAAGAAGCTCCGGGAAGTATCCCCTGGATGGAAGATCATACCCGGCGTGTATGGTGGAAAATACCAGGGAGTCATGCAGCTGCGCGCTGTCATCCAGTTGTCCCGCGATTACTTCTTCGATTTCAAACGAAAGATCACCAATACCAAACTGCGGGGGCACATGCAGATCAACATATACATCACATCGATCAGGAACAGCAAAACCAGCCTGTGAACTCTGCATGTCCCTGATGTTATAGATCACCTCATGCCGTGAACCATCCAGGTATTCTGTAAGTGAAAGAAGCATGGTAAGCATGGAACGGATAGCATTGTGTTCTTTCTGGGCCAGTGACGCGTGCACCCGTCTACCATACGTGGTCAGTTCCAGTTCAAGGTAGCCGAAATGGCTGAAACAGGGCACCAGGCTTGTTGGTTCACCCACGATTGCCCATGGATAATGATACTCATCCACGAATGTTTGTGCCCCGTCGCCGGTTTCCTCCTCTCCAACCACAAGGGCCAGTGAAGCGGGAAGGTCTCCGTCATGGGCCCTGCAGTACGCGGTGAAGGCCTCTATCATTGCGGCACAACCTCCCTTCATATCCGCGGTGCCCAACCCGTACACCTCGTCATCATCAAGTTCGAATCGGTAATTCATGTAATCAGGTGCCGCAACAGTATCAAGATGACCAACAAAGACCACCTGCGCGTTTTCACGCGGAGAAAGTATTAAAAGGTTATCCCTGCCATCTTCCACAGGCTGGCGAACAGCGGGGACATCTGCACCCTTGAGAAAACCGTCCAAAAAACCAACGATGGCACCCTCTTTTCCCGATGGACTGTAAATATCCACCATGTCCCTGAATATTTTTTGCAGGCGACCGTTATTTATCTTTGCTTTTTTTGTAGTCATCCCTTTATATCCTCTCCCGGAAGATGCAGCGTAAGATATACATGATCCCGTGGAGAACTGAACCCCCTTGCCCTGAAAAAAGAGAGAGCCCTTTCATTATCAGCCGCTGTATCCACAAGTAAAATGCCTACCCCTTCTGCCTGCATAATTTTTCTAAACCCGTCAAACAGGAGTTCGGCTACCCCGCTGCCCTGATACTTTTCATCAATTCCGAACCAGACGAGGTACCCGTATTTACGGGGCGAGTTTCTCTTATCAACTATTGAACCCAGTAAAAACCCGGCAAGACTGCCATCGGTTTCCGCCACCAGGCAGTACTCGGGGTCACCGGTATAGAACCCGATTACCTCGTATTCATCCCATGTGCGGTAAAGGGTTGGATACTCACGAAGAGTAAACAGCTGTTCTCCCATATGGAAAACAGCCGCAAGGTCATCTATCTGCATCTGCCTTATCGCAAACTCGTCGTCATTTTTTTTATCCGCGTCCATATTTCCGAATTCCTGTCATCTTATTATGATATTCCTGTTATTGCAGCCATTTAAAACAAAAAAATGAGTATTCGCTCACTTTTTTTGAAACCTCTTGCCCCTTTATGCTGTCTGGTATACTATATTTATTAATCTTTTCTTGCAATCAAAATTAAGTATACCACATAATATATTGACCAGGGGAGAAAATCATCATGGCAACCGGAGCAATTTCAGAAGCGGCAAAAAGTGCGTTACATCGAACAAATGAACTGATAAAGAGATATGGTCCCAGGCTTGCAGGTTCTCCCGCATCCGCACAGGTGGCAATGGAACTTGCCGGAGAATATGACAGTCACTGTCATCACACCACCATGGATGAATTTGAGGTACGGCCTTTCGCCTTTCTTGGTTTCCTGAAAGTTGCTCCCCTGTTCAACATAGCAGCAGCACTGGTGCTTTTCCTTTTTCCCGAACATTATCTTATCGCGGCCCTGGGTTTTACCCTGGCAAGTACCTGGGCATTCAGCCAGTTCATTTGCTACGGTGAACTGTTTGATCCACTATATAAAGGAAAAAAAGGATTTAACGTAAGCGGCATCATAGAGCCCATTGAACCGCCGCGACAGCAGGTTATAATAAGCGGGCATCATGACAGTGCCTACGAGTTCCGGTATATGTCGGACAGTCCAAAACTATATCGCCTGATTGTCCTTTTCATCGTACTGTCCTTTGGAGTCTCCCCTTTCATTATCTGGTTGTTTACCATCTATGCGGCCATAACCGGGCCAGCAGGGATTATCGGGGATATAGTCAGGTGGGCACTTCTTTCAAACATAGTATTTGCCATACCCATGTTATTTTTCACAAAAAAAGAAGGGACTCCCGGCGCAGGGGCCAACCTGATCGACTCCACCACAACCTGGGAAATTGCCCCCACGTTCGGGACAAAAACACAACACGAAAACCA
>CAZAOK010000033.1:0-36720 GCA_964486725.1 uncultured Leptospiraceae bacterium
AAAATATTGATCATTTACTTCATAATGAAAAGGAATTTGAGCATCTTCCCCCGCCGAAAGCGGGGAGCGATGCAGGATTATTATTCATTTTAGAATAATTTTTTTAATTTTCTAACTTCTGTTGGTTTTAATGTACGGTAGGATCCTGAAGGTAAACGGCCCAGGGACAGGGGGCCATATTGTATCCTTTTCAGGCTGGTAACCTTGTAGCCGAAAATTTTAAAGGAGAGGCGAATATGCCGTTTGCGGCCTTCAGTTATGGTCATGGAAAACATGTTTTTCGCATTCCGGGTATAGTTGATGACCGCGGGTTCAGTTTTTTTGCCGTACAGGTTGATGCCCTTCTCAACCCGGCGTTTATGCTCATCAAGAAGTGGTGAGTCGAGGGTAACAAGGTATGTTTTTTCCACCTTGAAACGGGGGTGGGTAAGCCTGTAGGTAAGTTGGCCGTCATTGGTTAAGATCAGCAATCCTTCCGTGTCCCGGTCCAGCCTCCCTACTGGAACAACCCCTTCGTGATCATATCGTTCGGGAAGAAGGTTCATAACTATGGGCCTGTTCATTTCATCAGAACGTGAAGTTATATATCCCCGTGGTTTATTAAGCATGAGGTATTCATTTTTTTTCAGGGGTTTTAGAATCTGCCCCTTAAAGGTTACAGAATCATTGTCCGGATCAATCCTGGTGGACAGGTCTTTTACTGTTTTTCCATTTACCCGGATGTTGCCGTTTAGGATAAAATTTTCCACGCTGCGCCTTGAGCCAAGTCCACAAAGTACAAGATATTTATTAAGTCTTGGTGTATCATTCTCCATCTGTTTTTTCATCTTCCTGTGAATTATTTGTATCGAATTCGCTGATTTTTTTGAACCGAAGAGATGCTTTTTCCCTGTCGTCCGCCAACACGTAAGACTGCCCGCGTCTGATGAAATACAAATTTTTGCCGAAAGATGTACCATCTAGAAAAATGATTTCATTCTCGTGAAAGTTTAAACTGTAAGTCCCTTCAATATGCTTACCCCCTTTCCTGTATGATACATAGTTGCCATCGGTGGTAAGCTCGATACCGTGATTGGTAAAATCATCCTGACTGTTCAGGCTCCACCATTTTCCGGCGATTTCCTTTTTTACTGAATCAGATTGCTCCATCCAGAATTGATCAAGATACGATTTCACGCCATCTGAATTGCTGGAATCAACAATATCAAGGGTTGATCCGAACATCCATCCGGATACACCGTTTTTCAACTCAATATTATACCAGTAATCATGTTTTTTCCCGATCCATTGCCGAACCTTTGATTGATCCTTGATTTTAACAATATCCCCCTTGTTCAGGAGAAGAAGCCGTGATGAATACAGGTAGGGATCCACTCGTAAAGAAGCATTATTCATAACCACAATGCCCATTGTTTGCTTATTTAAATCAGGATCTGGCGCATTACCAGTGTCCTTTGCGCATCCGGTAAATATTAACATTATAGCAAGCACGCTGACAGGCAGGAATGCAGCTTCTTTATTTCGGTATTTTGTTTTCATGTTATACCTCAAAAATATTTGTATCATCACAAGTAACGTATGGACAAAGAGAACAGCTACGTCAATTAACTTTTACTACGAGTGCAAGTACTTTTTTCTTATGGAATTTGTCTTGACTGTATGTTACGGTAGTATTAAAGATACGCTAAATTCAGGAATATCAGCAACAACTAATTATGAAAGCACGGGACCTCTTAGACGGCAGGATATGGACCTTTTCAAATTTTCTCTCTTTGTTAAGGGTTTTACTGTTTCCCCTGGCAGGATATGCCCTGTACATGGAGAATGTTACAGGATCTGTTTCGTACAGGGAAATGGCTATTATTATACTATTTGTTATGGTTGTTACCGATATCTTTGATGGATATTTTGCCCGGCTGCTAAACCAGGTTTCACGGCTGGGACAATTTTTAGATCCCCTTGCAGATAAAGCTGCTACATTTGGAATGGCCATTGTCCTTTATTATTTCAGAGATTTTCCCTTGTGGTTGATTTTTGTAATGATGGCACGAGATATTTACAATATTTATGGTGGTTTTATATTGTTTTATAAAATGGATATACAGGTTCGTCCCAATATGCTTGGCAAGATCCTTGTGGGAATACTGGGGATTACAGCCCTTGTTTTTATTCTCTCGCCACAGTGTAATCTTTATGGAGTGACTCTTCAGGATACCCTGGTGGTAGTAATCCTGATTTTAACAGTACTATCTACTGTTGATTACTGGAGAACTTATTCATACCTGTACTTTGACAGGCAACGCTGATATTAATCGTGTTAAATCGTTATACTATCTTCATCTTTCACGTATTCGTTCTCCTTTTTTCATGCCTGTTAATTACAGCATGGATGTGTACATTGAATGTCTACGCGAATTCCCCGCATCAGAAAATACCTGTACAGAAATACAAGGGGAAGCATTATATCTCCCTTCATGATTTGCAACGGACCACCTCCCTGGAGTCAACATATGATTTTATACTTCAGCGTGGAAAAATATATTATGGGAATTCCTACGTGGTATACCAGCCTGGATTGTCAATTGCTGTTATCGATGGAATGCTTATACGAATGGATTACCCTGTCCAGCGGGTGAAGGGTGAAGTGCTGCTTCCACTTCAACTATCAGAGAATGTGCTGTCAAGGTTTTACCCTGACTATCGAATTAATTTAAAATTTCCATTTCTTTTCATAACAAAAACACAACAGGAAAATAAAGATCCTGTAGAAAAAGAAAGAAAAATACCACGACATACGTCAAAGGATGCTATTAAGTTTATTATTATTGATGCCGGCCATGGTGGCAAAGACCCGGGAGCCATAGGAAAGGGAAACGTCAGGGAGAAGGTTATAAATTTGAAATTAGCCAGAATGGTCAGAAGCGAACTGGGTCGACGGCTTAAGGGAGTAAGAATCATAATGACCAGGGATAATGACAAATTCATTGAGCTGGGGAAAAGAACAGAAATCGCCAACAGGCAGCTGAAAAATGGTGTGAATGGTGTATTTGTGAGTATACATGTGAATGCTTCAGTTTCTCATAAAATATCCGGCTTTGAGACGTATTTTCTGTCCCAGAATCCAACTAACGAAGAAGCCCGTGCCACGGCAGCCCTTGAGAATAACGTGGTAATACTTGAAGATGAAAAAAGAAGAAAGCAATATAAAGATACAGATTTTATAGAGGCACTTATGATCACCACGCAAATCCAGAAGGAAAGTTCCATGCTGGCAGAATCTATACAGAAACATATGGATAATCATATTTTCGAATTTAAATCAAGGGGCGTGAAAAAGGCGGACTTTTTCGTTTTACGGGGAGCTTTAATGCCCTCTGTTCTTGTTGAGGCGGGGTATATCACGCACAACAAGGAACGGACGTATCTTCTCAAGTCGTCTTACCAAAAGAAAATTGCACGGGGAATCGCACAGGGGATAGTAAATTTCATTGATACCTATAACAGGGAAATAATTAAAGAAAAATAGTCATAGTAATTTTTTTCTTGTAAGAGTGCTATATACTATTGTATGTGGTGTAACGAGTATGGGCGTTTTGCCCGCGTGAAATAATATATTATACAGGGGCTTGGGCAATGAAGTCATTTATTGACACAATGAAGAAAAAGTACAGGGACCTGGTTTTTATTATTCAAAATCCTCCCGTGGACAGAAAAGAACGGTACCGTAAATTGCTTCTTTTCATTTCGGTTGTATGTATTGTTGACTACCTGGCATTTAGTTACCTGGCTGACAAGAATATATTTAACGTATTCCCATCATTGCCGGTTCTTGATACACGTGATGAAATAGTTGTGTATCTCCCCGATCTTCAAACCAGTAAAATAATGAAAGAGAACAGAATGATAACCCGTTCTGATGATACTCACATCCAGATTCGCGAACTGGTAAAAATAGTGTCCCGGGGTTCTAAATATGAGAATACGGCTATCCTTGTGCCTGTTGATCTGCTTGTGAGAAAGGTATGGATTGAAGGTGATACATGTGTTGTCGATCTCGGTTTGTTGAAAATGCCCGGAAATGCAACTATTATTGATGGTTCAGAAAAAGCTTTCCAGGACGCCCTCAGCAGAACAATTAAAGAAAATATTGATGGTATATCACGTGTTATATTGCTGGAGAATGGGATTCCCGGTAAAAGATTATGGGATTTGTCAGAAACTGCCTATTTCTAAACGGGGAACTATTAAGGCCATGTGCCCTGGAATACTTCTACAGCCGGTCCAGTAAGGTACACATTATTATCTTCATCATTCCATTTAGTATTGAGATCGCCACCCCTCAGGTGTATAAGAATTGAACGGTTGGTTTTGCGGTTCATTACCCCGGCAACGGTAACTGCAGAAGCACCAGTTCCGCATGCCAGTGTTTCACCACTCCCCCGCTCCCATGTTCTCTGGATTACTTCTCCCTCGTTAATAATCTGAACAAATTCCACGTTTGTCCTGTTAGGAAATAATTCGTGAAGTTCTATCATTGGGCCATATTTTTCAAGTGGAAACTTCTCAACGTCTTCAACGTAAATAATTACATGGGGATTTCCCATGGATACGGCGGTGATATTAAATTTTACACCATCAACCTGAAGAGGTTCATTTATTACCGTTCCAGGTTCACCGGTCATGGGGATTCGTTCGCGCAGAATTATCGGTTCTCCCATGTTCACAGTAACTGTATGTACTTTTTTGTTTTTTACTGTAAGATCTAAATTCTTTATGCCTGCGAGAGTTTCGACTGATATTTTTTTGCTTTCAGTCAAACCATGATCATAGACATACTTGGCAAAACAGCGTATACCATTGCCGCACATCTCTGCCTCGCTGCCGTCAGCGTTGAACATGCGCATTCGAAAATCAGCTTCAGCTGAAGGCATTATGAGAATGAGACCATCCGCACCAACACCAAAATTGCGGTTACTCATTTCTACAGCAAGTTTAGAAGGATCTTTAACCTGGTGTGTGTGAGTATCTATATATATGTAGTCGTTTCCGATACCATGCATTTTTGTAAATGGGATCATGTAGAGGCTCCGTAAAAAATTATGATGTAAGTAAAAGAAATATGGATGTGGACGGAATAATTGTCAAGAAATCTTTATTAAAGTGATTTTACAGTTGTCATCCCCATGCCGATATAGTGAAAAGGTATATTTAATGTAACTACTCAGCTGTCATGATTAAAAGTTTCAATTATCGTAAAATGAATAATAATATTATGGCTCCCCCCGCCGAAGGCGGGGGGAGATGATCAAATTCCTTTTCATTATGAAGTAAATGATCAATATTTTAGTCATAGCTGAGTAGTCACTATTTAATAATATCAAAAGAAACTTGTAAAAATATTATACTGAAAAAATGAAAAGAGACCTGATCATAATAACACTTATTTCCCTGATGATTTCAGGTATTGTCATGTATGTGTTCGTATTTACCGCATCAACGGGCTACAGGACTATCCTGGTTAATGATGATACCTGGGAAAGAAAGAGAAGCAATAATTTCAGCAGGCTTGAAGAGGTGCCGATTATTCTTTACCACAATATTGACGGGAAAGGGGTGTTTTCGCTGCCACTTGATGTACTAAGAAATCATTTTGAGCTTTTCAAAAGCAGGAACATCGATGTTATATCACTTTGCGAGCTTGAAAAAAGAACTATCACCGGTGTAAAATTCAATAATCGAAGTTTGTGTATAACCTTTGATGATGGGTACTATTCAATGTACAGCAAGCTTCTTCCGCTTGCAAAGGAATTCGGATATCCCATTACCCTTTTTGTGTACCTGGATAACGTGTACCATAAAGCACGCGCAAGCATTACATGGAAAAACCTGAGAGAAATGGATGAAAATGGCATAGATGTGCAATGCCATTCGATAAGCCATCCTGATCTTACCGCTCTAAGTAAAATGGATACCGTTGAGTCTCGTTACAGGATATACGAGGAAATATACCTCGCAAAGCGGACAATGGAGCAGTACATGGGAAAAACGATTTCATATTTCGCCTTTCCCTATGGCAGGTATGATCTTAAGCTGATCGAATTATGCAGGTATGCCGGATACAAACGGGTGTTTTCAACCGATTATGGATCAAATGTTATAACGAGGACAAATTATTGTCTGAGGAGACATCATGTGAAGAGAACTTATTCTCTTCAAACTATAGAATCGATTGCACGTTGAAACAGGGTAAAAAATTCTTGACACATTTTGAAAAGCTGTCGATTATTTGTATTCATGTTGTAATAATATATGAACCTCCTGATTTTGTAATCTACATATTGTGCGGCAGTTAACATCTGAATAAGGCTCGCATAAACTAAACGAAGAACCGGTATTTATGATGAGAAAATTGAATTTTATTTTTGTTATACTATTTATTCTAACAGCTGTTCCTGTCGGCTTGAGTGGTGCCGAAACGGTTTTACTGGATACTGAACATATACAACGCTACAGGGGTAACACGGGAAAATGGATGTATTTCAATTCGTATGGGCAGGCATCTGTTTTTATACACAAATGTGGTACTGATATTGATACTGTTTGCAGAATAAACAATGTATCTAAGAGAAACATATCTGGTTCCTATGTTTTTGTGCCCTTTTCGGACTCGTATGTGGCTGAACTGAAAAACAGGCAGGTGGATTTTGTATCGATGATATCAGAGAGAGATCAGTTTATCTGGCCAATAAGTAATACAGAGTTGATAACTTCCGGACTGGGACGGCGATGGGGTAAACTTCACCCGGGTGTTGATATACCGTCGTCGAGAGGTACAATTATCAGGGCTTCAATGGAGGGCAAGGTTATATTCTGCGGTTTTGCCGGTGGATATGGCCGGATGATCACTCTTGAGCACCGAAATGGCTATATTTCAAAGTACGCCCATAACTCGGTTCTACTTGTAAAAAAAGGTGATTATGTTCAGAAAGGTCAGGTGCTGGCCCTGGTGGGGAGCACAGGTCATTCAACAGGTAATCACCTCCACTTTGAAATTAGATGTGAGAATATACCACTTAATCCACTTGATTTTCTCCCGGAAAAAAGCAACCTGGAAATACGACATCCAGGGCGCTTATATTGATTTGGGTTTTTTACAGGCAACATAAATAGAATACAGTATGACTTCATTAATTGATCTTCATATACATTCCAATTTCAGTGAAGACGGTGAATTAACTGTTAGAGAAATATGTGAACTTGCCGTACAAAGTGGCATTAGTGCTATTGCTGTGACAGACCATGATTCTGTAGAATCAATTTCTGTGGCACGGGCTACAGCACCTGAACATAACATTGAACATGTTCCAGGTGTGGAGGTTACGACAATATTGCCAGCAGATGGTTCACAGCAGCATATCCTGGGCTATTACGTTGATGAGAATAATTCTCAACTATTACTGGCTTTAGAAAAAATATCCAGGTTCAGGGTTGAAATCGCACAAGAAAGAATGAAAGCCCTTGAAGTTGCTGGATTTTCAATAGATGAAAAAAATGTATGGGAAATGGCAGCGGGAAGAGCCCCAACTGCTGCTTCAATAATGAAGGGAGTTCTTGGAAATAGTGATAACAGGAACGACCCAAGGTTGTTTGATTATCTCCATGGCAGCAAGAAAGAAAACCAGTTGCCACATTTCTACAGGGAGTATCTTTCTGAAAATGGAGAAGCGTATGTGCCATTCAGGTCTATCGATGTTGAAGAAGGTCTGAATGTAATACGGGCAGCTGGCGGGGTGCCGGTGCTGGCCCACCCGGTTTTCGCGAAGAAAGAAGAGTACCTTGATGCAATGGTTGAAATGGGAATAGTAGGACTTGAGGCTATATCGACATACCATTCAAAAGAACAGGTTGAGTATTACATGAAATATGCACGGGAACATGATCTACTGGTATCCGCAGGATCTGATTATCATGGACCGGTATCCAAGCCCAAAGTAAAACTCGGGGGTATTGAAGGTAATACATATGATCTGCTTGAAAAAATAAAAGAATTTAATAAAAAAGCCACCCGGTAATCAGGGGTGGCTCTCCAGCAAAAAGGTTACTGGCTTTGCTGCCCGGCAACTTTTTCTAGATCAAACTGATCGATAATCTGGCTGTCTTTGGGGAAGGTTTTCATTATTTTTTCTTCCTCTTCCGGAGTTCCATAGTAGGCCCACTTGGTAAGATTGCCGATTATATTCTGAACAGATTCGACCTTGTTGTTAAAGATAAAAATTATGTTTGGACCTGATTTATATCCCCAGTTAAACCCATCGGGTATGCTCACGGTGAATGTTTCAGTTACACCGTCGCCATCTGCATCTTCTGCGTAATATAATTTCTCATCAATGGTTTTTGCTGAAACAGTGATCTTGTATTTTGTTTCTGTCTCAGGGGCATTTGTATATGTGGGCCTGGGTAAGGGGGTACGTTCTACTACCAGGCCGGAGTCTTTTCTATCTATCATAAGCTGTTTAAATATTTCTACATGCTTGTTTAGAAATGCATTTCGAACATTCTGATAGAACGTTCCAAAACTCTTTGATACGAAATCTTCACTGAAATTCTTCATTCGCTCAATTCGTCTGCTGGTAATACGTATGAAGTCAGGCTTTTCATTGATCTTGTTCTTCCAGAGGTCTGGAATCAACTGGTTTTCCATTGATAGCATTAACCTTTTCTCTCTTACTTTTTCAGGGTCATCATACCCGTCCTTCAGGAGGTATATCTGCTTTTCCTTGATTATCAGGAGAGTTGCAATAGAGTCATCATTTTTTTCATCAAAATCGTTTTGAATATGCTGGTAGGCTATTCGATCTTCATTGTAACGAGATATTTTTTCTATTACAACAGGCTTGAAATCAAAATTACTTGCAAAAATTGATACGGAAAATAATAAAATGATAATCGCAATTAAAAAAAGTCTGCGAAATCGCGTGAACTGCATACAGGTACCTCCCTGTTCAGGTAATATAGCTATCAAACCGTTTACGAATTTCCTTTTCGTATAACCCAAAATATAGCGATTGCTAAACTATAGTTGCAGGTTAACTATTTGTCAAATATTTTATGTATACCTCAATTATTCGATACTATTCAGCTATTATAAGAATAAAAATCATTTTTTATATAAGAACAGATATAGTGATGGTTCCCCCGCCTTCGGCGGGGGAACCATCATATTTTTATTCATTTTACGTTATTTAATCTATTAATCATGACAGCTGCGTAGTTGCAATTATTCATTAATTATTACAACTGGATACATTTACTTGAGTTTAATGAGTATTGTATCGAAACAATTCAGTAAGATCTGATAAAACTCTATCGCTTCAATGATATATGGACACATGTGCTATAATAATGACATAAACAGGAGTAGCAATCGTTATTATCAAGTGACACAAATGGCTGGCAGGGTATTATGGTAAAACATGAAAATTGTTATTTTTGCACGCAGGAGGGGTACCTTTTTCATGATTATTCCATTAAGGATGGCAGTATTGCCACCCGAATGAATATTGAAAAAAAACATGAGGGATGGCCGGGAATCCCTCATGGCGGGATCGGTATGACCGCATTTATTGAGCTTGTTGATATACTGGATGAAGGGAAAACCGGCTTTCCACTGATATATTCATTCAGATTCGGGGGTGAGCAGATCTCAGTTGGAGATATCGTACAACTGAAAGTCGAGAAGAATGAAGATCAATACCGGGGAGAAATGTCAACCCAACAGGCAGTGATGCCGTATTTAAAAGCATCCATGATCAGTGGTATGCTGCAGCCCAGGGATACAATTGAGCAGGCAGTGAACCAGATGAAAGCAGGTATGCGGTATGCCAGGTATACATTAAAAATCCCGGATATGTCCTTCAGGCTTTTATTCAATCCCCGGGCGCAGAATGATATTCATATGCGGGAATTTTCATTTAATGAATACAGCACCGGATATAACATGTTGTACTGTAAGTCACATCATGGAGTGAAAAATCCAGGCACAATATTCAATACATTGCGTGATAGCCAGGTTCATCCCGGAGTGCTGATAACCCTTCTTGATGAAACAATGGGCTGGGCCGGATTTCTCAGTGCGTGGCAGGGCGGGGTTACGGTTCTTCTGGATGTTAATTTATTCAGACCTGTGAACAGGGATGATCGTTTCGTTGTTTCCGGTATGTGCACGAAAATATCGGGATCATCACACCGCAAGGTAGTATACGCCACAGGAGCTGTATTCATAAAGAATGGTGAATCCCTTGAACTGGCGGGATATGCCCGTGGCAAATGGCTCACCCTCCCGGGATACAGGGAAAAAATGGTTCGCTACCTTCTTAGTTCAGATGAGGTGATTGGTTTTGATGAAAAATCGTAATATTACTCTGTGTCGATCTTCTTTTTTTGTTTTTTCCATTTAGCCTTATCATACTTTGTCCAGCTTTCTACCACATGGCGGGAGAGCTCGTCCACATTCTCTTTTTTAGTTCTTTTCCGTGGTTTCTTTTCCGGTGTTCTCTTGAAACGGCTGCCCCGTTCTTCCTCTTCTTTTCTTGTAAGGGAGGACTCATTCTGCATGAATTTATCCAGCTCAGCCCTTCTCACCTTCATGGAATTTATTGATTCTACAAGGGTGAGAATTCGTTTTCGATTTACAAGGTTCTCTATCAGGTGAGATGGTATCATGCTGTTCCCGCAGTACATGCCATAAATGGCTCCTGCAACCGGTACAAATACACTGGTTGATCCACCCGTTTCAGCGATGCGAAACATATATTCATGAATATTGTCGATGTGCAGTGCGTACGCACAGGGCCAGCACAATACTGATATGGGGTGATTAACTGTTGGACGTGTGACAGGTGTTTTCTGATTCGTGTTGATACCCTGTACAATGAATTGTGCTGCCTGATCAGTGTGGGTGCTTTGTTGTATGCGATCAAGCAGATGGCGAACCTGGCGTATGCAGTCAATCACCGTATCCGGATTCCAACCGGAATCAAAAATAAGATGACTGAATGTCTCAGAAAGATTTTCAATCCTGTTGGCTGATTCAATGGTATCAGTAACTACGGTTCTCAAGTCACCAGCACCAGCGGATGAGTGAATACTGAAATACAGTGAGCTGATAATAAGGCTTGAAGCTAAAACCCATGGATTCTGACTGAAAAACGAGACAAACGAAGTGACTGAAGTAATAAAACTTTCTTCATCAGTTTTCTTCAACACAAGTAATGCCGGTAAAAGAGGTAATATATCACCACTCGTGAAATGTGACGTAGTCTGCCCTTCAGCATTTTCAATTTTTCTGAAGGCCTGTATTATGGTGCCTGTTGGATGTCGAAGCTGGCCTGCAGGTGATTCACCGGAATCCGCGATTGACGTGAAAAGGTTTTCCAGCATGTCAGAACGGCATATTTTCTCACCACTTAGCGCTACAGAGAGAAAGAGCAACAGCTGGGTGTTGGCTGTATATAATCCCGGTTTCTTCCAGCGATCGGGTTTTCCTTTTAACGCCGGCATGGGATCAATATATCCGTTAACTGATTTAAAAACAGAACGAATATGTTTTTCACCCATACCATCCAGGGGTGCTCCCAGCGCGTCACCTGTTATTGAGCCCAGTATTATATCCTGGAGATTGCTGTGCATTATTCTCACCCCGGTTAATCATGTGTACAAGCCATTTTAATTACATACTAGAGGGTTGGGATGGTATTTGAAAAGTATAAAATCTCAAATTATATTAATTAACACTCTTTCCGGATTCCTGGGAATTGAAAATAGTACGTGACTACTCAGCCATGACTAAAATATTGATCATTTGCTTCATAATGGAAAGGAATTGTATCATCTCCCCCCGCCCCGGGGGGGAACCATCATATTTTTATTCATCTCAGGGTAATTGAATCTTTTAATCATGACAGCTGAGTAGTTACAATATATTTTTGAACTAAGGGAATACAAGGTGTTGTAAAGAAAAAAGTTGCATCTTCAAAAATATAAATAGTAATATAATTACAGGTAACATTAAAGGTATCGGGAAGTAAGACAATGGGGAGGATCTCATGAAAAGAATAATTATACCCGCATTGATAATGGTGTTTGCTATTAGTATTGGGTGTACCAGTAAAACAGATGAATATGCCATGGTTACATTTGCCGTTGGTAGTGTAACAAAAAACGATATATCTGTTAATATCGGGGATTTGCTTAAAGAGAACGATATTGTTAAAACAGATGAGCTTTCTTCATGTGATATAAAAATTGGCGATTCCATGGTAAGAATAAAAGAAAACTCAAAACTGCTGGTATCACAGCTGATGAGATCAAAGGACCTGGAAAATACAGTTCTAGGGCTGGATGTGGGGAAAATGCTATGCAAGCCGAAGAAATTGCTGAAAAACGAGAAGTTCCTCGTAAAAACTCCTACTGCCGTGGCTGGTGTTCGGGGAACCAGGTTTACTGTTGAGGCGGACGCAAAAAAAACCACACGGATTAAGGTGTATGACGGTAAAGTAAAGGTTGCCAGGCGTGTTGCGTCAATCGAAGATCAGATTGAGAATGTTATGGATGAGGCGCCGCCGCTTGAAAACAATCAGAAGGTTGTAATTACCGAGAAAGAGGTACAGGGCATTGAGAAAAAGATTGAGACAATGATGAAATCGAAATCTGCTGATGAAACAGCAGAAATTGCTGTTGTCAGGATTGTCCAGGACGTAAAAAATGATGTCATTGTATCAAAAAAAGAAATAAAGAAATTCCAGGTTGAAGATTTCAAGAATGAGCAGAAAGAGCTTATTGCCGTAGAAGAGAAACCGAAAAAGGTTATCAAGAAGATAACCCGGATAGTGAAAAAGGAAAAGGAAAAGCCTGTTCCTGAAGGCCAGCTTCTGGTTACCAGGTATGAAGTATATTTCATAAAGAATGGGAAGGTTCAATGGGAAGGAAAAGTTATTGAGCCACCTGTAAAGACTGAAGACAAGCTGTATATTGCCTCTGGTGATTATGTATATTGCGCGTCACTTGAAGGGCCGGTGCTGTGGAGAAAAAAGATTACAAACAATGGTGAACTTGAAATTTCAGGAGAAGCGTTGGTTGTGCATTCACAGTCAGGGAAGAAGAAACTTGACCTGGAAACAGGAACAGAACTCTAAGATTAAGCTGTCAGTATAAAAGAAACCGGCACCTGGACAGGGCCGGTTTCTTTATGATTACCCGGATGTTTTATTATTGCTGTACACGTACGTGTTGAGCAGGTATTCTGTCTGCATGGGATTTAAATCGAATTTCTGGCTGGCTTCGTTTACCAGTTTTGACCTGTCTATGTCAGGATTGCTCTTGATCTCCCCGCTTATAAACTTTATTACTTCCTGCATTATTTCTTTGGCCATGATTTGTCTCCTTTATTTACAATGCCCTCAGGTGTTCAGGTTTCAACAGGTTTTCATCACCTGATTCGATCACCCTGTTTATAAGTTCAAGTACATCTGTTTTCTGGTCGGGCAGGGTGGCCTTTATAGGTAGATAATTTGACGCGTGATTGGAAGTGAACATACATTTACTTCGTACATCCATGTGTTCAATGATCAGCTTTAGTTCGCGCAACAGGCTGAACTTGTCTGGAAGAGTAAAATTTCCTTTCTGAAAATCCCTGTACAGTTCTGTATTTGGCAGCAGCATTACCGTGAGGGCGGATGCATAATCCGGTGACATGTTTCCAAGGTGTTTGCCTGTATCAATGGCGTGGGGTATGCTCATGTCAATTCCTCCAAGGCCAAGTAATACAGTTTGCGAGAGCAGAATGCCGGCGTTTTTCACTTTTTCGGCTGCCTTCACCTGGTGTTCCGGAAGTGCTCCTTTTTTGATTTTTCGCAATATCTGAACATTCCCACTTTCTATACCCTGGTAGACAATACCCAGTCCGCCATCCCGCAGTTGCGATAGTTCTTCCGGAGTTTTCTTTAATATTGCTTTTGCGTTTCCATATACACCAATTCTTTCTATCTGGGGATTTTTTTTCTTTATGTATCCCATAATTTCAAGAATTGTGGCCGTGGGAAGGATAAGCACGTCACCATCAGCAAGAAACGCCTTCTTGTACCTGTAGTAAGATGAAGCCTCATCAATATCACGTTTGATCTGGTCAAGGTTTTTAATGTAAAATTTTTGTTCCTTGTATGTTCCACAGAATGTACATTGATTGTGAGAACAACCAACGGTCACCTGTATTATCATGCTGTATGCCTCGCTGGGCGGTCGTATTACATGTCCTACATAATCCATAATTCCTCCTTTATATCAGCAGGTACAGGTACCTGGCTCGTGGTCACCCCATATACAACGGTGAAGCTGCAGGTTCAGGCGTACTCGCAGCCTGTCTTCCAGAATTTTACCCGCCAGTCGTTCGGGCTGCATGGTTGACCGTTCTGGTGAAAAATTTATTATTGCTGATGAATTTGCAATATGTTTTTTGATAAAAGTACATGCAAATTCGTAATCAGTGTTATCAGCTATTATGAACTTAATTTCATCATCCGGTCCCAGGTAATCAAGGTTTTTTATTAAAAATGAACCTTCTTCGCCGCTGGAGGGAGTTTTTACATCCAGTATCTTGCGAACAGGGGCCGGCACCTCGTGTATGCTCAAACTGCCATTTGTTTCAAGCTGCACGGTATACTTTTTTTCAAGCAATGCAGTGATCATAGGGATAGCGGCAGATTGCAAAAGTGGTTCACCCCCGGTTATTGTTACATGATGAGCGTATTCGTATTCAGATACTATTTCAACAAGGTGCGGGATGGAATGATACTCCCCACCTTCACGGGAATATACTGTATCGCAATACGCGCAGTTCAGATTACACCCGGAAGTTCGAATAAAAAGTGATGTAAAACCACTATACATGGTTTCACCCTGTATGGAATAGAATATCTCTTTTACACATAATTTCATGGAATAATTCTTTCCTTTTTTAATAATGACATAAAATACAGCCTATACCCTCATTTTTCGTAAAATTGCCAGGGAATTATAGTGTACAATGAAAAAATTCTTGAAATAATACAGCACACATTACAAGTATATAACGATGCAATAAAAAAATCACATTTTAAAGTAGATACCGGAAAATGACAGGAGTGCCATATGGCGGCGAAGAATGAATGGATGAATAGTACGATTGGAGAAGGCTCAATTTTCGAAGGTAAATTTTATATTAGTGGTTCACTCAGAATTGATGGCAAATTTGAAGGAGACATTAAAACAGACGAAGAACTGGTAGTTGGCGAAAACGGTAAGGTCAAGACAAATATACACGCGAAAAACGTAGTTGTGGCAGGTACCGTAATTGGCAACATACAGGCTGACGAAGAGGTGAAACTTCTTGAGACAGCACGTGTGCTGGGTGATATTGAAACACCGGTTCTAACCATACAGAGGGGAGTTGTTTCACAGGGATCAGTTACTATAACCGGTGGACAGAAGAAAGACGTGAAAAAAATGATAGACGAATCATATAATTCAGCCTCACGAAAGATCTCTGAAAAAACTTCATAAGCAGGGGACAGTGTCCGATAACAATAATATACATTTGTATCGACCCAAAATGTTATGAAACAGTGGTTTACCAGAACATATAAAATCGGGAAACTGAGTATTTCCTTTCTCTCAGATGAAATTATTTTTATCTACAGGGGCAGGAAAAATGTTTCTTTCAGAAAGGTACCCAGGCACTGGTTTTCTCCAAGAAGACAGTTGCTTTATGTCACATCGTTCCTGTTTGTGCTGCTATGCCTGGTTCTGTTTTTACCTTTTGGGGACAGGTATAACGACAAAGAATCCCTGGATGATTTGCAGAAAGATGAGATCCTTTTATCATCTGAAACCGATTTTACCACTCCTGAAAAACCTGAAACATTGCAGATCAGGTATCACAAGGTACAACAGGGCGAAACACTGAGTGAGATAGCAAAACAGTATGGTGTATCAATGGATACTGTGTGCGGTTGCAACAACCTGGTTTCATATGATATAATCAGGGTTGGTGCCATTCTTCGTATACCCAATAAGGATGGGATTCTGCATACCATGAAAAATGGCCAGAACCTGCCGTCAGTCGCGAAAAAATACAGGGTTTCAATAAAAAAAATTATCAGTGAGAATGATCTTGAAAATCCCGACTTTATCGCAAGCGGTCATGATGTGTTTGTTCCTGACGCAAAACCATTGAATATAATTCCCGGATTTTTGTGGCCCGCGGCCAATACCTATATTACAAGTGGTTATGGCTGGAGAAGACATCCCATAAACAGGCGCAGGCAGTTCCACCACGGTATTGATATTCGTTCCAAGTACCAATGGGTTCGATCAACTAAATACGGTAAGGTAACATTTACCGGATGGCTTGGAGGGTACGGCAGGGCAGTAGTGATCGCACATCCGGGTGGATGGAAATCCCTGTATGGCCACCTGTCAAAAATCGTGGTTCGACGGGGACAGTATGTGAAACAGGGTCAGGTTGTGGCCCGAAGCGGAAATACCGGTTATTCTTCAGGGCCCCATCTTCATTTTGAACTTCTTAAAAATGGAAAGCATGTTAATCCCTACCGCCATTTGAATCGCCGTTGATCAGGCAAAAAAGTTCTTGCCTATACACAACTCCCTGCAGTACTAATCAGTAGCAATTTAAAAAAATCATCAACCTGAAACATTTATGGAGATGATACAGCATTTATAAATAAATGGGGACACCATATGGCTGAAAATATTAATTATTTATGCGAGATAGGAACAGAGGAAATCCCAGCTGGGTATATTCCCCCCGCGGTGAACGCGGCCAGGGACTTCATGGAAAAAACCCTGAAGCAGGAACGCCTGTCATTTACAGAAATATTTGTATACGCCACACCCAGACGACTGGCCATCCTGGTATCTGATATGGCGGATATGCAATCGGCTGACGAAGAAGAAATTAAGGGACCTTCGCTTAAAGCAGCATACGATGAAAACGGGAATCCAGCAAAACCATTACAGGGTTTTATGCAGGGCAATAATGTGAAGATTGATGATATTTATACAAAGGATACCGGGAAAGGTGAGTATATATTCGCAAAGCGTACAAGAGAAGCTCTCCCCGCCAGGGATATAATTCCTGGAATAATTGAAAAAATGCTGGGGGCTCTTCCATTCCCAAAGAGAATGAGATGGGGGGACAAAAAAATTGCTTTCCCCCGGCCAATAAGCTATTTCTGTGTTATGCTGAATAATTCGGTACTACATCATCAGATAGAGGGGATTCCCTTCGGTAACAGTGTTCGCGGCCATTACATCCAGAATAATGTTATGGTAGAGATCACTGATACATCACGGTATATTGAAATTCTTGATGCCCATGGCGTAATAGTAGAGCAGGAAAGACGAAAACGGATAATTCGTCAGCAGTTAAAGGATGCCGCCTCAAGTATTGATGGTGTATTGATTGAGGACGAAGAGCTTCTGGATACCGTAACTTTTCTTACTGAATGGCCATACGTTGTAGTGTGTGATTTTGATACAGATTTTTTACAAATTCCGGATATTGTACTCATCACCGAGATGAAGGAGCATCAAAAATATTTTGCGGTGAATACCACATCAGGAGGGTTGATGTCAAAATTCCTGGTGATTTCAAATAATCCGCCAAATGATAATATTAAGCAGGGTAATGAAAGGGTTATAGCCGCGAGGTTCAGTGATGCACGATTTTTCTTCGTTGAAGACAGGAAAACTTCGCTGGCAGAGAAGGTCGACCAGTTGAAGAATGTACTTTTTCATAAAGACCTTGGAAGCATATACGATAAGATACAACGAATGAAAATTATCGCGGATGAAGCTTCAGGTATTCTTGACCTTCCCGTTGAGACCCGGGAAAAAATTGACCGGGCAGTGTTTCTTTCAAAAGCTGACCTGAACACTTCAATGGTGTTCGAGTTTACATCATTGCAGGGCGAAATGGGGAAAATTTACGCAACACTTGATGGTGAAGATAAAGAAGTAGCTGCCGCCATTGATGAACATTACAGGCCAAGGTCACAAGGAGATGAACTTCCTGTTTCAATGGTGAGTATAATCGTGTCGCTGGCAGAAAAGGTGGATAACCTGTTTGGGTCATTTTCGGTTGGTAATATTCCCAAGGGATCGCAGGACCCGTATGCGCTCAGACGACAGGCCGCAGCAATAGTGGAAATGCTCATCCAAAATCAGTTGCACCTTTCACTTGACCGGTTGTTTGACAGAATCGCCGCTCAATATCAAAGTGGAGAGGATTTAAAAAAGGCCATACTTGATTTTATAAATACCCGGGCAAAAACGTATTACACCCAACAGGGGTTTGCATATGACGAGATAAACGCATGCCTCGCTGTTGGCATCTATGATTATTACGAGCTGCAGCGCAGGGCTGAGAGTGTGCATAATTTCAGAAAGGATGAGCGATTTGGAGAGATGTTACTCGCTTTTAAGCGAATGAATAATATCGTCTCAGCTTTTCAAAAGAAAAATCCCGGGTATTCACTGCACTTCCATCCAGATCTTCTCAAAGAGAAGGAAGAGAAAGACCTGTACGATTTTTTTAATAAAAGAAAGAAAGATCTGGAAAAATACCTGGAAACGAATGATTACCAAAAACTTTTTATGCTCTTGATTGAAGGGAAGTCTGTTGTAGACTTATTTTTTGATAAGGTAATGGTAATGGTAGATGATACCAGGTTGAGAGATAACAGGCTTGGCTTGCTTGATTCAATACTGGAAAATTTTAATAATCTCATAGATTTTTCTGAAATTTCAGAATAGATTTTGTGAGCTGATGCAGGAGGATTATATATGAAGGTATGCGAAGGTATTTACGCGTATATTTGGAAAGGGATGTTTGAAAATAATTGCAACACCTTTTATCTTGGTGAGCCTTTAAACATGTTTATTGATCCGGGTTTGAAAAAATATGTTGATATGCGCCTTGAGGACATGAAGAAGGATGGAATAAATACTGATACTATTAAGTATGTGGTGAACACACATTCACATCCGGATCATTTTGAAGGATCGCAGAATTTTATGGATTCTGATATAAAAGTTGTAATGCATAAAGAAGAGATTGCCTTCCTTAACGAGGTTGGCCCCCAGTTCTTTGCCATGATGGGAATGCAGTTTCCCCGGTTTACTTTTGATATTGAGATTGAAGAAGGAAGCTGGGAAGTCGGGGGTGTAGAACTTCAGGTATATAAAACACCGGGACATTCTCCGGGATCGGTATGTATATACTGGCCTGAGAAAAAAGCACTGGTGTGTGGTGACCTGATTTTCAAAGAAAGTGTGGGCCGGACAGACTTTCCGGGGGGCAGTGGGGAAAAACTCAAGGAAAGTATACGACGTATGGCAGAGCTGGATATTGAGTACATTCTTCCCGGGCATATGGACATGATTCAGGGCAAAGATAACGTGAAGAAAAATTTCGATCTTATCGAGAAATATATATTTTCCATGATTATATAGAAAATTGGTAACCACTCAATTGTGATTTGAATAGTCATTTTATTCAATTGCGGTTTTCACATCAGGGATCCGTGCTTTTTTGCTCTGGTGTTTCCAGAATAACCTGAAAAGCAGTGGAACTTTTTTATCCATGGGAGCAGTTGCCAGTCTTCGAGTCCACAGGTTTCTGCGCTCGGAATCCTGCTGAACACATTCCCGGGAGAAATGGTATAATTTATCCGGGTTAACCTTTTTGTTCTTTACCTGTGAAGAGATCAGGTCGCGTTCATTTTCTATAAAGGTTTTCTCCATCTGGTCACGTTCAGGGGCAATATGTTCCTGGAAAAACCCGTATTTCATTATAGCCTGCCTGTGCAGAAGCTCATGTTCCCACCACGCGGACTGGTAGGAAAAAGTACTTGTTTCACTACCCGGGAAAAAATCTATCTCTTTACCTGTAACATAAAAAGGTTTAAACATACTGGTACAGGTCCCGGATGTTCCTGTTAACCAGTATACCGGTACAGTGTCCCTGAGATGGGCGATCATGGCCGCTGTTGACTGGCTTGGCCGAAATGGGCCGAAGGACGCGTGCATACATACATTCCCCATGGACGTGTTGTGGGGTGGGGGATAATGCTGGTCTGATCCATGATCACGGAGAATCTGCATCATGTACGCTGTGTCAATCGATTGACTTCTTTGTGAACCAAGTTCCATGGTACGGGCCCGACGTATTTTGCATCTGCTGAAATGTGTATACAATGTATCTGAAAAAGCTTTTGAGAAACTGAAAGTTTCTCCCCTCTTCAGGTATCCCTTTCTGCGGGCATAATCTTCTATGCCGGTTGATGCCCGGTGATATTCTTCCCCAATAGTTAATCCGTTGGAGATGCTTCGTATTCCTTCAACCTTTACAGCCGCCCAGTGCCTGTTCGCGGTTTCCAGAATCCATGCTTCTTTTTTGTCCGCGAGAATAAATGAATTGTGGTAATACAGCTTCTGTTCGAACCCGGCATTTCCACCCTGGCCGTACCTTTCGATGAGTTCGGTTATAAGAACCAGGGCGTCATATGAGCTACTGCAACGTTCAAGTGCCAGCCTGATCAGGTCCATGCCAAGCAGGCCTTCTTTCTCGTATGGTTCGCGGGTAAAGACTGCTTCGTTCCCGATGGCCAGGCCATGCTCATTGGCACCCATCTCGCATCCCCACATCCAGAATGGCTTGGAAAGAAGTACTTCATTGGTTTCCTGTGCCTGCGGTATTGTTATATACGTGCATTTCAGATTGTCATCACTTCCATGGTTTTTCTTTAAAATATGTTTCAATAGTTGGGATTCATTTGCCTCCCTGTCGCTGTTTTTGGCCAGGATTACAGATCCGTCACTGGTGGCTTTGCCGGTAGCTACAATGGTGTCGCACATATATACCGCCTGTCACAAAATTAATTATCCCGTCAATAAATCTTGTCGCGTTAGACTTTTATATTATATATCCTGGATATATTACTCAACAATGTTTTTATATACTTTTATCAAAAATAGTAGTTACTACTCAGCTATTATCAGAATATAGATCATTTTCTATATAATGAACAGATCTAGACATGGTTCCCCCCGCCTTCGGCGGGGGGAACCATCATATTTTTATTCATTTCACGGTAATTAAATCTTTTAATCATGACAGTTGAGTAGTTACGATTATTGTTATAAAAATTATTTTCAATTCTCAATAATCCGGAAAGACCCTTAAAAATTATGTTGACGGGGTGATACAGGTGTTTATCAATCAAATTTATTCTTAGCGAGATGTGGCAGATATGGATGAATATTTTAAATCCTCTTTTATAAAGCGGTTCATTTTTACAATTCGAACAAAATCGTATTATCATCTTTTCTTCAAGAAGAAATTCGCGACAATCAGCAGTATGCCTGTTGCCTGGGGTATCTGGAATATTGATGTGTATGGGCCCAATATTCATATTGGCGATAATGTTGTGTTCGTTGCCGCAAAGGGTTCCCGGTCACGGCTGACAACGATCAAGCTTGGCAGGTATGAAGGACAAATCGAAATAGGTAATAATGTACTGGTAATGAATGGTGTTCGCCTCAGCAGTGCAACCCGTATCGTGATCGGTGATGACTGCATGCTGGCCAACTTCTGTTACCTTACTGATGCTGACTGGCATGATCTTCATGATAGAACTGAACCGGTTGGCAAAACCGCACCCATAATACTGAAAAGAGGTGTCTGGATCGGAGATTCGGCAATCGTCTGCAAGGGGGTTACCATTGGTGAAAATTCGGTTATTGGTGCCGGTGCCGTGGTACGAAGAGATGTTCCCGCCAACGTGGTTGTTTCAGGTAATCCTGCCCGGGTAGTGCGCAAACTTGATCCGGACAAGGTTGTTACCATGAGTAAATTGTATGAAAAACTGGGGAGACCAACGTTTTGAAGATATGCATGCTTTGTTATCGGGCCAATCCTTATTGCGGGGGACAGGGGGTATACCTGAAATATGTAGCCGAAGCATATGCCAGGCTGGGGCACCAGGTTCATGCCGTGGTGGGGCCTCCTTTCCCGGAGCACATGGAGGGGGTTGTAGTACATCAGATACCCAACAATGAATATTACATAAAAAAGAAAAATGATGTTATAAATGCTCAGGCACCTTTTGATATTTTTCATCCGCTGAACTTCTACCAGTATTTAAACAGCAGGTTCGCAACATTCCCGGAGATAAGCGGCTTCAGTTACAGGGCTTTTTTGAAAATTCGGGATCTTCATCGAAGTGAACAGTTTGATGTGATTCATGATAATCAATGCCTTGGGTATGGATTATTGCTGATGAAAAGTCTTGGTATTCCCGTAATAGCTACCATTCACCATCCACTTACCATCGACCTTGAGAATGTTATTGAACGTGCCTCATCATTTACAAACAAGATAAAGGGGGTAATGTTTTATCCTACCCTGATGCAGAAAATTGTATCCAAACGGCTTGATCATATTATCACCGTGTCTGAAGATTCAAAAGAGAGAATATACAGTGCGTTTGGTGTCCCACGTGAACGACAGACAGTTGTGTATAATGGCCTGGATGCATCACTTTTCAGCCCCGGAAAAGATGTCCGGAAGAAAAAAGGAAAAATGATCTTTGTAGGAAATGTTGAAGACGGGAAAAAGGGTTTTGTCTACCTGCTTCGGGCATTGAAACATATAAAAAGCGACGCATTTCTCACCGTTATTGATGGTGGCGCACCTCACAGAAAAGTAACCGCCCAATTAATTCAAATTCTGGGGATTGAGAACAGGGTTGAATTCGCGGGTAAAGTTGATACAGATGGTCTCATCCGGCATTATCGTGAATCAGAACTGGCCATTGTGCCATCAGTATATGAAGGATTCGGATTTCCCGCAGCTGAAGCCATGGCATGCGGTGTGCCGGTAATTGCAAGTGACGGTGGAGCCTTGCCAGAGGTTGTTGGTAATGCCGGCATAGTTGTTCCCTCAAGGGATGAGAAAGAGATGGCCCGTGCCATAGATACCGCTTTCAATGACAGGGATACACTGAACCGGATGGGGAATGAAGGAAGGGAGCGGGTTATTAAGATGTTTAACTGGAATGACGCGGCTGCCCGAATGATCTCGGTGTTTGAAAATACCATATCAGGTAAAACATGATTTCACCTGATATGGATATGGCCTGGTAGAAATCATTTTCTGAATATTTTTACATTTTTTTTCAGATTCAGCCTGGTTATCCTCGAAGTCGATATTTTCTGTCCAGTTTTGTATTTGGAAAAGGTAATAGTAACTTTATTACCCGTCTCTGGTTCTACCATTTCTATTCCCTTAAAATGGAATAGTCCATCCCTGATTGATGGCTCTAAAAAATAAAACTCGAATTTTTTTCTGGATTTCCTGGTTACCAGCAGAATGCGTGTGGGGATGCTGTTTTTAAAGGAAATGGTTTCATAATAATTATCATTTTCAAGGATAAGATACATCTCACCTGTACTTTCCCCGTCATCCTTTGTCGTGTGAAGTACCCTGTTGATACTGTATTCAGTCAAAAGAGGTATGCGGGAAGTGATCATATTTTTGAGAAAATGATAGTTGACAGGGACTGAGATATAGTCTTCCAGGTTGATGGTTTTTTCGTTGTCCATTATCAGGGTATTTTCAACAGGAAAATGTATCTTGATGGTTTCACCATCCTGCACCAGGGTTGTTAACGGGCTTTTGAACACAGAATCGACAAACGTTATCCGTGCTTTACCAGGTGATTTAATATACAGGAAATGTCCTGACGCTTTAAACTTTTTTTTGTTCAGAAATCCATCCAGCCGAAAAGCGGCATCGATAGTGTGTGGTGCTTGAGAATTAACTTTTTTTATTATTTCCAGTATCTCGTTTACCTGTTCTTTGTCAGCCCGGGTAAATGGTCTGTCCGGAGTGATTTCCGGTGTAGAACACGCGGCAATTATTAAAAAGGGGATGAGATATATCAGGACAATTCTTTTCATAAACAAAAGGTCTCCGTAGATTATTTCTTTATATCCTTAATTTTTTGCCGTATTTCCGGGTTATCCTTTAGCTTTAGGGCTCTTTCCCAGTATTCAATGGCTTTTTGTGTATTGCCAAGTTTCTGGTAAACATCTCCAAGGTGGTCAAGAACTACGGGATCTTCTTCATTGTCCTTTTTAAGTTGTATTTCAGCTTTTAAGAGTTTATCAAGTGAATCTTTATATTTGCCCTGCCGGTAATAGGCCCATCCCAGTGAATCAAGATAGGCGCCGTTTGCGGGTTCAATATCCAGGGCCTTTTTTATCAGGTCAACTGATTCGTCAAGTTTCATGTTATTGTCGGCGTAGAGGTATCCAAGATAGTTATATGCCCTTGCACTTTTTGGATTATACTTGATGGCCTTCTTGAGTGAATCTATAGTTTTTTCCAGCTTTTTCTGTTGATCCTGAACAGTGGCAAGGTAAAAATAATAAGAATCATTTTTCCCATTCAGCTCTATTGCCCGTTGTAACATTTTTTCTGCAATTTCATATTCTTTCTTATCAGAATATATAAGCCCCTTGAAGAAATAATGCTGTGGATTTTCCGGATCTTTAGATATGGCTATGTCTATATGTTCGATGGCAGCGGTATAATTTTTATCCAGGCTGTACAGGTAACCAATGTGAAGTAAAAGATCATTGCTGGGTTTCATCTCGTATGTTTTCTTGTAATTGATTATAGCCATGGAATATTGCTGGTTTTCCTCGTATGATTTTCCGAGGTAGAAAAATATTTCAGGTATAGTATCATCAATGGCAAGGGCTTTCCGTAAATACCGCTGTGAAAGTTGATTAAGCCCGACCCTGTTAAATAATACCCCGGCGGTGAAAAAATTAGTAAGTGCCGTTTTTTTGTGACCATTTCTAAGGGCAATATTTCCGGTGGCTATATGGGGTGTAATTAAAGATGGATCACGCTTCATGACGTTTTTTAAAAGAGGCAGTGATTCCTTGTCTTGTTTCAAACGTTCAAGGTATAAGGCTTTCGCAATGTATCCTTCCATGGTTTTACTCTTGCCGGCTGTTCTTAAATACACAAGGTCGGATGGATCATCCAGCATATATAAAACTCTTCCCAGGTAAGAGTTGATCTTGATATTGTCAGGATATTTTTTATAGTATAATTTGAGATAATACCTGGCATCGTCAAGGTCGTAGACTTCCATGTTTAACGCGGCAAGGATGTATAGTGTGGAATTATTTCCAGGATTTGTTTTAAAAGCTTCGGAGAAATGATATTCCGAGGCCTGAAGATCATCATTCTTATAGTAAATGTGGCCAAGATAATAATGAGCCTGTTCCACGTAATATGAATGTATTGATTCATGTTTTTCATATTCAAGTATGTTGAGGTAATGTTCTTTAGCCTTTTCAGGGTTTTTGATTTGTGAATAGTACAACGTTGCGAGATTTAATCGAACTTGAACCAGGTCTGGACGTTCTTTTATAAGTTTTTCAAGGGTATCAGCCGCCTCGTCGTAATTACGAAGATTGACATATACGCGATATATCATCATGTAAGGATCTTCATATTTCGGTGAGTGTGATATAGCTCGTTTTGCGTACTTTATAGCGTCATTGAAAACATAAAGGTAGTAATAACACTGGGCGATATGGTAGTTTATTCTTTCAGGTGCTTCATCTGATTCTTTCATTTGAAGAAGAATTGAAAGTGCCTTCTTGAACTCAATGTCGGCAGATTTCTTGTCTTGCAGAAGTTTTTGCCCCCTGTTAATATGCATCAGGGCTTTACTGTACAAGGACCATTCAGTTTCAGGTGTTTGCACCTGTTCAACCGAAACTTCGCGTAATGGCTCTAAAGGTTCTTGTTTTGCCTGAGAAGTGTTACATGCTGAAAGGGTAACAACGATTAAAATCCAGTATATTCTTTTCATCAGTTAATCCAGTTAAAAAAGGTTAATGTAACAATACTTTCAGCACCGGGTATTGTCAAATCAAAAGTAATATGTCCGGTTGGCACAAGAATAGTTAGTGGGCGAATACCCTTGCGGTGTTACGAAAAAATGAGTTTTTTGTAGTAACTTTATGGATAAATTGTATACGTATGATATTTATATTATTTAGAGTATTTTTTCCTTGTATTATTATGACTGCGTGGATACGCAGAACATATACGTATTAACCACAGGAGGTTAAATAATGTTTCTTGGAATTGATCCTCTTTACTGGATAATGATGCTACCGGTGCTTCTTCTTTCTCTCTGGGCATCAATGAAGGTAAAGAGTACATTCAAAAAATATTCAAAAATTGCAACAAGATCCGGGTACACTGGTGCAAGGGTAGCTGAAATGATTCTGCAGCAGAATGGCCTTGGAAATATTCCGGTAGTGGAAACAAAAGGATTTCTTTCTGATCATTACGATCCGGTAAAGAAAGTGGTTCGTCTTTCAACGGATGTATACAGAAGCAATTCCATTGCCGCTATTGGTGTGGCTGCCCATGAAACAGGCCATGCCCTGCAGCACTCCAAAGAATACAGGCCGCTGGTGCTTCGCAACATGATGGCTCCCATGGCTTCAATTGGTTCTAACCTTTCATGGATCATCATATTTGCGGGTTTTATTATCGGTGCCCTGGGACTTGTGAAGGTTGGGATAATTCTTTTCAGCGTGGTGGTGGCATTTCAGTTGGTAACACTGCCGGTTGAATTCAACGCGTCAACCAGGGCAAAAGCCGTGCTGTCCACATATGGAATAGTCAGTGCAACAGAACTGAAAGGGGTTAATAATGTACTTTCAGCAGCAGCAATGACTTATGTGGCAGCTGCAGCTTCTGCAATTATGACCCTGCTTTATTTTCTGATCAGGGCGGGACTTCTGGGTGGAGATGAGTAAATCATCTCTACTCCTTTTTCCTGTTTTTTTTCTGCCCCGCAGGCTTGGGAATATTGGTGCTTTCAGAATAATGGGATCCTGGTGCTGTATCTTCTGAACCGTTGTTTACCAGTACATTTTTTGCTTTCTCAGCGTAATCATCCCTCTTGATAAACAAAAGGCGGATATCTGAAAAGATCATGTACAGGATTGGTGTGCCAAACAGGGTAATAGAAGATCCGAACAAAAGTCCCCATGACATGGAAACTGCCATGGGTACCAGGAAAGGATCATAGCCTCCCCATCCATACGCCGTGGGAAGTAATCCGAATACTGTTGTGATGGTTGTAAGAAATACCGGTCGGAGACGTTTGACGCCGGCATCAACACAGGCTTCCATAATATCCATGTTTTTCTTTCTATTGTTGTTAATGAAGGAAACGAGCACAATGGAGTCATTAACAATAACCCCGGTTAAACCTACAACACCCATCAGACCAAGAAAGGAAAGGGGAAGCCCGTGAAAATAAAACGCCCAGATAACACCAACCATGGTGAGAGGGATAACACCCATTATTACAATGGGATGGATGAGTGAACGGAAAAGAGCCACCAGGATAATATAAATAACAAGGGCTGCGATTAGAAAGGATCGTACAAGGTTTTCCACGGATTCCTGTGTGTCCTTAAATTCACCCTCGTAGTCGACGTTGTATTCCTGGTAACGGTTTTCGATGTCAGCAAATTTGTCAATGAGCTCACGGTTTACCGTAACAGACGAGACATCTTCGGCTTCTTCTTCGATATCCGCTGTAACGGATATCGAACGTTTCCAGTCTTTCCTGTTTATAACCGATACTCCTTTTCCATAAGTTATGTGAGAGATTGATGCAAGTGGCACCAGGTTGCCCATTTTATTGGCTATTTTTATCCTGCTGATGCTTGCGGTGGTTTTTCGGAGATGGTCGGGAAAGATAACGCGGATATCTATTTCCTCGTCGGTCTTTTTTATGCTGGTGGCCACGGTGCCCTCATAGCAGGATCGCACAGTGTTGGCAATATCATATACCGTAATGCCGGTAAGGGCGGCTTTTTGCGGTATTGGGTGAATGAGAAGCTCAGTTTTCCCTTCCTCGTAGCTGTCTTTTATGTCAAATACACCATCAATAGTTTTCAGGTAGTCCTTGTATTCCGTGGCGATTTTTCGAAGTACGTCGAAATCATCTCCCTTGATGGTAACGTTGACGGGTTCACCCTGTGGAGGTCCTGTCCTGATCTTGCCGAATTCAAGTTTTTCAAAGTTGTTTTCAATTGGGGCACATTTTTTTCGCAGGTCTACGGTGATTTCTTCGGCATCACGTTCCCTGCTCTGCATGGGGGTGAGGTATACCATTATAATGCCGTAATTTGATCCCCGCTTGGTAAATGGGTCGGTTGGTGATTCCTGTATAATACCGGCCCTGGTGGTATAAGTGTCAAGTTCGTTTTCGGGGAGCTGGGCCACCCTTTTCTCTATCATGGACATCATTTCGCTCATTTTCTGCACGGTAGTGCCAGTTGGGGCCTCGGCCTTGATAGTGAGGGTTTCGATGTTTCCCTGGGGAAACAGTATGAATTTAACCTTCAATACACCAAAAGTGATCGTACCCGCGAAAAGTATGAAAATGAGTATGCTGAATATGTACCGGTGATGCAGCACCCCTGATAATGCACCCCGGTACACAGCCCATATCTTTTCAAAAAAATGGGTTTTGTCAACCAGTGATTCACCATCGGTTACACCCTGTCTGCCAGAGCGGTTTTTTTCAACATCGTATACATGTGAGGGGAGGATGAACATGGATTCGATCCATGAAGCGATAAGGGAAACGGAAACCACGGCAGGCAGGGTCCAGATGAACTTTCCCATGATTCCTGACATGAACATTAAAGGGGCGAATGCTGCTATCGTTGTCATGATGGTGCCAGCTACCGGCACAATAACCTCGGCGGTTCCATTTATTACGGCATCCTTAACATCTTCACCATCTTCGATATGCCTGTATATGTTTTCTGCAACAATTATAGCGTCATCCACCACCATGCCCAGCACCATGATAAGTCCGAACATTGACATGAGGTTGATGGTGACTCCCTGAATGCCCATCCAGATAAAGGTGCCTGAGAACGCAAGGGGAACACCGAGTGAAGTAACCAGTGCGATTCGCCAGCCGAGGGTTATAAAGAGTGAGAGGATAACAAGTACGAGACCTACCAGTCCGTTATTGATGAGTACGTCCAGCCGCCTTTTTACAAAATATGAAAGATCATTGCTGAGAATTATTTCATAATTATCGGGAAGGATTTTTTCAAAGGTTTCAATTTCCTTTGTAATCTCATCTACTACATCAATAATATCAGCGTTAATCTTCTTTTGTACGGTTAATGCAATGGATTGTTTGCCCCCTGTTTTATTAATAATTTTTGCTTCTTCAAAGGAATCCTTAACATGGGCAACATCTCCAACCCGTACCCAGTTGCCCATATCATTCGCACGTATCAATACATTGCTTATATCACGGGGACTGTTAACCTCTCCAATGGTTCTTATCAGTATCTCTTCTTTGCTGCTCTTTACTGCCCCCCCGGGAAAATCAATATTCTTGCGGGAAAGGGCCAGTATTACTTCATTAATTGCCACGTGATAGCTGTCAAGAAGTGACGGATCAACCTCCACGATCATCTCGTGGTCGCGGTATCCTTGTTTTTCTATCCTGGCAACGCCGGTTGTGGTGATCAGTCGGTCTTCCAGTATTGACGCATACTTTCGCATCTTAAATTCGTCCGCATCGTTGTGGATGCCGTTTTTGTTGATAATTGAAATGTCAAGTACCGGCTGCTGATCGGTATTCAGTTCGGTAACCTCGGGATCTTCCACGTCCCCGGGAAAATCCTTTATCCTGTCTATGGCATTCTTAATGTCATTGATCGTTTTATCTTTGTTTTCCAGGTCGGGATCAAGCTGTACAACCACAACAGACCGAGACTCAATTGAACTTGAGGACAATTCTTCGATACCGTCCACTTCGCGCAGCTGTTCTTCAATTTCGATAGTCACGTGTTTCTCTACGTCACTGGGGGTTGCTCCCGGGTATATGGTATTGACCAGTACAAAATCGAAGTCGATTTTCGGAAATGCTTCCCTGTTTTCGGTCTGCAGGTATATTATGCCGGCTATCAACACGCCGATTGCCAGAAGATTTACAAATAAAGAGTTACCGGAAAAGAATGCGATCAATTTTTTCATGGGAAAGACACCTTCTTGAGGGAATAATAATCAGGATTATCAATTGGAAAAGCGCATATTTTCGTGCATAAGTCAACAGATTTATTGTGTTAGAAAAATGAAAACCAGCATTTCAGATCAGCACAATTAATGCTGGCAATCTGGACATGGTAGTATATACTGCTGAGAGATTATGTAATAAAGAAGGATATGGTCACGAAACAAAATATATGAATAATACGGAAACAACCAGCTATACACTGAAGGTAATTGTACTTGATGATGACCCGGTTGTGCTTGCCATGATAGGCAAGATGCTTGCGGTTGACTACGAGATGCAGCAGGCCGCAACGTATAGAGAGTTCAGGGAGAAACTTCTCACTTTTACACCGGATGTTGCCCTTATTGATCTTTTGCTGCCCGATGGTGACGGAATCGAAATTTGCAGTGAATTACGTAAAGAGAGAAGTGACGGAAACCTGTTTATCTATATACTCACCGCAAACCGTGATGAGTCATCCATAGAAAAAGCCTACAGAGCGGGGGCCAATGATTACCTGATTAAGCCATTTAACAGGATGGAACTCAAGTCGAAAATTGCCCAATGCAGCAGGATGTTGCGGTCACATGATGAGCTTACACGCTCTATGAAACAACAATCCAGGCTGAAAAAACGTCTCTTTAATCTGAACAGGCTGGTTAAAAACAGTATACAGGTTTCAGATTCTGCCAACCTGTTATCAGAGATAGAACAAATATTGAGCGTGATACCATCCAGGTATCTTGAGGTTGTTACGACATCGGCTGCGGATGAGATTGGGACTGTTCTTTGCCGGGACAACGGGAAGTCTGAGAAAACAATATCATTTCTAAAAATATTCCATAGTCTTTCGGGTAAAATATCCAGGTGGCAACCTTCATATTTACAACTGCAACCAGGCAACGGGGAAACATTGCACTGTGCTATCATGCCGTATCACGTGAGCGGTAAAACAGCTGGATATATTCTTCTTGAGAGAGAAAGAAAATTCAGTAATGATGAGAAGAACATCCTTTCATTGTTCGGCGATTTCTTTGGGGTAATGCAGGAAAAAATTAATATACACGCACAGGTAGAGCATCAAAATGCCAGGTATCGAGATGAGATTTCGAAAGTAAGAACCGTGCAGGTGTCACTTCTCCCCCGTTTCAGCGAACTTCAGGGCTTTGACATCGCATCAACATTTCTTCCAGCTGACGATCTTTCCGGTGATTTCTTCGACGGGTTTTTTATCGAGGATGATGTATACCAGGTAGTCCTTTGTGATATCTCCGGCCATGGTATAGCTTCCTCTTACGTGGGAAACGCGTTCAGAACTCTCCTGCGAACATATTCAAGCAGTGAAGTGGATCCGGCAATGGTGCTGCGACAGGTAAACGAACGAATGGTGGCAGACGCCAGGGGGCTGTACTATTTTGGCACAATTCTCCTGGTGAGGATTCAGATTTCCACCGGGCATATAACCTTTGCTTCAGGTGGCCATCCACCCGCTTTGCTGTATGAGGAAACAACAGGTAATTGCAGGGATCTTGAAAATACCGGTCCACTGGTGGGAATCTTTGACAGTGTTTCTTATCAGAATATAAGCTTTACAATGAATACGGGGGACTGCCTTTTCATGTATACCGATGGACTGGTTGAGGCTATGCCCGAAAATTCAAGGGAGATGTATGGAGAGGACAGGCTACGACATAATTTTCTTGAATATGTAAACGAATCATCCATTGATATAGTTCATTCAATGGTGGGGTCCTTTTACGAGTATACAAGTTACTCGTGGCAGGAGGATGATCTTACTATCATATGCATAAAAAAAACATGATTTATTTCTGCCTGAACGCCTGCAGCCTGAAATTTTCAATAATACCCGTGCTGTATTCAAGAATACGCAGTATGGCACCATATCCTGTACACTGGTGAAAGTTGTTGACCACCTCCTTCTTTGCTGCCCCTTCAATATGTATACTGTTAAACTGCAGTGGGGTTTCCCATTCAGGTTCTTTCCATTCTAAGAGCTCTTTGCAAAAATCTGAGATGTCGTGAAGAACGAACGCTGATTCCCTGAGATAGGCATTCTTATTCTTTTCGATCTCGATGAGTTGTACTCCCGGCCTGTGAAGAAGGGATATATGATCTTCAATTCGAGGGGCATGGCGGCGGCCCCGGGGGCCTCCGTATTGTTCAAGCTTCTGTATAAGGGAATACAGAATGTCCCTGTGCTCACGCTCCTTCAGCAATGACCATAGTATGGGCAGGTAAACCCGTAGAAGCCTGGTAAGGCCCCCATACATGTGCCGGATCTCAAACCCGGATTTTGGATGAAATTCAATATCGGGATATTCCCGTATCATTTCGGTGTGTTCTTCGATTATCCTGTCTACCTGTTGTGAAAAGCTCTGATGGTTCTTTTTTTTCTCATAGCTTTCTTTTATCTTTTCGAAATTCGCGATTTCTGCCAGGATAAATCCTTCAAGGTCCATTTTATTGCGAAGGGCAATCTGCAGCCGTTCTTCGAAGGCATCACGGTCGAACCATCTTGGACTGTGTTTGGCGGCATACTCGTCGTACTTCCCGCGAATTTTTTCTATAAGGCTTTCTGTTTCTTTATCAGACAGGGGCATTGTATCTCCATTACATCATTATTAATAATCCAAAGAGGAGCTTATGATATCATATGGCTCATTACTCTTCATCTTTACTAAACTGATATCACGCGGAGGCGCGGGGAACGCGGAGAGTTCCGTGCCTTCCTCAGCGTCTCCGCGCCTCCGCGTGATACTAATTGGGTATTGATGAAGAGTCTTAAGTTTTATAGTTTGCACTATTCACTAATTATCCGTGTTCATCTGCGGTTTTAAAAAATTATGTAAATTGCAATTTTGTATATTATTATAAATAAAAATTTTTCATTCTCAAATTTGCAATGAGGGTTAAAAATAATTTGCATGTTTAGAAGATGCAAGTAAAATACTGTTGCATAAACCGGCGTAGTGCACAATAGAGTACCTAACGATTGAAACAGGAGCTATTATTATGGGAATAACATACAGGGATTCCGGCGTCGACATAGACGGTGGTAACCGGTTTGTCAAACGTATCGGGGATATAGTCAAGTCAACCTTCAATGAACGGGTGATAACTGATATCGGGGGATTTGGCGCGCTTTTTTCCGGATCATTCCCCGAGATGAAGGATCCCGTGCTGGTGTCGGGTACCGACGGGGTGGGAACCAAGCTGCAGGTGGCCCGGATGATGAATACTCATGATACCATCGGGATCGATGCTGTTGCCATGTGCGTGAATGATATCGTGGTGTCGGGGGCCCGCCCAATGTTTTTCCTTGATTATATAGCATGTGGAAAACTCAGGGAAGATGTGATGGTGGACGTGGTTCGCGGCCTTGCCGAGGGCTGCAGGCAGGCGGGATGTTCACTTATCGGCGGGGAGACCGCTGAACACCCTGACGTGATGGAGCCTGATGATTACGATATCGCGGGTTTCTCGGTAGGGGTTGTGGACAGGGCCTCCATAATCAACGGAAGCGGAATAAAACCGGGTGACGTGATAGTTGGACTCCCTTCTTCTGGAATACATTCAAACGGTTTTTCCATGGTGCGGAAGATATTGTTTAACGTGAAAAAATATACTGTTGATACAAAAGTAGATGACCTGGGCGGGGCACTGGGGCCGGTTCTTCTTGAACCCACAAAGATATACGTGCAGGCGGTATTGTCATGCGTGGACAAGGGTGTGGTTCCACGCGGTATCGTGCATATAACCGGCGGTGGCTTTTATGAGAATATTCCCCGTATCTTGCCCGAAACCTGTGCCGCCACCATTAAGCGGTCTTCTTTCAGTATACCTGCCATATTCCACCTGCTGCAGAAAGAAGGGGAGGTCGAAGAGGAAGAAATGTTTACGACCTTTAACATGGGAATAGGGCTTATGATGGTATTTCCAAAAGAGACTGCTGATGCCGCTCTTGATGCCCTTGGAAACTCCGGCGAATCGCCGGTTATCATCGGCGAAATCACAGCATTAAAGAATGACAGGGTAGTAATGGTGTAATCACGGAGGTAATGTGATGAAGCTGTTCTATGCATGTGTGATACTTGTTCTGCTCAAGGCAGGGTCTCTTTCAGGGGCTGATCTTTCAGGCAGGTATGATGTCACTGGAAGCAATCCCGGTGGAAAGGGTTCGTATACAGGTACGGCGTTGATTGAAAGAAATGGTGATTCCTACAGGGTAGCATGGAAAGTGGGAACGCGCTACGTTGGAACCGGGATCGCGCAGGATGATTATTTTTCAGTGGCATATACTGACAGCGAAGGGGGGTGGTTTGGTATCGTGATATACAGGATAGTTTCTGATGGTAGTCGCCTTGAAGGCAGATGGTGCGGTCACGGTGGTTCTGTGCTGGGAAAAGAAATACTGACAAAGAAGATGGAAGAAACCCCTGAGTGAAAATTGAAGGTCAGGGAGTATCTGCCCCCTGCATGGTTTCAAATTTCTCCCGTATCTCTTCAATTCGTTTCCTGTTGACCCCGAAATCTGAACGACCAACCCGTGATGCTGACCGTACGTGGATGAGTTTGGCGTTATCGTCAAGGTAGAACTCCACGTCGTCAACGAAACGAAAAAGTAGTGAAGTACATTCGGCGTGTATGTAATTTTCCTGGCTGGTGGTTATCTTTGTCCTTTTCATGTTCTTCAACACCTCAAGCAGGATATGCCGCGCCTCTTCCATGCTGCTGCTGAAAGAAATAGGCTCGATGAAATGACTGCCTGCTTCCTGGGATGACACGCAATTCGGGGTATCCGGGCACTTCTTGAGTTTCCCTTTCTCAACTCCAGGTGATGATGGACGGGGTCCCCAGCATCCGGCAGTGAGCAGGGTGCATCCAATTATGGTAACAAGTAACTTCACTATCATCAGCCCTCCCGGCTTACATGTTCACTTTTTTATTCTACTTACCTTTGTGATAATACAATTGAATTATGAAGAATGCAAATAAAATACGGCTCAACATAAATTAACCGCCCGCTTCGCTCGATTTGTGCTGAGCGATGCCGAAGCATAAACGCGGATGATTATGATCACTCGTCACTACTAACTTTTCACCTTTCACTTTTCACTTAATTCCATTTATCTGCGGTTAAAAAAATTATGTAAATTGCGATTTCATAGATTTAGTTAGTAAGAACTGTTTTCAATTCCCCAAGAATGCGGAAAGTGTAAAATACTTATTCTCTTTTTCCCCTGATATTTTGAAAAAACGATGAGAGCAGGGATGATGCTTCTTCGCGAAGCAATCCAAAATGTATGAGGGGGACATGGTTCAACCGGGGATTTCCGCATACCTGCAGGGCGGTACCACAGGCACCGAAACGGTAGTCTTCGGCAGCGATATACACCTCATCGATACGGGCATGTACGATGGCGCCGGCACACATGGCGCATGGTTCTTTGGTCACGTAGATGCTGCATCCGTTCAGCCGCTCGTTGCCGGTTACACCACATGCCTCTTCGATGGCTATCATCTCGGCGTGACGGGTGGGGTTTTGCAGTTCACGGTTACGGTTCATACCGTAACCGATGATAACCCCCTCACGCACCACAACCGCACCCACGGGAATTTCGCTAAGACCTGCTGCCTCTTGTGCCAGTTTTAGTGCCGTGCGCATAAATGTTTCATGGGAAGTCATATTTAACCTGGATGTTTCTCTGGGGTTTTACCGGTAAGGAATAATGTGCGTCCAAGAGGATTCGAACCTCTGGCCTTCGGATTCGTAGTCCGACGCTCTATCCAACTGAGCTATGGACGCATTGCAACATAGAATATCTTATATGGGCAGTTTATCAATAATTTTTTGTACAAAATCCCATTGCAACGTTGTATTTCGATGCACAGAAACTATCCCCGCCACCAGTGTTCCGGCATACAATGCGTACAGGCAGTAGATCAGCATTACCAGTATGAACCTGAAAATTCGCCAGTCTATGGGGGTTATGAAATTAAGTAAAAGTAAAAACATCACGGATAAAATACATGCCACTGAAAGAATTAAACCGGCTTTACCGTGATACTGGGCGACAGGGTCATCTTCCCTCGTAAAGAGGGGAATGAGCCAGCCTATGAATGGAATGTAGGCTGCATAATAATACCAGGTATCCTGTATCTCAATACCTTTAAGTTTTTTAACAATGGTGTTGTATGATTTCAAGGAGGTTAACCACCTGTAATAATCATTGAAGCTTCGGAGAGAGAGGGATTCGAACCCTCGGTACCGTAATTGGCACAACTGCTTAGCAGGCAGCCCCCTTCGGCCACTCGGGCATCTCTCCTGAAAAAAAATGCGGAGGGTGAGGGATTCGAACCCTCGGGGCTGTTAACCCAACGGTTTTCAAGACCGCCTCTATCGACCGCTCAGACAACCCTCCGAGAGCAAATGTAAAGAAAG
>CAZAOK010000034.1:0-21696 GCA_964486725.1 uncultured Leptospiraceae bacterium
ATTATGGAATATAATGGCTGAGTATAGTGAAAAAGGATCGAGGGTGTGCAAACGGGTGCAGCAGGAGTTGCCGATGGTGTATATGCCGTAGCACCAGGTGGCCGGTGGGCTGGGCTTGATGCCTGGTGATGTTATGAAGATTGTTACGAAGTACAAGAATGGGGGTATTATCAGAAATATCGCCGGCATTTTCAGTGACGAGAAAATGGGATATGATATAAGTCTTGTGGCATTCTGTGTGCCGGATGAGAAGGTGGCACATGCCGCGGAAATTATTAATGCGCACCCGGGGGTGAGTCACAATTACCTGCGTGATCACCGGTATAACATCTGGTTCACGCTGGCAGTACCACCTTCAACATCATTGCAAAAAGAGGCTGCACGCATGGCAGACCAGGCCGGGGCAGAGGATCACCTGCTGCTTCGTAACGAACGTATGATGAAACTTGGAGTAAAGCTCGCGGTGGGAGGCGGAAATATCTCATCGGAGAGTAAAAGTCATAATGGGGATCCCGGGAAAAAGGGTGCCCGAAAGCTGACCGAAAGGGAGAAGGAGGCGGTGCGATTGCTGCAGCATGACCTGCCGGTTGGCCCCAGGCCCTTCGCCCGGCTGACGGAGGACAACCATACAGACATGGAAGAGGATGAGCTTCTTGACCTGGCCAGCGGTCTGCGGGAAGATGGTATCATGCGGGGCTTCAGGGCGGTGCTGCGTCACCGTGACGCGGGGTATACCGCCAATGCCATGACAGCCTGGAAACTGGATACAGGTACACAACTGGCTGACGTGCAGGAGGTATTTGGCCGGGAACCCTCCATTTCCCACCTCTACCTGCGAACGGTCTACCCGGGAAGATGGGAATACCCCCTCTTTGCCATGATACATGCCCGCTCAGAAGATGAGCTTACGGCAATCATTCGCGGCCTTGAAGAAGAATCGGGCCTCCACCACTACCAGGTGTTGCGTTCCCTCAGGGAATTCAAGAAAGAAAGAGTAAAATATTTCAACAGGGATTAATGATAACACAGAGAAGCAGAGAAACAGAGTGTCTCGGTGTCTCTGTGGTTAATTTTTTAAAAAGGTAAACATATATGATCGACATAGGAAAACTATATTGCAGCGGTGAATCAACGGGTGACAGCCTGAGGTATGGAACCGCGGGTGTGAAGGATTCCCACGGGAACAGCCCGCACAAGAGGGTTGTTCTGGCAAGCCAGCGTCGTCCCATCGTGGTGTGGAGTACCACCCGCACCTGCAACCTTCGCTGCGTGCATTGTTATACAGACTCTGAGAACCAGAGCTACAGCGGGGAGCTTACCACCGATGAAGGACTCAAGCTTGTTGACGAACTTGCCGCTTTCGGCGTGCCCTCCCTGCTGTTCTCAGGGGGAGAACCCCTGATGCGCAAAGACCTCTACACCCTGATAGAGCGGGCATCCGGAAAGGAGATGCGGCCTGTTATATCCACTAACGGTACACTGATAGACAGAAACGCCGCCCGCAGCATCAAAGACTCAGGTGTTGTCTACGTGGGGATAAGCCTTGACGGCATGGAAGAGGTGAACGACCTGTTTCGGGGTGTAAAAGGGGCTTTTACCCGTGCCATGAAGGGATTCGAGAACTGCCTTGCCGTTGGCCAGCGTGTGGGCCTTCGGCTGACCCTTACCCGCAGAAATTACCAGGATCTGCACCGGATATTTGATTTCATCGAGAGTGAAGGCATCAGCCGTGCCTGTTTCTATCACCTGGTCTATTCAGGCAGGGGGGAGGACATGTTCAAGGACGACCTCACTCACCGGGAATCCCGGAACGCCATGGACATCATCATGCAGCGAACCAGGGACTACTTTGACCGGGGACTGGATATAAACATTCTCACCGTTGATAATCATGCTGACGGGGTGTACATCTACCGCAGGCTGCGTGAAGAGAACCCAGCCCGTGCAGAAGAGGTTGCAGAGCTTCTCAGCTGGAACGGTGGAGGGGCCCATTCAACAGGTGTGGGTATCGGCAACATCGATTTTTTCGGCAATGTGCACCCTGACCAGTTCTGGCAGGACTACACCTTCGGCAATGTTCGGGAACGAAATTTCGGGGACATATGGATGGACGAAAGCGATCCCCTCATGAAGGGATTAAAACACAAGGCCGGGCATATCAGGGGACGCTGCAGGGTGTGTAAATACACCCACATGTGTACCGGCGCCATGCGTGTGCGGGCATACCGTACATACAACGATGCGTGGGCACCTGACCCCCAGTGTTTTCTTACGGACGAAGAGATCGGCATAGACGAAAAAAAGCGAATGCAGCTGAAAGAAGCGGGTGAATATTATCCCATGCCCCGTGAACTGGAGGGATGATGGCATTATATCCACTGTTGATGCAGCTTGAGGGAAAGAAGGTGGTGGTTATTGGTGGAGGCGAGGTGGCCCTCCGCAAGGTAGAGGACCTGTATGAAGCGGGAGCGTTAATACAGGTGATCACGCCATGGGTGCACCCCGAGCTTGAAAGGATGGCGGGGCAGTCGGCGGGTGCCATTACGATTAAAAAACGGAAATATAAAAAGGGAGATCTGAAAGGGGCCATGCTTGCCTTTTCCGCCACCAACCTGCCGGGGGTGAACAGGCAGGTGTATGCTGAGGCGGAGAAAAGGGGAATATTTATAAATGCCGTTGATGATCCCCCCAATTGTACCTTTATACTGCCATCTTTTGAGCGTCGGGGTGAACTTATTATGGCCCTTTCTACCAGTGGTTCTTCTCCCGCCATGGCTGCAAGGCTGCGCAGGGAAATCGCTTCGCATATTCCTGAAAACATCGAAGTGATACTCACCGCCCTTAGGGAAGCCCGTGAATTACTTAAAAATCACCCCGCTTTTTCCGGTATTGAATCCACAAAGAGGGGTGCCATATTGAAAGGGGTGGTGGCTGATGATGCTGCCCTTGGAAAACTTACCGCTGCCTACGAAGAAGGTACACTGAAAGAGTTTCTTGAACGCACCATCTCCAACTGAGCGCCGGGTGTACAGAAAAAAGAAAACGGCTTGCATTCATTAATAGGGTGTGGTATATACTGTACCGGTTTTGGTAATTATTGTAACGCGGGTGGTGATGAATGGAAGTAACTGACAGGATAATAGACAATGTACTTCTCATCGAGTTTAGTGGTGATCTTGTCACTCCCGATGCTATGGGAGTTAATCATACAGTGATAGATATGATAACCGAATCTTCTGTGAAACGGGTTATCCTCAGCCTTGAGAAGGTATTCGCGATGGATTCCATTGGTCTGGGTGTGTTGATGAATATCCGAAAGTTCGCCAAAAAAAATCACATTTTTTTTGCCATGGTGGGCGTGAGTGAAAACATTAAAAATACATTTAACTATACCGAAATCAACGAATACCTGAATGTACACGAATCACTGGATAAGCTGTTATGAAAAATACCTGCCAGGACATGAAATCATTTGTCCAGGATGTGCTTGGATGTCAGTGTCCTCCCGGGGTTTTTTCACACATGGAATATTCTGGCCCGGATGACAACACCGGACAGTTGCTGCTGTCGGGAAAACTGAATGTTGGTAACACCCTTTTAATATATTTTACCAGTATATCTGACATGGGTGACCTTTTCAGACTGCTGCCCACCCTTGGGCTCAGGGGCAAATGCGAACGTGACGATAACGGATTCAACCGGTTCAGGCTGGTGCTGGTTTCCCCCGAATGCGATACCGTGCGTGAAATGGCAGAACCCATCTTCGCGTCACTGGATTTCATCGACGAAAAGCTGCACCTGCACGTGGTGCATCCCGATGCTGTTCCATGGAAGCTGTAAGTCTATTCTTTGAAGTCAAGTGAATCCATGAACAGTTCGTTAAAGTCAGGATGGGTAGTTAATTCCACTACATTGATTTTTTCACGCAGTGCCGCGGTTTTCTCCATGAAGGATGGATCTGTGCATGCTTTTTGTGCACCCGCAAGGCTGGTATTACCCGCAAATGACCACTGTGCGTTGTCAAACGGTGGAAGAAAGAAAAGCTTTTGGAAATTTGGTATTATTAAGTTTTCACCGAAGGCTCCAGCCAGGATTACCCTGGAAACATTCCCTTCACCGCACCCCGCCTCTTTAAGCAGAAGCCTGGCGGCGGTATAACTGGCGCTCCTGGCAAGCTGCAGGTTTCTCACGTCCTTCTGTGTGAAGGGCACATCATTCTGCAGAAATATTGTTTTCATGTTGTGCCACTGGTCGATTCGCAAGGGAGGGGGCAGATGCAAATATTCTACGTCCCCGAATGCGCCGTCTGTTTTCAGTATGCCCCCGTCAAGAAGCAGGGCGGTGAGGTCGATATAGCCTGTCCCCGCGATTCCCCTGGGGGTTTCATTATTTAATACATGGAAAGAAAAGGTATCACCTTCGGAATACACATGGGTAATGGCTCCGCCGGTTGCGGTCATTCCCGAGGCCATTGACATTCCTTCAAGCGCGGGTCCCATGGCGCAGGTGGTGGCGTATATGCGTCCTTCCGGGGTGAGCAGAAACATCTCGCCGTTGGTGCCGATGTCTATGAAAAACACTGAATCATCCGGGTTATCTTCAAGGGTTAGTGAAAGGCCGGCCATGAAGTCCCCCCCCAAAAAAGCACCTGCTGCCGGCAGTGCCTGCATCCTGGCATTGGGAAATTGTTGTGCCCACTCCCCGTGTATGTCAATCCGGGGAAAATCAAGAACATCGGCGGTATAAGGATGCCTGCCCAGCGGGGACACGTCAAGACCGGCGAGATAATACTGCATGGTGGTGTTTCCCGCGCATAGTACCCTGTGTATGCTGGAGGCTGGGATTCCCCACTCGGTGCATACCTGGTGCAATTCACCCATGATAGTGTTTCTGAGCAGGGCAACCTGCCTGTCAAATTCTGAAGGGGCGGCGGCAGCGGCTATTCTTGATATTACATCGTCACCCCAGCGCCTGAGGGGGTTGAGCATCTGAATGCCCCTGTGGGCCTGGCCGGTTGTAAGGTTAACCATGGAAAACTCCATGGTGGTGGTGCCGATGTCTATGGCCATACCGTAGGCTGCATCAGGATCAAGTTGTCCGGGCAGGGGGGCCCGTACTATGGCTGATTGGGAGGGGTGGAGGATTACATCACCGATAACCGACACCTGGCATGCAAGACGAATAGATTCAGCGGTTATTCCCGCGGCAATTTCATTTTCGGTGGGGGGGGACAGGGCTCCCTGTGCCCGTATGGTGCATTTCCCGCATATACCCTTGCCCCCGCAGGGGGTGGGCAGGGGTATTCCCAGTTCAAGGGCCGCGTCAGAAAGAAGTGTGCCCTCCGGTACGCTGATCTTTTTTCCGCTTGTGTTATCAGTGACAGTACAATATTTCATAATAAGTAAACTGTTGGTGAAGAGAAATGAAAAATCAAGAATAATAATTCACCATATATCCGACAAAGTAATTGATTGATTTTGCCTGATCTGGTAGTACTGTCATGAAGTTTTAGCAATATCATCAAAATATATTACATTTTAAACAGAGATTTCATGGAAGACGTAACAATTATATCATATCCATCCACTGAGCAATACCAGTTGCTTTCTCTTACCGAGGGGCGATCTCGGTATATGCTTCCCTTTTGCGGCAAGTTTCGTGTAGTGGATTTTATTCTCGGTAATGCCATGCAGTCAGGGGCGCGGCGAACCATAATTTACAGTGACGTGGAAGACGATCTTGCCGGGTATGTGAAGCGGTACGGTCCCTTCGAGGATGAAAAATTTCCGCCGGTGAAGGTGCTGACCGGGGGTTTTTCGGACGCACGGTTTACCTATAACCTCATAATGGACAGCAATACCAGTTTTTACATCATTTATAACGGGGACAACCCTTCTCTTATTGACTTTGCAAGTCTGATGCAACGGTTCAGGAAAAGCAAGGCTCATTCGGTGCTGTACAAGCTGAAATTTAACGGTAAGGCCACCATGGCACACCGGGTGCTGGTTGCCCGTCAGCGGGTGGTGCTTGATGTAATAGACCGGGCCATAAAAGACAGGAGCAGTTCTCCAAACGTGTTCGAGATGATAATCAATAATCTCATAAACAAGGGGATAAGAAAGGACACCTTCCCCATTCATTGCTGGCCTGTACACAGCGTTGCTGAATATTACAGGCATAACATGGAGATTCTGCGTAATAAAGAGATGGTTGATGAAATTTTTTACAATTCGCTGCTTGATAGCAAAATCGAATTTCACGGGTATGCCTCCCTGGGGAGCAATGCCAATGTTAAGGGTTCTTTTATCTCTGATGGATGCGAGATTCACGGGGTGGTGGAAAACTCTATCTTGTTTCCCGGGGTACGTGTGGGTGAGAAGGCGGTGATTCGTGATTCTATCGTGCTTCCCTATAACAGGATAGGGGGAGGGGCACGTATTACCCGCAGTGTAATCGATGAGAGAACAGAAGAAGAGCCTGAAAACCAGGTGTGGGTAAACATTGGCCGCTGCCGTATTGGTACAGATACTGAACAGTTAAAAAACAGCACCTACCCCCGGGCCCTCTATAACAGTGTTACCCTTATCGGGAAAAATTGTACCCTGCCTGAAGGTGTAAATGTTGGCGGGGCAAGCTACGTTGCGTCTGGAAAAACTGAAATAGACTTTCAGAAGAGGAAATATATATATGACGGGTTGTCACTGGATTAACCATGTTTATACCATACAGGGATGAAAACCCCACCAGGAATGCACCCGTTATTACGTGGGTGCTGATACTGGCAAACGCGGTGGTGTTTTACTTCCAGGTTTTTGGACAACCTGGATTTGAGGGCTCCATTGTTGAGTATGGCCTCATTCCCTGTGAAGTGATAGGGGGACACAACCTTCCCGATTCATCGGGGGTACACCCGTACGTCGGTTTTTTTTCGTATATGTTTCTGCATGGAAATTTTTTGCACATATTCTTCAACATGCTCTACCTGTGGATATTCGGAAACAATGTTGAAGACAGGATGAGCAGGTCGGGGTTCCTTGTGTTTTACCTGCTCATCGGTTTTTTAAGCGGCCTGCTCTTTACCCTGGCAGAACCAACCCTTTGCCAGCCACTGGTGGGGGCCTCGGGTGCGGTGTCGGGGATACTGGGAGCGTATCTTTTCCTTTTCCCTTTTGCCCGAATTCGGGTGTGGATGCTGTTTTTTGTTCTTCGTCTTCCTGCCATAGTGTTTCTTCCCATCTGGTTTTTACTGCAGGTCTTTAACATGTTTTCACGTGCCGCGGGTGATGCCGGCGGGGTTGCATGGGTTGCCCATGTGGCCGGGTTTATTGCCGGAGGACTTTTCTTCGCACTCTTCAAGAAGAGGGAAAGATGATGAGAGGACGGGTTACACACATAATAGTACTCCTCATTACCGGTGCTGTCTTTTTCGCGATGGACATGCCTGTTCTGGGAGATGTTGCGGTTATTCCATATCGGGTGGAAAGCAGTTCAGCATCAGTAAGTGAAGAGACCGGTATTGAGTACGCCTTGCTTTCGGGTATGGCGGCAAGAATATCACGGGGCATGGACATCTACTCACCAGACATGCTTGCCCGTGACATGAAATCACTATCCATCAATCCCCGGGAGGTGATTGACAGGGATCAGCTGAAGCTGCTTGGAAAAACACGGTATATTGATTACATACAGACGGGAACCATTATCGCTACCGGAAATACTTACCGCGTGCAAAGCCTTTTGTACTCGGTTAAAAGGGATACGGTGGTGGTGCGCTCCGAGGAGGAGGCCGCCACCCTCTTTGATCTGGCTGAAAAAGAGATAGATGCGCTGTATTTCCAGTTTTCAGAACAGAAGCGACAGGACACCCCTGGCAGTGTTGACTTGGTGGTGCTTATGGATAATTCTTATAATACGGCCCATGAGATGGATGATGCACGTAAAGGAATATCAGAAATGGCGGACGCGGTATCAATTAACTGGGCGTCGGATACCAGGATATTTGTCGTGCCCCTGGTGGGGTGCAGGCCTCCCTCATGTACTGTTGAAGCGGCTACCGCGCCGTATTCCCTGAAAAAAAACCTGGAAAAACTTGATTCTCAGAAAGGATCATCACTGCAGGGTGTGAAGCAGTGGCTGTCTTATCTTTCCCGTTCATTCAGTTGGAGAAAAGGATCAGCGAAGGCCGCCTGCCTGCTGATTAATTCACCCGGTGTAGATTATTCTTCACTGCAGCAGTATTTTTACAGGCTGAAAAAAAATGATATTTCCGTGAACATTATAGCGGGGGGAAAACTGCACCTGCGGAACAGGAGAGCCCTGCAGCGCATCGCGGCGTCTACCGGGGGACTCTACCTGGATGTGACATACCATCAGCGGATGTTTGACTTGAAGGGGAATGCCATTGATGTGTTCATGGAGGGGGGCCGGCTGCTTCATGGCCAGGTGCCGGGAGACAGGTGGAAGAAGGGGGTTTTCATACGGCGTGGTGAGGGAACCATGGCATCTGCCAGGCCAAGGGGTTTCGTTGATGAAATATTTTACGAGAACAGGGTGCGGGTACTTGAGCCAGGCGACCTGGAGAAGGCATATCAACGCATCTCGGGCACGAGGATCTTAAACAGTAAAGATCTTGAGAATAATGTCAAAAGGCTTTTTGAGATGGCGGGTGAAGGTATCACCGGCAGGCAACCAGGTGATGACGGGGTAATGGCCCGTGTTATGCTTACCGATGGTGCCCGATCAGTATGGGTGAACGTGGTTAGAAAAGAAGACCTGGATTTTTTCAGAAAGAAGAAAAACGCAGGTGACAAGTTTCTGCTCGGGGTGTCCCCCGTCCCCCAGCCGGCTGCTCCGTATGGTCTCACCTTCAGCCCGTATCATTTTATAACAGGGGTTACCGGCCAGTTTGTTCCGGAGATGATGAATGCCACGTTAAAAGAGATAATAGTTCGCCAGGACCATTACCGCCAGGAGGGACTCTTCAGTCCCCCAATATGGTTCATTACGGTGAAGGTGACACAAATTCGCAGTGTAAAAGGGGCCAGGAAGGACGTTCGGGACTGGTGACAGTTGACGATTTGCCGTGATCTGTGTATATTGTAGTAAAACAAAAGTATCAACTAACGCTTTCCTTATGTAACACTATCTGATTTGTCACGTATATATTTTTGGAGGACTGTCTATGCGAATGGACAAGATGACATTGAAGACACAGAATGCTGTGTATGACGCGCAAAATATTGCTACCGAGCATAATCACCCGGATATTCAGCCCGAGCACCTGCTGAAGGCATTGATTGAGCAGGACGGGGGCATTTTTACTCCCATGGCACAGAAACTGGGGATTTTTCCCCAGGAGATAAAATCAGAGCTGGATGCCGTTATCGATTCACTGCCCCGGCAATACGGGGCGGGGCCTGGCGGTGGTTCCATGTCGCCGGAGCTGCGTGACGTGCTGAACGAAGCATGGAACGAGGCGGTGCAGATGAAAGACGAGTTTCTCAGCACCGAGCACCTGATTCTCGCACTTGCCAAAACCGGTGATACAAAGGCCAAAAAGATCCTCAACGCCCACGGGTTCATCCCTGAGAATATTGCCCGGGTGCTGCAGGATATTCGAGGCAGCAAACGTGCCACCGACGAAACCGCTGAAGAAAAATATAACGCCCTTGACCGTTACAGCCGCGACCTGACGAAGATGGCACGCATGAACAAGCTTGACCCGGTAATCGGCAGGGATGACGAGATTCGCAGGGTGATGCAGGTGCTTTCACGACGCACTAAGAACAATCCCGTGCTTATCGGGGAACCCGGCGTTGGAAAGACCGCTATCGTGGAAGGGCTTGCCCAGCGAATGGTTTCGGGGGACGTTCCCGAGGGTTTGAAAAACAAGAGACTGGTTGCCCTTGACATGGGTGCCCTGATCGCGGGTGCCAAGTTCAGGGGGGAGTTCGAAGAAAGGCTGAAGGCCGTTATCAACGAGGTTGAGGAGTCTGACGGGGAGGTGGTGCTGTTCATCGACGAATTGCATACCCTCATCGGCACCGGTGCCGCGGAAGGGGCGGTAGACGCGTCAAATATGCTGAAACCCGCCCTTGCCAGGGGTGAACTTCGTTGTATAGGGGCGACCACCCTGAACGAGTTTCAGAAGCACATAGAGCGGGACAAGGCGCTTGAACGCCGATTTCAGCCCGTCTTTACTAGCGAGCCGGGGGTAGAAGATACCATCGCCATTCTACGCGGACTGAAAGAACGATACGAGGTGCATCACGGGGTACGCATTTCCGACTCAGCGGTTGTTGCCGCCGCCATGCTTTCAGACCGTTACATCACCGACAGGTTTCTGCCCGACAAGGCGGTAGACCTTATCGATGAGTCGGCATCCCTTATCAAGATGGAGATCGATTCAATGCCCATTGAGCTTGACGAGGTTGAGCGGCGCATTCGGCAGCTTTCCATTGAGCGAGCCGCGGTGAAGAAAGAGAAGGACAAGGCGTCAAAGGAACGTCTTGGCAGGATCGAAGAAGAACTGGCCAACCTGAACGAAAAGAAGAACGAGCTTTCCGGTCAGTGGCAGAACGAGAAAGAGGTGATCGTTGAGATACGACGCATCAAGGAAGAGATGGACAACCTGAAGGCACAGGAAACCCGTGCCGAGCGTGAAGGGAATCTCAACCTTGTTGCCGAGATCAGGTACGGAAAGATGAGAGAACTGGAGCAGGCGCTGGTGAACGAGAACCGCAGGCTTGAAGAAATTCAGAAGGACAGAAAGCTTCTTAAAGAAGAAGTGACCGAACAGGAGATCGCCGCCGTTGTTTCACGATGGACGGGCATACCCGTCAGCAAGATGCTTGAAGGTGAGAAGGACAAGCTTCTCAAGATGGAACGCATTATCGAGAACAGGGTTGTTGGACAGGAAGAGGCAATACAGGCCATATCAGATTCGGTACGACGATCAAGGTCGGGCTTGCAGGATCCAAACCGGCCTATCGGGTCATTTATATTCCTGGGCCCAACCGGTGTAGGTAAAACAGAAACGGCAAAAGCCGTGGCCGAGTTTCTCTTCAACGATGAAAAGGCTATCATAAGAATAGACATGTCTGAGTACATGGAAAAGCATGCCGTGTCCCGGCTTATCGGGGCCCCGCCTGGATACGTGGGATATGATGAAGGGGGACAGCTAACCGAGGCTGTGCGGCGCCGGCCGTACGCGGTGGTACTCTTTGACGAGATTGAAAAGGCCCACGCTGACGTGTTTAATATATTTCTGCAGATCCTTGACGAGGGCCGGCTTACCGATGCCAAGGGGAGAACGGTTGATTTCAGGAACACCATAATAATTATGACCTCAAATATTGGAACCGCCTATATCAGCGATCCCAATATCCCACTTGAGGACAGGAAAAGCGGAGTACATAATGAGCTGCGGAATTACTTCAAGCCTGAATTTTTGAACAGGGTTGATGAGATCATTATCTTTAATCCTCTGGCCCGTGAGCATATCAAGAGTATCGTGATATTGCAGCTTGAAGACGTGGCGAAGAGACTGCGTGAAAGAGGAATACAGATCGAGCTTACCGGCAAGGCCCTTGATCACGTGGTTGACGTGGGGTTTGACCCGCAGTATGGGGCCCGTCCGTTGAAGCGTGCTATTCAGAGAAATATTCTCAATCCGCTGTCAATGAGGCTGCTTGAGGGGGATGTTATCTCCGATGAGAGAATCAAGGTTGATTTTAACGGTGAGGAGCTTACATTCAAAAAAATTGAGCCAAAAGCACAGAAAGCCGCCGGCTAACATGATGTTGTAGAATGCATTTAAAAACCGCCCGGGAACGTGTAATAAAAGAATACATGAAGGGGCGGTTTTTTTGTGCCTGGCTGTTTATTTTTCCCCGTCCATGTTTTCTATCAATTCCTCCATCTGGTTGGCCTTCTGTCCTATAACTTCGGCCAGCTCCAGTATTTCCTGGTTGTACTGGGCTATATGCTGGGCGATCTGTGATATTTTCTGTACCGATGCCGTGCTTTCTTCCATGGAAGACTGCTGTTCGCTGGTTGATGTAAGTATGGATTTTGAAAGCTGGTCAAGGTTTTCAGATTGCGTACCCACCGCAAGAATATCGTCATCCTGTTTCTGCATTGCCTCTCTTACTTCGCTTATATTCTGGCTACTGTTTTCGATAAGATTGAGAACCTCTCCGATAGCATCACGGGTGGCTTCTACCAGGCTTCCCCCCTTGTTGATATCCGCGCTGATACGTTCAAGCTGTGAAGATATTTCACTGGCGTTGTCAGAAGTGGCTACGGCAAGTTTACCGATCTCGTCGGCAACAACCGCGAATCCCCTGCCATGATCTCCCGCCCGGGCTGCCTCGATGGCGGCGTTCAGGCTGAGAAGGTTTATCTGGTCGGTTATGTCATTGATAACTGAAATGAAACCGGTGATAGACACCCCCCCTTCACTGATTACCTTCATCATGCCGCTCATATCGCTGAGGCTTGATTCCGTTTTACGGGATGAATCTCCGATGTGCTCAATGATTTTCAGCAGTTCACCACTGAGCGAGATGACGCGCTGCTGACTTTCCTGCAGGGAGCTGACAAGCTGCCGTGTATGGTCTGATTCTCGGCTCTGGTCATTCATGGCGTTAGTAATAGATTCGATTGAAGCCAGCTGTTCTTCATGAATGGATGAAAGCTCTTCGCTCATAGCCGCCTGGTCTTGTGACACGGTGGAAAACTTCCCGCAGATCTCCTGCTGAGAGGTGCTTACCCCGGAGAGATCTCTGTTCATGGTACGCAGGGTAGTTATTGTCTTTTCAAGGAAACCTGCACGCTTACGGGCGATGTCCTCCTGCTGCAGGGCCCTTGTGGCGAAAGCGGTGAGGTTTTTCAGAATGGTATCGCAGACAAGGGTAAAACCAATGAGTATCACAAGCTTTCCGATCTCGTCATCAATGATGATGTATCCAAATGTAAAGGTTCCTGATTTCGCCGGAGTCTGAAGAATGAAAATGGCTGCAAGGATAAGGGCGGTGTATTCAAGCACCGCGACAGTTCCCGCGAAAAAGGTAAGACGCCGGTTGTTCTGTAGCAGGGTAATCATGATAAACAGGAGGTAGGCGGAAAACACAACGCTTTCGTTCACTATCATGTGAGGGTAGTCGGTAAAAGCATGGGCCACCTTCAGTATGGTGGGTATGCTCACTTCTATGAATACTGTAGCATATTGTAGAACAAAACTGTGCGTATCCTTTTTCGCCGCGAAATAGTTTATCAATGCCAGTATTATAAAGAGGGTAAGTCCTGATATGTATGTAACGTTGATGGCAAAACTGTTATCAGCCGCGGCTCCACCCACGACGAGAATAAGGACGGCAGCCATGATCATTCGAATGCGGTTTGCAAGCATCATGCCCCTGCGGGTTATGTGGGTAATGGTGGTTGTCTTTTCCATGGAACACTCCCTGGTAAAGGTATGTGAGCAATCAGGTTTTCCCGTAAGATAACAATTTCCCCGTAAATTTGTATATACTGTATTGTAAATAAAATCAACTAAAACCGAACGACTGAACTAAAAAATAAGTTGCAGATACAACAGCATTTCATGTTTTTGACAAGTACCAGTAGAGTGAGCTATCACTCTACTGGTACTTGTCAGACATTCCTGGTAATCTGTCAACATCAATTTAATGCTGATCGGGTTATTCTGTATGGGAGTGTTGACGGTGTATCACCGGTGTTCGTGAATAATTAGTATACCTGGTTGGAAAATCGTGCTTGCCTTTTCTGCAGTTTGCAATACGATATAATCGGTGAAAAGAGACTCCACTATCCACCGGGAGTATTAATCCTTATATTACTGGAATATTTTATGCAGGAGGTTCGTGATGAAAAAGATATTGAAATGGCTTGGAATAATGTTTGGAGCCATCATAGCAGTTGTCATCATTGCCAGTGTGGCGATAATGATTATCGTGGACAGGCAAATGATCGAAGACCAGATGGAGAAAGCTCTGAACCGGCAGGTGGCCATCGAAGATATCGATGTTGGTATCTTCTCGGTAGTATCAGGTATAGAGGTGAAAGGAGTACAGATCTCAAACTTCAAGACACCAAAACAGCTTGAAAAGCTGAAAGACAAACCGGTGCCAAAGAGTGATATTTTCGTTGGCCTGAAGGCATTCGTGTTCAAGCTGAAGTTTATGCCCCTTCTTTCTGGTAACGTGGAGCTGCGTGAACTCATGCTGTATGAGCCGGTAATTAACGCTGTACGGTACAGCAACGGGGCATTCAACTTCTCCGACCTTATGGCCCCCAAAAAGCTCACAGCCGAAGAAAGGGCCGAGTTGAAGAAAAAGCAGGAAGAGGAAGCACGTAAGAAAGCCGAGGAAGCGAAGAAACCGAAAGGAAAATCCGGTCCCTTTACCGCGGATGATCTTCCGGTGAGCGTTACTATCGGAAAGGTTGGTATGGAAAACGGTACGGTTACCTTCAAGGACCTCAAGCTGAAACAGACCGTTCAGCTGTATAACCTCACCACGCAGGTATACGATATTGCCATCGATCCGAAAGACCTGAAAAACAAGAACCAGGTAAAGGTGAAGATTAACAGTGGTATTAAAACCATCGGGACCATTTCAACCGGTACCGTTGATTCATTTGATATCGTGGTGTCCGCAAACGGTAACGTGAAGCCATTTGATTTGAAGACACGGCAGGTGAATCCTGAAGTGGCTATGAGGGTGGGAAGCCCTAAAGGCAAAATGACGGGTCTGCAGATATTTGACGCCATGAAGTCAAACGAGGCCCTTGAGAAATATTCAGGAAAACTCGGTTTCTTAAAAGATACAATAGACTGGAAAGACGGGTTCGTGGACGTTTGGTACAAGGCTGGCGTGGTGAAGCTGTCTAACGGGAAGATCGAGACCCGTGATTACCGCATGACATTCCAGGGAACCGCTAATACCAATAACAAGGCGGTGAACATGGATGTTGACCTGGCACTGGATGAGCAGTACAACAAGTCCATTGAAAAGGGCATTCAGCGAAACGTTGACAGGGGTGTGAAGGCGCTGGGCAAAAACGCGCAGAAATACGTCAAGTCAGACAAGATCACCGGGTCTGCCATGAAGAAGCTGGTGAACGATGAGGGGAAGGTGTATTTACAGTACAAGGTTACGGGAACCTATACAAGCCCAAAGACAAAGCTTATAAGTCCCAAGCTGCCCAAGTTACAGGAACTGATAAAGGACGCGGCGGGAGACCTTGGCGACGTGGCTAAGGATGCCGCGAAGGAAGCCACCAAAAAAGCTGCCGATAAGGCCACAAAAAAGGCTGAAGACAAGGTTAAGAAAGAATTTAAAAAGCTGTTTTAGAAAGGTTTCTCTTAAAATGTACAGAAAGGGGAGTGGCTGCATCCACCCCCTTTTCTTATTATGACCTTACTTTTATCATTTTCCGGGGAACTTTGGTTTTCGTTTTTCCGCGAAGGCGGTAAATGCCTCGAACAGGTCATCTGAAGGGATGATGTTGGCACTTATGGAGGCAACATACTTTAACTGATCATCAACCGTCTTGCCTATTCCATAATTCAACACGTCCTTTGATGCCTGTACAGCCAGTGGTGAATTTTCTGCTATCTCGGTTGCCATCTCAAGAGCTCCCTTCATCAGGGCTTCCTGGTCGTCAAATACCTCGTTTACCAGCAGCACGTCTTTGGCTCTCTTCGCGTCGATATATTTTGCGGTATAGGCAAGTTCGCGTGAAATGCCCTGTCCCACGATATACGTGATTCGCTGCAGCACCCCGACGTCTGCTACAAATCCAACTGCGGCTTCTCGAAGGGTGAACTGGGCATCGCTGCTGCACAGCCTGATATCACAGGCGGTGATCATGTCAAGCCCCGCACCCACGCAATACCCGTGCACCGCGGCGATCACCGGTTTACGGCATCTTTCTATGCAGGTCATGGTTTCCTGCATTTTGTATATTTTCTGCAAGAGGCTCCGCTTGATGCCACCCTTCTGGTTGGGATCGGCAAGTTCCTTTATCTCACCTGCCATCTCAACCAGGTCAATACCGGTTGAAAACGCGGGGCCCTTTCCTGCCAGTATGATAACCCTGATGTCGTCATCTTTATCAAGTTCTTCGAACACCGACGGTGCTTCCCACCATGCCGGGGGGTTCATGGCATTCTTTTTTTCAGGCCTGTTCAGGTACACCCACGCGACGGGCGGTTTCTTCTCAACAAGATAATACGTGTACTCACTCATGGTATGCTCCTGTATTTTCATGAAATAAAATCACGGTCAGTATGTGATGGCGTGAATAATTTATCAATAAAAAATTACAGTGTTATGTTTGGTTGAGTGAGAAGTGATACAGTGAGAAGTGAAGGATGATCAGTTTTTTTATTGTACAATGGAAGAAAAACGTTGACAGTATATTTAATGTCACGTATAGATTGTGAAATTTTTTTCGCAATTTTATTTGCACCAAACTTTAGCGGGAACGTTATTTCCCTACCCAAGAATAAAAAATGGAGGACTATTGTATGTTCAAGAAGCTATGTAAACTTACTATCGTATTGCTGCTTGCCGTTATGGTAAGCGGAGTATTTGCCGAAAACGCTTTTGCAGAGAAGAAACAGTATACCGGAAGAACCTGGGAATACGTAAACTTCACCGCCCTGCTCTCACCAAACTGGGCATTCGTGGTTATGCCGGGACACCGGTACGAGTATTACAGGCATGATAAGAGTAAAATCAAAGACGGTGAGCATACCCTTCAAACATTCATGTATGAACTTTTCGTTGGACCGGTATACATTAAGAAGTTTGACAAGCTGACCTTCAAACTGCCGGTATGGTACTACTACATGGGTTTTGATTTTAGTAACCTGGCTTTTGGACCTGACAACGATTTTGGATATCTTTACTCTCATAATATTGAGGTACTTCCAATCTTCGAATACAAGCTTGACAAGGCAACCCTGGTGAGTAGAACAATATTTCACAACAAGGTGTATTCACATAACAAATTTTATGACGAAGCTAAAGATAAGAAAGGGTACTCTCTGCTGTTGCGACAGCTTTTTCGAATAAATTATCCTTTAACTGAATCCATCGCATTCACCATTGCTGATGAAGTTTTTTATGGTTTGGTTGAGGATGATGGTACAAACGATTCAGATGATGCACCTTTTGTTGGTGAACCTTTCTATGCCCAGGAAAGTTTCAACAAGAACAGGCTCTATACCGGTTTCGTATTGAAGTTTACCCCCTTCATCTCACTTTCAACAGAATATGTCTACGAAACCAACTACATCGTTGACGATGATTACAAGCTGAAAGACAGAAACCATTACGCATTTTTAACACTTAATTACGTAATGAAACTCTACTAAGATACAATTATAAACCAGAACTCAAAATAACCCCGCTCAACCTGCGGGGTTATTTTTTTTTCTCTGCGCCTTTGTGCCTCCTTGGTGAGACATTATAACGTTTATCTGAACATGATGCTGAACGAAATCCCCGACGCGCCGCGTCGCCCCCTTTGTGAAGTAAAGGGGGCTTTTTAGGATAGAGCTTGTTGCTGTCATGTTTTTGACTATCCCTTATAAATACCTCTTTTCTCTCTACGCTCTTCGCGTCCTCCTCGCCTTCGCGGTGATCCTTTAAACAATCCTTCCTCTGTTTCTTTGCGCCTCTGTGGTAAACCCCCTTTTAATCTTGACAATTTCAAACGAAAAACATATTGCTAAGAACGAAATAAAAAGGCATACTGCATACATGGATCAAAACGAAATAAAATCACTAGAACGCCGGGCAAAGGCCATGCTGCTTTCCAGGGATATACCTGCCGGAAAGATGAAGGTGGTGCGGGCACTCCTGAACAACGATACCGTGGAGGCAGGAGAAAAATACAGTGCCATAATTGATCTCATAAAACAGTATCCAGAGAAAAAAACCTCTGAACGGCCGCATGGGAAGGTGGGGATACGCAAAGATGCCGCGTCAGGGGCAGGGATCATGTTTGACGCTGGCATGGCAGAACCATTCGGACCGGAACTTTCACCGGTTAACGTGAACATGCTGTACAGAAAATACCGGCACCTGAAGCTTTTTCGTAAACGATATCTCATACATTCCAGTAACCGCCTGGGTATCGGCATTAAGAAGCGGCTTATACCAACCCGAAGGCTGTTTCGCCTCTTTCAGGACATTGAGTCATTTCAGGCAAGGATAGTAAAGAGACTGCCTTCCCTGCTTCACGATATTGTTCGCGATGAAAATATTAAAGACCCCGTGTACTTCAACTACCTGCGTGTATTTTCACGGTGGATGGATCTGTCCCCATTTTCCGGCTACAGCTATGATTCAATGAAGTGGATAGACCGGCGCCTGTTTGAAGAAGCCCTCGAACCATATTGCAGAAATTTCTTTTCATTTCAACTGCTTGACGTGGACACACGGGAGCGGATGATACAGCTTCTTGAACATAAACTCCGTGAAAGTGATGACATGAAAAAAATATCCGGCAAAAAAAATCTCGAAGTTGAGAAGCATGTATATGACTACATCGGTACAGTGAGATCATTTTTACCTTCTACTGCGGATGAAAGTACGGCCCTTTCTAAACATTTGTCATCCAATTACGGCATCGCTACACCCGGGCAGCTCTTAATGATCATGCTGGAAACCCTGGTATTTCAGAAAAACATTACCTATGACCAGGCGGTAGAGTATTTTCGGGCAGCACCGCCAAGGGTAAGTGCCGAAGAATGGGATTACAGTCCCGACGTGTTAAAAGAAATGGGTAAAGACCTGGAATCAAGAAAACAGCAGTATATCCGTTCGTTGAAGGCCGACGTGGAACCATACGAGGAGATTTACCAGCTTCTGCACTATGAGAATGAAGGTAGATCCATGCTGGCATATGGTTTCGAGACACAGAGGTACATGGTTGACAAGCGCCAGGCCGACTATAATGAAACGTATAACCGTGACTTCCTTTCTGTTCTGGATGTGTGCAGCAACTTTTTTAACAACAGCTATGCCCCGCTGCTTGACGGCACCACGGTTTTCTTCGAATCCCATTCAAGCACTCAGCATGAAGGAATGATATTCGCGCAGGAAAGTTTTTCCAATGACATGAAAAATCTTGATGCCCTGCTTCGGGATATGCATGTATACAGAACCAACAACCCCACCTTCAGCATGAGCAGGGAAGAGCTTATCAATTCACTTAAGCAGAGAAAGAGGTCGGTAAACCCCCTTGAACATTTCATGACAATAACCGGTGATCTTTTTTACCAGGTAGGAAACAAGCTTCACAGGCTGTATGGCCTGCACAGGAGGTGGGTGCTTAACGGCAGTCCCATGAAAGATGCGGCCAGTATACGGGAACCACTGGACATGTCTGAACTGGCGGTACAGGATACCGAGAAAGGACGGCCAATACCCTTCTACGATTGCGTTATTATTGGTTTTCAGAAGGTCCGGCCCCTGTCAAAAAACCTGATTCGTAAACCCATTCTTGACAATTCCCTCTATGGTGGAATTTACGTGCAGATGGCATCTTTCTGTATGCAGATGGCTTACGAATGCTTAAATGACGGAATATATTCAGACCTGGATGATCGGAACCGCATACTCCGGGAAATACGGGACATCTCGGGGTAGGGCAACATGAAAAATACGTGTATTCTCATATTATTAGCGGTCTTTCTTGTTATATTGATATGTCCATTATTCGCAGAACCCCGGGTTGGAGTGGTTTCTGCCCGCTTTGATGATATCGCACGTCTCTTTGATAAATTTAAAATACCCTATGTCTCTTTATCCATTCGGGATTGTGAGAACTATGAAAATCTTGAGAAACTGGATGTGCTGTGTCTCCCATGCGGGGTAGAGCCAGCCATTGAGTCCAGTATCAACGTCGTTGCCCAACGATATCGAATACAGGGGGTGACCCTCTCTGAGGAGTACAGGGAAATACAGTATGAAAAGATCAATGAAAATATTGAACGCTTTCTTCGGAAAGGGAAAACAGCGTATTTCTCTGATTTCTCGTACCGGTACCTGCAGGAAATCGCCTCTCCATTTGAGTTTTTCAGGGAATTTCCCCACTCGGGAATGATTGGAGCCGCCGATGTGCAGATTGATGGAGACCTTGCCGCGTTTTTTAATGAGACCAGGATTCGATTCGTGATGAACCATAATGGCTGGGTGGCACTGAAGCACGCGAAGGGGGAAGTGCTGGCAACAGGAAAATTTCATACACCCTCGGGACAAAAAGAAGGACCCATATGTGTCCGCACGGCAATAGGGGATGGTACGGCATACTACACCAGCTTTCATTCCAGCAGGTGGGAGCGAGAGTATATGCGGTTCTTCGTATACAGGCTGGGGGGATACAGCCTCTTGCAGGGAATAAAGGAAAGGGCCGCCGCATGGGGACAGGAATTTGAGACAACGGTGATTGATTCTTTTATTCCAGGGGAGTATTACCGTACATATTCCATGCCCATGCCCGCTGACAATGCCACACTGTATATCGACAGTGATAAGGACAGCCGTTTTCAACTGGACATTTTCGATTCTGAAAAAAACCTGATAGCTTCTTATGACCCGATGGTGTCGGGAGATGAAATAGTGCTGCGTGGGAGTGAAGGGAATAAGATTATTCTCTCGGTGTATCCCTCGGGGAACATGGTACACCGGAAGTATATTCTTGGAATTGCAGGGGGAAAACAACTATTCCCCTATTTGCATTTAATCAGGAGGGGTGGTATTATACTTTTTGTGCTGATAGTTCTGGTGATACTAAGGAAAAGCTGGAAACCGCAAAAATTTACCGGTCAAGCACGATACTGGAGGGAAATTCAGAAATGATCTTTCACGCACAGAGGGGACAGGTAAGTTACGGTGAAGATATAGGCATTATAATGCTTGATTCGTTTACACCCTTTATACAGGGGGACGTGGGAAACGCCAGAACATTCGATTTTCCCGTGCGCTACCATGTGGTAAAAGGGCTTACCGTTGAATTGGCGCTGGGCAAAGATACGAAAATGGTGCAGAAAATTATCGACGCCGCGACTGAACTTGCTGCCCAGGGAGTTAAAGCCATAACCGCCGATTGCGGGTACCTGGTGATACATCAAAAAGAAGTGGCACAAAGTGTTGAGGTGCCGGTCTTTCTTTCCAGCCTGCTGCAGCTTCCTTTTATTTCCACCATGCTGCCTCCCGGTAAAAAGCCCGGAATTCTTTGTGCTGATGACACTCAATTTGTACCCCGTATGCTTGAGATGGCGGGGGTAACCGATCCATCTAATGTAATTATCAGGGGTATGCAGGACGGGCCCGCCTTCGCCGACGGCATTATACAGGAGAAGGGATCTTTCGATTCGAAAGTGATCCGTAACGAGGTTGTGGAAAGGGCCCGCTTGATGGTAGAGGATCATCCCGAAACGGGGGCAATTTTGCTGGAATGCAGCGTCCTCCCCCCTTACGCCGCTGCCGTGCAGGAAGCGGTGGGCCTCCCGGTGTTCGATTATGTTACCATGATCAACTACGTGCACACTGCGGTGAAGGCCAGAAGCTGGCCTGATACTTTATAAAAAAAGCAACAACAGAGGTTATATATATAGAATTGGTTTAGTTTTAGATATGTTTTTACAGGCCAGTG